>CACYDP010000037.1 GCA_902773135.1 uncultured Ruminococcus sp.
GAAATTTTCCTTTTGGGTTGTTTTTCAAACAGACCGAGAGAGTTTATGGAATGTTTCACGTGAAACAAATATCTGAATATTAAAAAACAATCCAATGTTTCACGTGAAACATTGGATTGTTTTTCTGTCATATAACGCTTCATTACTTTCCTACGCAAAAATGATGGAATACCTGATCCGTTACTGCCTCAGTAGTGCGTTCACCGGTCAGTTCCAAAAGACTGTTGATCGCATCTTCTATAATCACCGTTACTGCATCAAGCGTTATTCCTGTTCTGATGGTTGCAATTGCTTCTTCTACGGATTGCAGGGATTTTTCCGCCGCAGCTCTTTGACGTTCTGTGGCAAGGATTCCCTGCGATGCATCTAATTGAGAGGTACCAATGATTTCTGCCACTGCTTGTTCAAGTTCTTGTGCTCCGCTTCCCTTTAAAGCAGAGATCAAAACAACATGGCTGATT
This sequence comes from uncultured Ruminococcus sp., assembly GCA_902773135.1. GTDB lineage: Bacteria > Bacillota > Clostridia > Oscillospirales > Acutalibacteraceae > UBA1213. Next base: position 462 of record CACYDP010000037.1, read on the forward strand.
CTTTGTTTAATATAGTCCGTATCCAGTTGTTGTACAAGATCTGTTTTATTGATAACCGCAATCGACGGTGCTTCTGCAATCAAATCGATTAATTGTTTATCATCTTCCGAAAGGGGTTTGGAAGAATCAAATACCGCCAGAACCAATCCTGCTTTCTGCACTCTGTCCTTTGCTTTTTGTACACCTATTTTTTCCACAATATCTTCTGTGGTACGAATTCCTGCCGTATCCGAAAGGTTCAGCGGAATTTCTCCCAATATTACAGTTTCTTCCACAATATCTCTGGTGGTTCCCGGAACATTGGTCACGATGGAACGCTCACATCCCGAAAGCAAATTCATCAAAGTAGATTTCCCCACATTTGGTCTGCCTGCGATAACGGTATCCACACCTTCTCTCATTATTTTTCCGGCATCATAACCTTTCAACAAATCTAAAAGTTCCCGTTTGCATTGTTCCAGACTGTCGGTCAGATTATTTTCATTGACTTCCGGAATATCCTCTTCGGGATAATCTGCCCACGCTGAAAGGTGAGCTGCTGCATTGACCAGAATATCACGAACGGAATCAATTCGTTTTCTCAGTGTTCCCTCCATACAGGATAATGCTGCTTTTGCCGACTGAGAACCTCTTGCGGAAATAATATCCATCACAGCTTCTGCTTCTGTAAGTCCCATTTTTCCATTCAGAAATGCCCTCTTGGTAAATTCACCCGGCTGTGCAGGTTCTGCACCGTTTTTTAACACTGCACGAAGTACCCTTTTGGTGATATACAGTCCTCCATGGCAGGATATTTCCACAACATCTTCCCCTGTATAACTATGAGGGGCACGAAAAACCAATACCACTGCCTCATCGATGAGTTCGTCGCCGTCATAGATTTTTCCAAATGATGCGGTATATCCTTTCATTTCCGTCACTTTTTTACCGGATACGGAACGAAATACTTTTTCGGCTGTTTGTCCGGCTTTTTCGCCCGATATTCTGATAACACCCATTCCGCCTACACCATTTGCCGTAGAAATAGCCGCAATTGTTTTTTCCATACTATCATTCCTTTTAAATGAAAAAAAAATTTATAATAAAAATTGTGCATATCCGTACGCAAAAGATATGCACAATTCAGATTGTCTTCCAATTCAGAATCTCTTAATTTTCGGACACAATACAGATCACCAATAAAATTAAATTATTGTATCATCTGATTTTTTTACTTCAATTTTACCGTAAAGTGACATATCCGGTCTTTCGTTCATACTTTCTCTTACGGTTTTTTCTTCAAAGTTACTAAACATACTGTCCTGGAGATGAGTTTCGCTTTCAGAATACTGTCTGCGTTGATAGCCCGTAGTACGCTGGGGACGTTTATAAGAGCCGTCCTTGTTAAAATTGCTGGAACGGGGTTTTCTATAACCCTTATTGTAGGAAGGTTTATAATCGGGATCGGGACCGATCACAACGTGACGCTGGAGATTTTCGCCCTCACTCCAGGAAACAGCACCTCTTACTTTCTGAACAGAAGTATGTATAATTCTTCTTTCATAAGGATTCATCGGTTCCAAAGAGGTTTTATAACCTGTTTTTACTGCCTTGAAAGCCAACTTTCTGCCGAGCACTTCAAGTGTTTTTTCTCTTTTTTCACGATAGTTTCCTATATTGATTGAAATTCTGTAATACTCATTGTCAACATGATTGGCAACAAGACCTGTCAGATACTGCAAAGCATCGAGAGTTTCTCCTCTGTGACCGATAATAAAGCCTACATTTTCACCGTCAATATTGATGACTGCACCGCCATCTGTTTCTTCTGCGGTAATTTCCACTTCACCAATTCCCATTTTTTCCAGTATAGCCGAAATATATTTTTTGGCACTGTCAAGAGGGGTAATTTCCACTGTTGCTTTTATTTTTGCAGGATTGCCTCCAAAAAGTCCGAACACTTTTTTTTCGGGCTGCTGTATTACCTCAAACTGTATTTGATCGATCACCGCTCCCAGTTCTTCACAGGCTTTTTTCTGTGCTTCTTCTATCGTATCTGCGGTTACAACTGTTTCACGAATCATCATTTTTCCTCCTTATTTTTTTCTTCCCATATAATTGCTGCCGGAACGATTGCCCGACTTTTTTGATTTTGGCTGTTTTTTGGAATTTGATTTATTTTTCTTATCATCGGCTGTATTTTTACTCTTTTGGGATGGTGCCTCATAATCGGGAACATCTATATAGGCTACTTCCGCTTCCTGTTGTTTTCTGAGGACAACACGCTGTGCTTCGGTTCTTGCTTCAATAATACTTGCACTATAAAATTTATTCAAAAGAAGTGACTGAACAAATCCGAATACGGTCGATGCAATCCAGTAAAAACCTACCGCACCGGGAACATTATAGGCGATCCAGGCAGAAAAAAGCGGCATAATAAAAATCATTGCATTCATACAGCCCTTCATCTGTGTACCGTTAAGTTTCTGCGTAATAAACATTGCTCCGACAGAAGTAACAAAACACAAAACAGGAATCAGCCACATCAGCGACTGAAACGAACTGGCATTCGGAGAGGCAAGCAAATCCCAACCGAGAAAGTTAAAACCGTTTGCAAATTCATTGATAGAATGGATTTCACCTGAGTTAAATAAAGCACTGCCATCGGAATTAGTAAGATATTTCTGAATATTATCAAAATATTTTACAATGCTGATCTGACCGTACTGGCTGTTGATTTCGGAACCGATTCCGGGCAGAGCAGAAAGACTCTGCAAAGCGGAATTCACCTTGTCAGAAGCAATATGGAGCGTATTGGTAAGAGGGTTAATCACCGAATAATATACGCCCAGCATCACAAACATAGGAGCGATCATCGGCAGACAACCGGCTGTCATACTGATATTTTCCTTTTGCATCAGTTTCTGAATTTCTTCATTTGCCTTTACTCTGTCATTGCCGTAACGTTCCATAATTTCTCTCTGCATTTTCTGAAAACGGGCATTGGCTGCCATAGACTTTTGCTGTTTGACAGAAAATGGGAATAAAATCAATTTGATAATAATAGTAAACACAATAATTGCTGCACCGAAATTATGAAAAACATAAAATGCAGCCCAAAGTATATATCCGAATATACTTCCTATGAGATTAAAAATATCTAAAATAACAATCCTTCCCTTCTTTTCCTTAGTAAAGTCAACTTATCATATTATCAATCCAAAACAGATCATATTCTGTCATAAGGAATTTTTTTCTTTTTATCCTTTTTTTCCGGAACGGGATCATAACCGCCTTTTGAAAACGGGTTGCATCTTAAAATTCTCCATACGGTAAGAAACGACCCTTTTACAGCTCCGAATCTTTCAATAGCATTAATACCATAAACAGAGCATACCGGGTAATATTTACAGCAAGGCGGTGTTCTTGAAGAAATATATTTCTGGTAAAATCTGATAAGCCAAATAAGCGGGTGCTTCATTTCAGAACACCCGCCTCTTTAAGCTCTTTTTTCATTGCACGCAGAATATCATAGCTTTTAACAAATGGTGTTTTGCCTCTTGCAACAAAAACGAGGTCATATCCGGGTTTTATATCATCAGCAAGGCACCTGAATGCCTCTCTGATGATTCTGCGTGATCTGCTTCGCAAAACGGCTTTACCGATTTTTTTTCCGGTAGTAATACCGATACGGACATTACCGCAGCGATTTTTCATAACATAGGTAACAAGTACGCCCGAAACGTACGAACGGCCGCGAGCATAAAGACGGCGAAAATCCTTATTTTCCTTTAAGGTGGTAATTTCACTCAAAACAAACACCCGATTCAAATAAAAATTCAGATACAATCAAACAACCGTCAAAAGCTCCTTGCCGTCAGACCATAAAAACGAAAAGGCAGAAATCAGTAAGTCAGTCTTTTTCTGCCCTTAGCTCTGCGGCGAGCAAGCACCTTGTGGCCGTTAGATGTTGACATTCTTTTTCTGAAACCATGCTCCTTTTTTCTGTGGAGCTTTTTGGGCTGATACGTTCTCAGCATGAGAAAATCCTCCTTTCGACGAGGGTAAACAAGTACCCGCAAAAAAGTGTTCAAGATATAACCTTGCAATGTAGAATTATACCTTAAAAACACTGCTTCTGTCAACCTTTTCTCCATAAAAATTTTACAGTAAAAGCACAGAATATTTTCTTCAGCCGATTGAGATTCTGATAGTTTGCCCGAATTATCAACCGCTTCTGCCCCGATTTTAATACAGTTGTTAATAACTTTTAATTTTTGTTGAAAAATTAAAAGTTATGTGTTATAATTTATTGCGTATAGGTGTTTTTTTATTTCAACAGCACGTTGAAAACAACCGTTTTTTTGTTAACATCTAAAAAACAGTGCTGATACCAAAAAACATCATGATGTATCGTATACGCAAAAAGACTATTAAAAGCAGGGAGAAATGTATATTTATGGATTCGTTTAATGAAGCATGGGACATCATCTGCGATTACTGTAAACAGCATATCACAGAAATTGCCTATAATATGTGGATCAGTAAAATTGAACCTATCAAATTGGATTTCGCCGAAGGAAAAGCTATCCTGATGGTTCCGGGAGATTTTCACCGCCAGACCCTCACAAGAGGCTATATGCAGCTTCTGAACGATGCTTTTGCAAGTGTCTTCGGAGAAGGAATTCAGATTTGCTTTACGGTTCCGGAAGAAATTGTATCAAAAGAACAGGAAATCAATGACAGCATTACCGATGCGGATTATGAATTTACCTTTGATTCGTTTATTGTGGGTTCCTCCAATAAATTTGCACACGCAGCATCACTGGCTGTCGCAACCAATCCCGGAAGAGCCTATAACCCTTTATTTATATACGGTAACTCGGGTCTGGGAAAAACGCACCTCCTCTATGCCATCAGAAATGAAATACTTGCCAATGACCCCAATAAAGTGATTGTATATGTAAAAGGCGATGATTTTACCAATGAACTGATCGAAGCTATCCGAATGAATACTACCAGTGAATTCCGTCAGAAGTACAGAAAATCCGACGTACTTCTTGTAGATGATATACAGTTTATCGGCGGAAAAGATTCTACACAGGAAGAATTTTTCCATACGTTCAATACACTCTACGAGGCAAAAGGGCAGATCGTACTGACATCGGACCGTCCGCCAAAAGAAATCAAAACTTTGGAAGACAGACTCCGCAGCCGTTTTGAATCCGGTCTGATTGCAGACGTTCAGCCGCCGGATTTTGAAACCAGAATTGCCATCATCAAAAGAAAAGCAGAACTTCTTGAAATGGATATTCCCGATGATGTAGTAGAATATATTGCAACACGCCTTAAAACCAACATCAGACAGCTGGAAGGTGTCGTAAAGAAACTCAAAGCGAAAAATCAGCTCTACGGAGAAAAAATTACCATTAATGTCGCTCAGAAAACCATCTCGGACATTCTGAACAACGATCAGCCGCCGCCGCTCACCGTCGAAAAAATCATCGACGAAGTAGCACGCACATTCGGCATTACGAGCGATGACATCAGATCCTCCAAAAGAAATTCCAACATCTCAAATGCTCGCCAAATCGCCATCTATGCCGTAAGAGAAATCACCGATCTGTCAATGAACCTCATCGGAGAAGAATTCGGCGGACGAGATCATTCTACCATTGTATATGCCATCAAGCAGATTGAAAAGAACATGAACAAAGATCCTAAAACAAAATCTACCGTAGAAGATATTATCAAAAATATCAGGGACAGATAAACACTATTCTTTTCAACAAATTGTTAATCTGCTTTCAACGATTCAACATTTTCGGTTGAAAGACGTGATTGAACTGTTTCAACGTTTTTAACAAGTTTTCAACTTTCCACCAACATTTGTTAACCGTCCGGTTGATAAACAAAATAACGGATTTTAATTCCACTAAAACCTCCACCAATTCCTAACGGTTAAATTTTAGTGGAAAACTGCATCAAAACTGATCTTTCACAGCTTTTCAACTTCTTAACAGCCCCTATTACTATTACTAAATTATTAGTATTATATAGAACGACTTTTGACGAAAAAAAGGACTGATGTTATGAAATTCACATGTAACCGCCATAAGCTCAATGAAGCAGTTACAAATGTTCAAAAAGCAGTATCCTCCAAGTCAACAATGCCTGCACTGGAGGGTATACTTCTCAAAACCCAAAACAACCGGATCTCCCTTTGCGGATATGATCTTGAAATCGGAATCACCACTTCCATAGATGCCGATATAGTTACGGAAGGTTCCATTGTGATCAACGCAAAACTGTTTTCGGATATTATCAAAAAAATGCCCGAAGATAAAATCACTATCGAAACAAATGAAAAACTGATTGTCTACATTGTCAGCGGAAAAGTAGATTATAAAATTATCGGAATATCTGCCGATGAATATCCGGAACTTCCTGCCGTAACGGCAAGCGAAACCCTTAACATCAACGGCGAAGCTCTTGCCAGTATGATAAGACAGACAAAATATGCGATTGCCGAAAATGATATGAAACCGGCACACAAAGGTTCTCTGTTTGAAATACAAAACGGCACAATAAGAGTGGTATCCGTTGATGGGTATCGGTTAGCTATCCGAAATGAAAAAATCGAATATACCGGAGAAAAAACATTTATTGTGCCCGGAAAATCACTATCTGAGGTATCAAAACTGATTTCCGATGACAGCAGCAGCGTTGATATGAGAGTCGGAGGCAGGCATATTATCTTCCAGATCGGTGAATATTCTATTATTACACGTCTTATCGAAGGCGAATTTATGAACTATAAAGCAGCACTTCCGAAACAACATTCTACTGAAATGAAAGTCAACACCAGAAAATTTATTAACTCTATTGAGAGAATGTCACTTCTTCTTACTGACAGACTAAAAAGTCCCATCCGATGCCGTATCGAAAACGGGCTGATTAAGTGTTCCTGCAATACATCTGTCGGTCAGGCTTATGACGAATTTGAAGCAGACATCAGCGGTGAAGATGTGGAAATCGGATTTGACAACAAATATATGCTTGACGCAATGCGTTATACAGAAACAGATATGGTCAAAATACAAATCAACGGTCCCCTCAGCCCGATTGTTGTCAGCCCCAGTGAGGGTGATAACTTTACGTTTTTGGTACTTCCTGTGAGGTTAAAGAATGAAAACTGAAAAAATAGAATTACTTCCTGGTGAAGAATACATTCGCCTTGACAATGCACTGAAATCAGCAGGCTTTTTTGCAACAGGCGGTCAGGCAAAAATAGAAATTCAAAGCGGTCATGTAAAAGTAAACGGAGAAATCTGCCTCCAAAGAGGAAAAAAACTCCGCCCCGGCGATACAGCTGAAGTGGACGGAGTCATTCTTGAGGTGTTCTGATTTTGTATATAAAAAGCATTCAGTTTGAAAATTACAGAAATCTTAAAAATGACATATTTTTCCCGCAGAAAGGCATCAATGTTATCTGCGGTGATAATGCTCAGGGAAAAACGAATCTTATTGAATGTATGTGGCTCTTTACGGGAGGACGTTCTTTCAGAGGAGCAAAGGATCGGGAACTGATTCGTTTCGAGGAAGATACCGCCTCCGCAGAAGTATGCTTTTTTGCGGGAGAACGTGAACAAACCATTAAAATCAACATTCAGAACAACCGGCGAACCCCCATACTGAACGGTGTTCCCAAAAGCTACATGTCACAAATCATCGGTGTTTTTTGTGCGGTAATTTTTTCTCCCAACCATCTCGGACTGATCAAAAACGGTCCGGAAGAAAGAAGAAATTTCATCGATGGTGCTTTGTGTCAGATCAAACCTTCCTATGCCTCGGTTCTGACAAAATACAGACGTGTTTTGAATGAAAGAAATGCACTGCTGAAGGATATTCCCCGACATCCCGAATTGGAAGATACGCTTGATGTGTGGAATGAAAAATTAGCGGAAGAAGGAGCAAAAATTGCGTTTGAAAGAATGAAATACCTCCGGAAACTTTCTGTTCCTGCAAAGGACTTTTACAGCGGCATTTCAAGTGGCAGGGAAAATCTTTCTCTGTCATATAAAAATGCCTATTATGCAGATGAAAATATGAACTGTATGGAAATTAAAGAAACACTTCTTGAAAAAATCACCCGCCGTCAGACAGATGACATTTACTGCGGCTATACTACCGGAGGAATTCACCGTGACGATATGACGATCAGAATCAACAACCGTGATGCCAAAAGTTTTGCCTCCCAGGGTCAGCAGCGTTCGGCAGTTCTCGCTTTGAAACTGGCTGAAGCACGTGTTCTGGGACAAGAAAAAAAGGAAAATCCGATTATTCTGCTTGATGATGTGTTAAGCGAACTTGATTTGTCCCGGCAAAATTATCTTCTGACAAAGTTAAATTCTTTACAGGTATTTATCACTTGCTGTGAATCTTCCGCAGAAGCCGGTCATATTGTAACAATCAGCAGCGGAACCATACAAAACAGCAGCAGGCGGGATAATCCTCCGCCATAAAATTACGAGGTTTGCAAAATGTATTTATATCTGGGGAATGATACCATTATCAGACAAAATGATATAGTAGGGATATTTGATCTGGATAATTCTACTGTTTCTTTAAAAACAAGAGAATTTTTGTCAAATGCCGAAAAACAAGGAAAAGTCATCAACGTATCTTCGGACTTGCCAAAATCGTTTGTCATATGCCGTGAAAAAAATGATTTTAAAGTGTATATATGCAGACTGTCACCTGTTACACTGATGAAACGATCATCTCAGGTGAGCCGTGCATTAGAATAAAAAATACTCCAGTAAAGGATGTTGTGAATGCCAAGATTTTTCAGACTAACAAGATGTCCGTATTGTCACAGAAAAATTTCCTATATCAGTGCGTCGTTTTTGAAGACAAAGGGCGAATATACCTGCGAAAGCTGCAAATGTGTTTCCAATGTGATTATCAACAAAACATTGTATGCGATAGCCAGTGTGGTATGTATTATTGCACTGTTGATCGTTCTCATTTATTCCAATACAGGTGATCACGGAAGTTTGTGGGGATTTGTCTTTGTACTGATTCCTTTTATACTTTTTTATATTATCGTACCGTTTTTTGTACGTCTGGAACCGTGCAAAGACAAATCAGCGGTACAAAAAATCAAAATCAAAGAAAAGCAAACGAAACAAAAAGATGCAAAACGTCCTGCTGAAAAAACAAAAAAACCGGCTTTATCCAAACCCATAGAACTCGATGTGGAAGAAGATTTTTCCAGCAAGTTTATGAAAACCAAAAGTACCGTAGTCAGCAGCAGACCTGAAACAGACGAAGATGTTATTACGGATCTGTCGGGCGATGCGGACAAAATAGAAGATATTTTCAGCAGCGATGCAGATGACGACGATGTAAAGGAATATACCAAAGACAAGAAAACAGAATCTTTGCCCGACAGTCAAGAATAAATTAAGAGAGGTAATGCTAATTGTTCAGACTTCCCGTATGTCCTTATTGTCATACCGTTTACACATATTCGGAAATAAGGAATATGAAAGGAAAAAAATGCCAATGTTACCACTGCAAAAAGGAATTTATATTGAATAAAAAATTATGTGTACTTCCTGTTGCTGCGGTATGTATTCTGCTCATCATCATCAATTTGTTTTTGCTGCATACAACGGCAGAATCGGAAGATATGAAAATCCTTCCCGTAATGGCAGTCATTAATATGACTGTTATATTACTGTCACTGCTTTCTTTTCCGTTTACTACCAGATTTTCAGCTGTATCTTCTCACAAAAAAGATGCCGGAAGTAAAAGCAGATCTAATCCAAAAATAAAAAACAGCCCTGTAAAGTCAAAAAATAAGTAAAATACAGGATAGGCAGGCAATCAAAACAGCCGTCAGTGAGGTAATAAAATGAATAACAATGATATTTCTCAAACAACCGAAAAATACGGAGCCGATGAAATACAGGTTCTTGAAGGTCTTGAAGCGGTACGCAAACGTCCGGGTATGTATATCGGTTCCACAGGACCGAGAGGACTGCATCACCTCGTTTACGAAATAGTGGACAATTCCATCGACGAGGCACTTGCGGGCTATTGCAGCAAGATAGATGTATGTATCCTTCCCGGAAATATTATCAGAGTTTCCGATGACGGACGAGGAATTCCCGTAGGAATTCAGCCCAAACTCGGGATTCCTGCCGTAACAGTTGTATTTACGGTGCTTCATGCCGGAGGTAAATTCGGCGGCGGCGGATATAAAGTTGCCGGAGGCCTTCACGGTGTGGGTGCATCGGTTGTGAATGCTCTTTCAGAATGGGTAGAAGTGGAAGTTTCCGACGGAAGCAACGTATACTGCCAACGTTTTGAAAAGGGAAATACCGTTACCGATCTTATACAAAAAGGAGAAACAACAAAAACGGGTACAGTGGTTACTTTTAAGGCTGATCCCGAAATATTTACCGAAACCGATGAATATGATTATGAGACACTCTCGGTTCGACTTCGTGAACAGGCATTTTTGAATGCAGGTGTTCATATTGAACTCAGAGATGAAAGAGATCCCGAAAATATTCAAAAACAGAATTTCTGCTATGAGGGCGGTGTATCGAGCTTTGTAGAATATATTCATAAAAAGCGAGCTTTGAATGTGATTCACTCTGATATTATACATTTTCAGGCAAAAAATGAAGATGATACCGCCTCTGCCGAAATTGCGATGCAGTATAACGAAAGTTATAATGAATTAATTCTTTCTTTCGCTAATAATATTCATACGAATGACGGCGGTACCCACGAAGAAGGGTTCAAACGTTCCCTGACACGTGTTATGAATGATTATGCACGAAAATTCAATATCATCAAAGAGGGCGAAAAAGGTCTCAGCGGTGAAGATGTGCGGGAAGGCTTGACGGTGGTCATCAGTGTCAAGCTGAAAGATGCACAGTTTGAAAGTCAGACAAAAGCAAAACTTGGCAATACGTCGATACGTACTTTGGTCGATAAATTGGTAAGCGAAAAATTGTCGCAGTATCTTGAAGAAAATCCCTCTACCGCCAAGGCAATTTTTGAAAAAGCACTGATGGCGGCAAAAGCAAGAGATGCCGCAAGAAAAGCACGTGACCTTGCAAGAAGAAAAACCGCAATGGAAGGTGCCGGACTTCCGGGTAAGCTTGCTGACTGTCAGTCTAAAAATGTGGAAGAAACAGAAATTTATATCGTTGAGGGTGATTCTGCGGGCGGTTCTGCAAAAGGCGGCCGTGACAGACGTTTTCAGGCAATTCTTCCTCTCTGGGGAAAAATGCTGAATGTAGAAAAAGCACGCCTTGACAGAGTATACGGAAATGATAAGCTGATGCCCGTTATTACCGCTTTGGGCTGCGGTATCGGAGAGGACATTGATCTGTCAAAACTTCGCTACGGAAAGATTATTATTATGGCAGATGCCGATGTGGACGGTTCGCATATCAGAACGCTGATGCTGACATTCTTTTTCCGTTTTATGCGTCCTTTGATTGAAGAAGGTCATATTTATATTGCCCAGCCTCCCCTTTACCGAATTACAAAGGGCAAAGAACACCATTATGCGTATTCTGATCAGGAACGTGACAGAATTATGAAAGATCTGGGCGGAAAATATGAAATTCAGCGTTATAAAGGTCTTGGTGAAATGGACGCCTCTCAGCTTTGGGAAACCACGATGGACCCTGAAACAAGAATTATGCTTCGTGTTGAAATGGAAGATGCAGCAGCAGCAGATGAAGTATTTACTATACTGATGGGTGACAAGGTAGAGCCAAGACGAGAGTTCATCGAGAAAAACGCCAAGTATGTACAGAATCTTGACGTATAACAAAAGGAGCAGCAAATGAAAGACAATGACTCTATAACGCCTTCGGAGAAAGAAATGGCTCCGGAGGCAGAAAATGATGAAAATCCCGAATGGGACGGTTCACAGTCGGAATTGATCGCCGATGAAGATGCGGAGGAATATGAAATTCCCGAAACGGGTATTAAAATTTCCTATGCTCTTACTCCGGACGAAATGTATAAGTGTTTATACAACAGTAATCTGTATAAAACAAAGGGAACCAGAGCTGTGATGCAAAGTGTGATATTTGGTTTTGCGGCAGTGGCGTTTTTTCTTACCTATTTTCTGACAGATTCCCGATATAATGCCTATCATCTCGGATTTGGCATTTTTTGTCTGGTAATGACAGCGGCGGTATGGCTTGTTCCTCATTGGCATACCAAAAGTCTTGCTAAAATGATGGCAGACGGCAAAACAGTAGAAGCGGAGATTTATCCTACCCATATTGACATAGGCAAAGATGACGGAGCGTGGAGTATAGAACTTGATGGAACGTCTGAAATTAAGGAATTTGACGGTATTTTTATGATCAGCACACCAAAGGAACATCATTTTGCGATTCCTCAGCGTGTGATAGAACCGGAAGTATATAACGAAATTAAAGCCATTCTTTTGTCCGGCACCAAACCTGTCGAATGATGAACGGATTCATAAACTACTGATAAGGATTTGATCAACAATGAGATATGAAACAAAAATAACCGCAAGATATGCTGAAACTGATCAGATGGGGATTATCCATCATTCTGTTTATGCTGTATGGTATGAGGCGGCGAGAACAGAGTTTATCAAAATTTCGGGAATTACTTATTCTCAGTTGGAAGCCAAAGGCATTATGCTGCCGCTGACAGAACTCGGCTGCAAATATCTGCTGCCTGTGCATTATGAAGATGAAGTCACTATTGAAACAAGAATCACCAGAATCAGTTTTGCAAAGGTTACTTTCGGTTACAGGGTGTTGCTGAACGGCAATGTAATGAATGAAGGATTTACTTCTCATGGATTCGTTGATTCCAAAACATTTAAGCCTTTAAATATTAAAAAAGTATTTCCTGAATTTTATGAAAAACTGAAAAGTATAAGAGAAGATTAAAGCGGTGATACTATGGCGGTCAATCCTATAATTGCTGAATTTGACAATAATATCAAAATCAAAGAATATGCACAAGCTTATCAGATTTATGATCTCAGACGAGGCAGATCATCGGGAAGAGAATGGAAATCATCTGTGTTCTTTTTTCTTGCTGTTGCAATGTTATTTATGCTGTCAATGGACAATTTCAATATCGTGAAAAATCCGGTTACGGCTATTGTACTGATGATCAGTATGTATATGTGTACGCATTATGTATATCTTTTGCCGAAAAAAGCAAAACTTCAGGGGGAACATATTTATAAAAGTTCCCGTCTGCTGTCAAAAAAATATCGTTTTATAATAAAACGTGATTATTTTGAAATAAACAATGATTATGAATTTCTGAAAAGATATTATACTGAAATCATTGACTGTATCGAAACCAACGATACCTTTATCCTCATCGGAGGTATGGAACATATTGTCACAGTAATATCAAAACGCTGTTTGACAGATGAGCAAATCGAAACAATTTCTGTTTTTTTTAAGTCCGAAATGATCAGAGTCTATCGACGAAGTACGTATGGCTCGCATTTAAAAAAGAAATAATATTCTAAAAAGGAATTTTATGATATGAAAAAATTTTCTGCTGAGGAATGTTTTATCGTAACCGAAAAAGATTATGTTAATATGATGAATGATGTCAATCAATTCCGTATTCCAAAAGAAAATAAAATCATACTTCGTATTCTTGGTATCATTGCCGTTTGCTGCGGTACAGCGGCATTTATCAATCTGAGAGAAAGTATTTATCAGACCATTTGTTGGATTATCTTGATTATCATAGGATTTTATGTTCTGTCTTATTACGATGTGATCAATCCTGTTCAGATCAAAAAACAAGCTTCCAAATTTTACCGTTATCATTCCAAAATGATTAAAAATGCAGTGACGTTTCAGATGAATGATGAATTAATTCATATTTTATCCGAAACACATCAACTTCATCTTCCGAAAAAATATATTCATCAAATAGCAGAATGTAATCATACTATTCTTATCTTTATAGATAAAAACGAGTTTAGTTTTATTCCTAAAAGGGTCGTTAATGATGATGATATTCGGCATCTCAAAAATTTTGCCGATGATAAATATATTGTGATTTAAACTTTGAAAGAGGTGCTAATAATAATGGATATGGAATCAACTGCTCAAAATGCTAAAATTATAGATGTTGATATAGAAAGAGAAATGAAAAAATCTTTTCTGGATTATTCGATGTCTGTCATTGTATCAAGAGCACTGCCCGATGTCCGTGACGGATTAAAACCCGTTCATAGAAGAATATTGTATTCTCAGTATGAAGATAATCTGACACCCGAAAAGCCTTATAAAAAATGTGCTACTACGGTAGGTAACGTTCTCGGTCGTTATCATCCTCACGGTGACAGCTCTGTTTATGATGCTCTGGTACGTCTGGCTCAGGATTTTTCGATGAGATATACGCTGGTGGACGGTCACGGAAACTTTGGTTCGGTTGATGGTGATCCGCCTGCGGCTTATCGTTATACAGAATCAAAAATGAGTAAAATCAGTGTTGAGATGCTCACGGATATTGATAAGGAAACCGTTGATTTTATCCCAAACTATGATGACAGCAGAAAAGAACCTTCCGTTCTTCCCTCACGTTTCCCAAATTTATTGGTCAACGGTTCAACCGGTATTGCTGTTGGTATGGCAACCAATATTCCTCCGCATAATCTGGGAGAAGTCATTGATGCCGTGAACTGTATTATCGACAATCCTGATGCGGGACTGGAAGAAATTATGCAGTATATCAAAGGTCCTGATTTTCCGACAGCAGGCATTATTATGGGTAAAGCCGGCATACGTGCGGCTTATACGACCGGACGTGCCAAAATCACCGTAAGAGCAAGAGCCGAAATAGCCGAAGATAAAAACGGAAGATTCAAGATCATTGTTACCGAACTTCCCTATCAGGTCAATAAAGCAAGATTAGTAGAAAGCATTGCCGATATGGTCAAGGATAAAAAAATCGAAGGTATCTCCAATATTGATGACCACTCTGACCGTAACGGTATGCATATAGAAATCAGCCTGAAAAGAGAGGCTTCTCCGCAAATTGTTCTCAACAGTCTTTATAAAAATTCACAGATGCAGATTACATATGGCATTATTATGCTTGCCATTGTCAACGGAGTGCCGAAAATACTGAATCTGAAACAAATTCTTCAGAATTATATTGATTTTCAGGTAGACGTTATCACGAGGCGAACCATCTACGATCTCCGAAAAGCCGAAGAACGTGCCCATATTCTCGAGGGCTTAAAAATCGCCATCGATTTTATTGATGAAGTCATTAAAATCATACGTTCCTCAAAAGACCAGCCTACCGCAAGACAGCGGCTTTCGGAACGTTTCGGACTGGACGATGTTCAGACACAGGCAATTGTATCGATGAGATTAGGTCAGCTGTCAGGTCTGGAAAGAGAAAAAATCGAAGAAGAACTCGCAGCTCTTGTTGAGAAAATTGCAGATTATAAAGATATTCTGAGCAACAGCGAAAGACTTCTCGGCATCATCAAAACAGAGTTAAATGCCATCAAAGCAAAATTCAATGACCCCAGACGCACGGAAATAGCGGCAGTGAGTGGTGAAGTGGATATAGAAGACCTGATTCCGTATGAGGACTGTGTGGTGACGATGACTAATTTTGGTTATGTAAAGCGTCAGAAAGTGGATACCTATCGTACACAACGCAGAGGCGGCAGAGGTATATCAGGAATGAACAGACGTGAAGAAGATGTTGCAACCGATATTTTTGTCAGCGGAACTCACGATCACGTTCTGTTTTTTACCAATCTCGGAAAAGTTTACAGACTGAAATGTTATGAAATACCCGAAGGTTCGAGAACTTCCAAGGGAATGAATATCAACAATCTTCTTCCCCTTGTTCCCGATGAAAAAGTAACCTCAATGATTCGTGTACCCGAAGACGGTGACGAAGACAGATACCTTGTTATGATCACACGCAAAGGTATCATCAAGCGTACAGCCACCAAAGATTTTCATACCAACCGCAAGGGCGGATTGATTGCGATTGACCTTGATGAAGATGACGAACTGGTATGGGTTCGTCTGACGGACGGACACTCTCAGCTTTTGGTAGCAACAAGAAACGGTATGGCAATACGTTTTAAAGAAACGGATGTAAGACCTACCGGCAGATCTGCAAGAGGTGTCAAAGCGATTACCCTCAAAAATGATGATAACGTTATCGGTATGGCAATGCTCAGAGAAGATGCCTATATACTGACGGTTTCAGAAACAGGTTTCGGACGGCTTTCTGAACAGAGTGATTATCGTATTCAGAGCAGAGGCGGTTATGGAACACTTAACTATCATACGGATAAGTATGGTAAAATTGCAGCTATCAAGGCAGTGGACTTCAATGATGATATTATTCTTATCTCCGATAACGGTGTGATTATACGTATTGAAGCTTCTTCCATTAGAGTATGCTCCAGACCCAGCAAGGGTGTTATTGTGATGAAAACGGTAGATGACAGTAAAGTTGTCACTATTTCAAGAGTTCCCCACGAAGACGAATCAGATGAGCAGGATATGGAAGAAAACGAGGAAGATACAGAAGTGATTGACGAAGTTACAGAAGAATCAAATTAAATGAAAAAATCCGATAGATTGAGTTTCAACATCTCAATCTATCGGATTTTGCTATCGCAGATAGAAAAGAATTTTATTGCAAAGCTGTAATGTGATAGATTTCCTGCATTGTGAGATAGGTATCGGAAATGACCTTGAGATCATTTTTGGATTTATCTGACATCGGATAAATATTGCCTGTGCTGTCAATACCGAGTTTATTGATGAAAATACTGAATTGGCGGTATTTTCCGATGAATTCGAGAGCACCTCCGATCGTTGCGTGCTTCGCAAGTCCGAGTCTTGGTTCGGGAGCAGTATATTGATCGGGTAAGGTATCGTGTGTATATTGCTGGGCAAATGAATTTTTGACAATTGTTCCCTCTTTGATGCCGTTATAATAATTTTTGCAGGTGCTGTTAATTTCCGAGGAAATAAATGCCATTGCTTCTTTTTCCAATTTATCGGGATTGCAGTATTTAAATACGTACCGCATTGTTTCATCGTAATCGGTCAGCTGCCATACGGAATCCATAGAAATATTTTCCGTAATATAAATGTTGCCGTTTTTGTCATTGCTGAAGTACGGCAGACAGCCGTTATAAATTTCATAATAGTTGAAGTCTGTGCTGTCTGTGCTGTAAAATTCGAGAGCACCGCCGATGGTGCAGTAATCGGCATATTCTTTTCGTTTTTCGGCAGTATCGTTTTCGGACGGCAGGACATCTTTTGCCCTTTGGGGCACAAAATTTCCGGAATGGATTCTTCCGTTGATCACACCTGTATAATACAGTTTTAATATATTAGAAAGCAGTTTGGTATAATGTTCGGAATTATCGCTGATATAATCCGGAAGTTCATCGAGTTTTGCAATGACGGATATTTCTTCAAAAGATGATTCATATGTTTCAGACTGTTCGGATTCTTCGGGTTCTTCCAATGATTCAGCCGTGCTGACAACGGCTATATTGTCCTCTTCAACAGAATTGCTGCAAGAACACATTACAACAGCCAAAGAAAAGACCAAGATAACAGAAATGATGGGATACCATTTTATTTTTTTCATTTACAATTCACCTCATACTACAATGATAACATTGGGAGAAAAAATGTCAACGAAAAATTTTGTTATCAATATTCCAAATATGTAATCTCTGTGCTATAATAAAGATAACTATACTGCTAAAACAGGTGATTTTATGATATTGTCAGACAAAACAATTACAAAAATGCTGAAAGATAACAGTCTTGTCATCAGACCCTTAATTGAAAATCAGATACAGCCTGCCAGCGTAGATGTGCGTTTGGGAGATACGTTCAGCATTGTAGAAGATTCTTCAAAAGGAATCATCACACTTGACAGTGAAATTCATTACAAAACAATCAAAACAGATACCTATGTACTGTTGCCCGGACAGTTTATTCTTGCAACGACAATGGAATATTTTGAACTTCCAAATAATCTTACAGCATTTGTTGAGGGACGGAGTTCTCTCGGAAGAATGGGACTTTTTATACAGAATGCCGGCTGGGTAGATCCGGGATTTAAAGGAGAAATTACATTGGAATTGTTTAATGCCAACCGATGTGCCATAGAATTAAAATATGGAAGAAGAATTGGTCAGTTGGTGTTTGCTGAGATGGACGAAACGGCTCTGAATCCTTACAAAGGAAAATATCAGGGACAGATGGGTGCAACAGGTTCGAGAGTCTATATGGATGAAGAAAGCAGAATTTGATGACTATCAAAAAAATCGGCTGACGAAGATATTTTCGTCAGCCGATTAGTCTTTTTCAGAAGATGCTGCTGTGACCGTATAAGGTGAGATCTTCGCAGTGATCTGTATTACCGTTGTAAAGAGTGGTACATTCAGGATCGGTATATAGTTGATACCCGGCAGGCATATAGATTCGTACACGGTCATCTTTCAGTGTTGTTGTCTTGAAGACAGTTTCGTTTTCGGTTCCGGGATCCAGAATCAGCGTGACATTACGTCTGTCGGGATCGGTCATATGATAATACATCGTACTTTCTGCATCATTTTTAGTACAGTCGTAGGTCATTACAGCGTGCATAAATTTTTCGCTGCTGCCATCTGAGTGATGAAGGCTGCACACTGCTTCCATCAGACTTTTGTCATATGTATTAACCGTGTATTGATATGCCAGATAATCTCCTTCCCGATAATCAATTCCGTTCATTTCAAACAAATCCCGGGTAGTGTCTTCGGGAAGTGATGTTGAAATGATGGTTTGTTCTTCGTCCTCGAGAATGGCACAAAAATTAATATATTTATATTCCTCCATCGAAATGACCGGACAGGAAAATTCATTCGGAAGAGGAGATACCTCTTCCCCCTCGGCATAAATTTCTGCGGCATATGTGTCATCACTGGTGTAATAGCTGTATACGTTGTCTTTGATTTTGCCTAACTGCCAGCTGCCAAAGTCTCCGAAGATATATTGGCTGTCGGAATAAATACTGTAATCAAAAAATGTTTCCGGAATGTAGTAATGAATATCGGCACGGTAGCTGTCATAAGTTTCAAGAAGTTTTTCATCGGTATTACTTTCAATAATGGTTCGGAATTCCTCAATTGTTGCGTCCGGAAACTCCGGAATTTCAATATCGTCAAAATCAATGGTGATTTTAAGATCTTCGCTGATCGTACCATTAAAAGCATTGTGATAAATAACATTATTGATATGGTCTTTATCCTGGAACAAAAAGTCAATTCTGGCATTGACTATCGGATAGATATATCCTTTGGTGATATTGTCGACATCACCTGCCACAGCAATATTAGGTTGGTTATTGGTTGTCGGATAGATTCTTACACCCCATTCGTAAGTATCCGGAAGATTTTCTGTTTCAAATTCGACAGCCACTGTTCCGTCCGGCTTATCGTAATAGGACCATGATGTTGTATTGCTGCCGAGCTTAGCGTTGCAAAAAAGAGTATTGACATCTGTAAGATATTTTTCATAACCTTCTCTTGTAAGCGTAAATTTTACTGCTTCTGCTGTTTGCTGATATTCGCTGAGAGGTGTCAGTACCATCATACTGTCCTGCCAGATTTGAAAATTCTCCTGCATACCGATTCCGAGTTTGGACATTTGGAAACATATATACGGCAAAATGGAACTGTTGGTATGAACGCCTCCGTTGTCGTTGACATCTCCCTGAAATGTGCTGTTCATCATAAAATATACATCTCCGATAAATTCGGGCATAAAGTAGGAATGAGGATCACTCATACATCGGAGAGGGCTGCCTGTCTGTTCGCATATCAGCCACGTTTCGGTATCACTATGATCAGGATCAATCAGCATTTCGGCAATATTACCCAGAATATCCGCATAAGATTCTTCCACAGAACCGGTATTGTTGATATAATCACCATTACAATGATAAGATGCCCTGATACCGTGAGTAAATTCGTGTGCTGCACAGTCAAGAGCTGTACTGATTGAGGTTTTACTGAACATAAAACAACCGAAGCCAAAAAGATTACCGATATAAGCAGCATTTTCTATTTCTTCACCGTAAGGTGCGTATCCGAGCCCTATGGCAAGAGGGATTCCCTGTCCGTCAATGGACTCTATTCCTTTGGAGCGATAAAAATCATAAGTTTTAATTACATTTTCAAATACGGTTACGAATATAGGATCGATTTTTTCTGTATCTTCAAAATAGTACGGTTCTGCACCGGACCATTCTTCAAAAAAACATTGATTAGAATCAACACATATGATTTTTCGTTGGGTATCAATCAAATAATACCCGTTTTCATCTTTTGCGGTGGGAAGACTGACAGTATTTCCGAAAGCATCTGTGAAATTCATTATTTCGGTTTCGACACTTTTGAAATATATATCATTGTCATAAGTATTTTCACTGTCGTCAATACTGGATATGGGAGATTCTCCTGCCACTGTTCCCGTTTCCGCATCGACATATAATTTGCTGAAATAGGTACCCTCACTATCCTGACCTGTTTCTGTCAGATATAATGAAGTATTGTAATAAAATACCCAACAGTACGATGTATAACCGTTGTTGGTATACAGTTCAAGAGCAGGATCGATGTCAACAATGTATTTTTCGTTTACGATTTCGGCTAATGATGCTTTTGCTTGCTCTGCGGACAACAGAAGTTCGTCTTTACTCGGTTCCATATCAGATACGGATGGATTTACAGAACTGGAAAGGCATATGGTATTTCCTTCTTTATCGGCACCAACAATGATAAACGCTTTTGATACAACGCTGAATTTTTGTACTTGTTCAAATTTGTAAAAGGTATCACCGTTGTGGTTGGTTTGGGTTCTGATATATTTTAAGCCGATATTAGTATCTTTGGTATGAAGAAGAGTTTTAACGGCGTCGAGAGAACTCAGGGCAGTTTCATAATTGGTAACTTTATAATCCGTAAATCTGCCGTTGATAAAAGAGATTTCATTGGTATCGTCATATCTTAAAATATGATAGTTTCCGCTGTTGAGTTTCCGAATATCATCTTCCGTATTGTCACGAATCTCGGGTTGCTCGGGAAATGTAACGGTAAGGGTGACTGTTACAGTAGTATGTTCAAAATCAATATCAATATGATCTTCAATGAGAGTATATTTTTCAGATTCAGCGGCAAATACCTCTGTATCCGGAACAGCCGCAGCAGTAATGGAGGCAGTAAGAGTTATACAAAGTATCAAGGAAATTCCACGTTTATTTTTCTTTGCAAAAAATATTGCTGTCACTGCCGATATTAAAACAATAACAGTCAAACTGATGACTAAGGCTGCGGAATGGTCTGATGTCTGAACCGTGTGGCGGCTTGGTTGAGTACCGCCTGTCAAGGTATAAGTACGGGAGGTGTTTTTTTCTGATAAAGCAGTTGTTTTGGCAGGAATGTTTGTATTTTGGTTAGCAGAAACAGCGGATTCTGATATATTGTCTTTTTGAATACTGCTTGCCTGTGAAACCGTTTCCTCTGTTAAGGAAGTGGTTGTTGTTTTTTTGGGAATGATGCGAAAGGTCATTGAATCGGTTTGTTCCGCAGAAAGAAAAACAGCTGTTTTGGAATTGTCCCCTACAATATCGGCATTGTCCGATACAGAAATCTGATAACTGATATTGCCGATGTCATAATAATTGGCATTTTTAACAGAAGCGGTTACAGAGGCCTCTGTTTGGTTTTGTGCTTGTACTTGCAGTTCGCCGCTGATACCGTAACTGATGACAGCAGCTGATGCATTGATACCGAATGTTAAAAATACAGATATAGCGATAGAAAACAACAGTATTAATTTCAAGACTTTTATTTTTGACATATTTACCACCTTGTACATATTTTGCATTGATTCAATGATAATACAGTTTGCTCTAAAAATCAATATCTTTGAAAATTACTCACGAACCAAGTTGATTTATCGATCTGTATGTGGTAATATAAATCATATGATTTTGTTCAAAAGAAAGGAATAAAAAAGATGATAGGCATTATAGGTGCAATGGATATTGAAGTAAACGGTATTACGGAAAAAATGACTGACAAAGAAACAAAAATAATCAGCGGCACAAAATTTACATACGGCAAAATCAACAATACAGAATGTGTTGCTGCAAAATGCGGAATTGGAAAAGTCAATGCTGCCATAGCAGCTCAATCAATGATACTTACTTATCACCCGGCCTGTATCATCAATACAGGCATTGGCGGAGGAACCGGCAAGGACATACATATTGGCAGCATTGTGATTGCCAAAAATGTTGTACAGCACGATATGGATACAACTGCGGTAGGTGACGAACCGGCAACATTATTTTTTCCGCAGGAAAATATCGTATATATTCCGTGTGACAGTATGATAACAGAGCGTCTTGAACTTGCCTGCGAAAGAGTTGGTGAGAAGAATTATACGGTCGGAACGATTGCTACGGGTGATCAATTTATCAGCGGAACAGGAAAAAGACTGTTACTTCACAATCAATTCAATGCTCTTGCCTGTGAGATGGAGGGCGGAAGCATAGGACACGTATGTTATATCAATCATACTCCTTTTGCAATTCTCCGCTCTGTTTCAGACAGCGTGAGCAGTGAAGATGATGCTGTGGAATATCATACTTTCAGCAGGATGGCTGCCGAAAAGGCAGTCAAGATTGTACTCGAATTCTTGCAATTATGTTAATGACATTCATATATGATGAAAAATAGAAATCAATCATCAACAGCCGTATCAGAGATTATTTGATACGGCTGTTGATTTCTTTGGTAATTTTGCGTGCTTCGTCAATGGGAATGTGTTTTACCGTATGAAAAGCACGTTTTTCAAAATAAAGATAAACATAAAAATTACACGTTCCTCTTGTTTTTTGCAGTAAACTTTGTGTCATACTCACATATTGAATTCTTGAGAATGGGATAATGTATTTCTGCATTGTCCATTTTCGGAATCCGTTGACGATCACACATTTTTGATTGATTGCCAGCCTTGAATGTCTGTAAGCATATATTCTGAACATTATCCACCACACAAGAGGTATCAATGCAAATATCATAATAACCTTGAATATTTCATCAATTGCACTGAAATAGTCTGCTGTAATCAACCCTGCCATCACACCTGCCGTAATATACAGAGGAAGGCAAATATAGGCATATAGTGTATATTTCATTGGTCTTACAATTTTTTCTTCTTTTAAACTGACATTTGTCATACGGTAAATATGGCGGTATATTTTATCTTTTTTCTCTGCTGCAATAATCAGGCTTTTATCACCTTTGAGTTTGCCGGAACCTATGGAAAACCATCCGGCATTATATAAACCGAAAAAACGCATCAAAAGGCTTTGATTTATCGTAACAGCGGCTAATTTGTCGTAACGTGTATAGGTGATGCTCCGGTTAAAAATTCCCCTTGCAACGACAATATATTTACCGATTTTTGATGCCGAAAATCTACCGTATCTTGAATATTGCAGCATAAATGCAATTGCCCAGCCCGCTATCAGTATGTCGGCAATGATGGCTGCAACAGGCGACATTTTAAGAGTAAATAAATTCCAGAAAATATTCATGGAATCATAAAGAAGATGTCTGATTTCATAGCTTGCCGTACTGCCGAGTTTGGAGATAAACGGTGCGGCAAATAATAGCCCCGTTGCAGGATTGGACCAGAAAGCACACATCAGAAGCATAGAGATATGATTAGATTGATAAACGTGTTTTTCCTGTTTGCCCTGTGTTAATTTTTCGATCAGCATATCTGCATATTTGTCCGAAAAAAAAGCCGATATATCATATTTTTTGCCGGATCCCCCCGGAGAATCAAATGACAGCCGGCTTGCATTGATAAAAGGCGAATATATATATCGGTAAATATTGATTGTGTGTATATTGTGATACGGTAAAGTGAAATATTTTTGTATCAGCAATCCTTTTTTGATGTCTATTCCGACAGGACCGAGCCGATACATATATCTTCTGTAAGAATATACCGCATATCCTACGGCAACAAGTGCGTATATGGTATTAATACTCATTTCTGTAAGTATGTCATACCATTTGTTTGGCATCAATATAAGCTGTTTCAGCAAAGGGATTAAAAGAAGAATCACAGACACTTTAAGGTGAGTAAATATAGTAAAAGGATGTGTACGATAATATTGATGTTGCAAAATATCCACCTCCCTATTCGACTTTGTGTTTTATTTTTTTACCGTTTAATATTGAAATGTCACGAATGACTTCAGAGGAACCGGCTGTAAGCAGCTCTACACTGCATAATCCGAACAGCTTCTGCAAAGGACTTTGTGTCAGTACGCAATACTGTACACTTGAAAATCTGATCTGTGTATGTTTTCTGATCAATACTCCTTTTTCTATTTCTGCATAACTGTCGGTCAAAAAATATCGGCACGATTGCATCATTATCGGAAAATATAGGATAACTGCCAACAGATAAATGATAATGGCGGCAATGCCAAAAACAATGGCTGTTGGTTCGGAAAATACAAATATTGCCCCTATCAAAAAATATAAAATAATGATAGCAGCTGAAGCCCTGATTCGCCATAATTTCAGTGCCTTGAAAGATACAATATTTTTGCATTTGTTTTTCATCATAATTCACTCACAGAATTTAAAATTGCCTGATGGATATTCATATTTATTATAGGCAAAATCATCTATTTTTACTATCAGTAAAAATACTATATATTGAATATTTTTTTGTGTATTTTAACAGAATATGACTTTTTGGACGACACTCAGATTTTTTATGAAATTTTTTCAAAAAAACTATTGACAAAAATTAAAAAATATGGTATTATTATTTACGCACTCGTAGGGGTATAGCTCAGCTGGTAGAGCAGCGGTCTCCAAAACCGCGTGTCGTGAGTTCGATTCTTACTGCCCCTGCCATATACGGTCCGGTAGTTCAGCTGGTTAGAACGCTAGCCTGTCACGCTAGAGGTCGACGGTTCGATCCCGTTCCGGATCGCCATATTGAACTC
>CACYDP010000038.1 GCA_902773135.1 uncultured Ruminococcus sp.
ATTTCCCAGAATAACAATATCCCCAGAATTAAAAAAATCATCAATGCCCTTTGCGAACATTACGGCGAACGAAAAAACGGCTGTTATACCTTCCCTTCGCCCTTTGTTCTTGCCGGACTTTCTGCGGAAGATCTTGCCCCGGTACGTTCGGGTTTCCGTGCAAGATATATCATAGATGCTGCACAAAAAGTGGCTTTCGGCAGCGTTGATCTTCAAAAGATGTATACCGCTCCCATAGAGGACTGCCGCAAAGAATTAATGACGATCACCGGTGTCGGCACTAAAGTAGCGGAATGTACCCTGCTGTACGGACTTCACCGACTCGATGCGTTTCCGATCGATGTATGGATGAAAAAAGCCCTCTCCTCTCTTTTCTGTGAAGTTTCCCCGTCCGATCTGGGCGAATATGCCGGCATCGCACAGCAGTATATCTTTCATTACAGCAGACTGCACCCCGAAAAAATCGAAACACCAACCGATACATAAAAATCTCCTTTGCTGCGGAAGTATCTATTCGCAGCAAAGGAGATTTTTGATTGTTAACAAAATTGACGGGTCCGGGGCAAACCAACCCTTACTGTCTGAGAATTTTTTCGGCAATTTCCCCCTGCTTTTTATAAATGCTGTTCGGCGGAACAATGCCTCTTACCATCGAAAGCGGATAGACCGTAGACCCTCTGCCGATGACCGTTCCCGGATTCAGAACAGAATTACAGCCTACTTCCACATGATCTCCGACAATCGCACCGAATTTTTTCAGTTCGGTGTCGATTCGTCCTTCCGGAACAGGTATCGTTACCATACTTTTATCCGATTTCAGATTTGATGTGATCGCTCCCGCACCGAGATGTGCCTTATATCCCAGTATGGAATCGCCTATATAGTTATAATGCGGCACTTGTGCATTCTGAAATATAATGCTGTTTTTCAGTTCGGTCGAATTTCCGATAACCGAACCCGCTCCCACTACGGCACTACCTCTGATAAATGCACAATGACGTACTTCGGCATTCGGTGCAATAATCAAAGGACCGCTGAGATAGGCAGTGGGTGCAATTTTAGCACTTTTTGCTACCCAGATATTCTCCCCTCTTTGTTCATATTCGTCCGGCGAAAGAGTGGGACCGATCTGCATAATAAATTCCGAAATCTTTGGCAGCGCTTCCCAAGGATAAGTAAGTCCGTCAAAAATTTTTGCCGCAATGGTTTTGGAAAGATCTAACAGATTTTCAATGGTAAGATCTTCATTCATAATGATTACCTCCGCTGTTTAAAATTGATCATCATTTTTTCTTTCACGGTAAAATCCCCATTTGTCATTGCTGAATTTTCCCGCCAGAAAATCAATGGTTTTATGATTGGCTTCTATTCGGTATACAGAAAAACTGTACGGCTTTTTCGTTTCGGGTTCAAGAACAATGTCACATTCCCCCAACGTAATCCATTTATATTCAAACAGTTCCACACCGTCAAGGCAAAATCTGTCTGTATTGGAATAACCTAAAAATTCATAGTCTTTCATCGATACCCCTCCCTAGATCATATCTCTTTCTTTCAGATAAAATCGGATCAGCTCCACACATCTGGACACCCCCAGCTCACCGCTGTTGATGCAAAGATTGTAAAGAACAGGATCACCCCATTTTTGATTGGTATAGTAATTGTAATAATTGGAACGGGACTTGTCTTTGCGGCGGATTACCGATTCGGCTTTGTCTTTCGGCACTTTATAAATATCGGCAGCATATTTGATACGTTTGCGAATATCTGCATAAATAAAGAACTTGATGCAGTCGCTTCTGTCATTCAGCACATAATCGGCACATCTGCCGACAATCACGCAGGGTTCACAGGCCACTTTTTTAATCACATCATTCTGTATCAGAAATAATTTGTCATTCATTGAGATTTCCTGTGTCACACCATATTGGTTCCCAATGGTTGCCGCCGCACCGACAGAAAGTGAATACAAAAGACTATTGGAAGCTTTTTCATCATATTTTTCAAAAAATTCGGGACTTAACCCGCTTTCTTTTGCTGCAAGCGTGATCAGATTTTTATCATAAAATCTGATACCAAGTTCTTTGGCAAGTTTTTTGCCGATTTCTTTGCCGCCGCTTCCGTATTGTCTTGCAATGGTAATAACCATAAAAGTCCCTCCGTTCCAACATCTGTTATTGTTATCAATTGCGGGTGCAGGGGTCCGGCTCTTGACGCTTACCGAACATCTCCTCTAATGAAAACAACGGCAAGTCCCGAGCAATTGAAACTTGCCGTTGTTATTAATCTCTCCATACACTGTAATTGGATTTTTCACTTTTCTTTACTTCGTAAAGTTTGGTGTCGGCGTGTTTCAGTACAATATTCACGGAATCCTGTGTATAGGTATCGGACGAAGCAATGCCTATGGAACAAGAAACACGATGATTTTCGGGAACTTCCACCTCCCCGTGTACACTCTCTTCGATAACAGGTATAAAATACTGACATCTTTCAATTTCGGCATAGATGGCTTTTGCGGTGTCAATGCCCTCATCGATGGTATTTTCCGGCATTACAATCAGGAACTCATCGCCGCCGTAACGGACAATATATCCGTTGTTATTTTCGGTGACACGCTCAAACAGTCTTGAAAAGGCAATCAGTATGGCATCGCCTACATCGTGACCAAAAGTATCGTTGCAGTATTTAAAATTGTCAAGGTCGATATACAGAATGGTAACACATACATCGTCCTTTTTGCCTTTTGCGACCATTTCTTCATAATCATCGACTTTTTTCGCAAAGCCCTGACGATTCAGAAGTCCTGTCAGCAGATCTGTAACGGCACTTTGTCTGAGTTTGATATTCATACGATTGATCTCATCACGGGTTTTCAGTCTGTACAATGTGTCGGTCATCTGGCGAAGAGCAAACTTAAATATCGTCAGATCGTTTCTGTCCAGGAAATTAATATTTCCCGTCATATTGTCGTGCAGTTCGATACACGCTATCATAAACGAGGAAAGTTCGCCGCCCGTGGTAAGCGGAACACAGGCTACCGAAACAATTTTATTAATGCCGAAAACCGAGATCAGCGGTGCATATTCGTAAAATTCCCGCTCAAATCTGGAGGCAACAAATTCTTTTTTATGTTTTGTAATATACTGAACCATTTCTTCCAGACTATTCCGGCTGATGTCAAGTTCGCCGCCGTTATAGCGTATCACGGGTTTACGATCTACCAGTTCCACATAAATCACACTGTCGATATTATAGTTATTCTGAAGGGTAATCATTGAATTTTCGATAATATCATTCATCGTAGAATTTTCTTTATTCAGAAGTTCCTGCCACGCTACCAGAAAATCAATACCCTTTGTTTTGTCCGCCAGCATCATTTCCATTTCGGCGATCTGTGAAAGTTCATCAATATGATACTTATTAACTTTGTCTGTCAGCGGCAAAGGAATGTGCTTTTGGATGAGTGATCTTTTATGCAGTTTGGCAAACAGGACTTCTTCCTTATGTTTATAGCCTTTGGTATTACAGAATTCGATACATTGGTTCAGAATCTGTTCCGCATCTTTATGGCGTCCCAATTCATCGTAAAGATCTGCCTGTTCATCGGCAAACATCGCATAAGCAAAGAACAGCAGTCCTTCCGAACGCATCATATGATAATAGGCCTTGTCAAAGAATTTTTGTGCCTGTACCTTGTCGTTGGATTTTTCCAATAATCCGCTGACAAAGTAATAGAAAAACATATCATCGTCCCAGAGGAAATAATCGGGTTCTCCGTCGGGGTGAAGAACATGGTGCAGCACACGTTCCATTTTATTCAGATAAAAATGTGCGTTATATTCGATTCCCATTTTATAGCTGCAATAAACGACCATTCCGTACACTTTGGAAATATTGCAGATCTTCATACGGTTCTGCTTAATGGATTTGAGTATTTTGAGGCACTGCATCAGATGATTGTAAGCAATTTCAAAACTGCCTGCCAGAATCGCATTGGTTGCCATATTATACAGCGTTTCTGCCACATAGTAGGAATTTTTGGATTGATAGAAAAGTTCCAATGCGTGGTTAAAATAATCATTGGCAATACCGAACTGCTCGCTTACAATTCTGTTAAAGCCCAGACCGTTATAAATACCTGCTTCTTCATTTCTGTCGTCCTGTTTTTCGATAATCTCAAGACATTTTTTGTAATAATAGTCAACATATGTATAACAGCCGTAGCCCTGTGCCATAAATACATTTTTACGCCAGGCAGCAATCATCAGGCGATCGTTTTTCAGCATCTTGGCAATTTCCATTGCAGTTTTAAAACTCTCTTTATTTTCGGTCATCTTAACATCGCCCACGAAATACTCTTTCGAGTTGCCGCAGCCGAAGAACAGAATATGTGCCAGATGGTTGTACGAATTATATTTCAAAGCCTGTTTCGTAAAGACATCCACCTTATCCTCATCAATATTGGTATCCCATCGATAGAAATTATTGCAGCCGTCAAGAATACAGAAAAACTCCAGCATCTGTGCGGTAAAGGCATATCTTTCGGAGCCGCTTTTCACCGCAATTTTCTGACATTTGGCGGCATTTTTTCTTGCCAGATTAGACTGACCGGCATAGATTTCGCACAGTGTGAGAAGATAATGATAGCGGAAGGTATAGCGAATATCGGGGTGTTTATTGTTAACACTTTTGAGTTTGTCGCACATCATCAGTGATGTATTGATATTCATATCGTACAGTGCCGCCATCGCATAAAGGATATAGAATTTTGCCTGATTTTTGGCACTGATATTTGCCTTATCGATAATAATTTTGTTATAGACAATTTTCAGATAATACAATGCCTGCTTGGTGGCAAGCGTATGAATCATATTATTGATATAAACAAGATACTCGGGAAGATCAGCAAGTACAGGCTCAAAACTTTCGATGATGTTGGTATCTGCCTGTGGATCCTGCATATTCCAGTCAAGCATATAGTTCAGTTCTTCCACTTTATAAACGAGGGCTCTCCATTTTTCAATGGTATAAGACGGTGTTGTATATGCCTCGTTATAGTTTGCCAGCAGCGATATATTATCATAATTTTTTTGTATAAATTCCAGAAGAAAATTCAATGTGGAATTTTCGGCAAGATGAAGTCTGTTAAGCACGAACAGCAATGTATGGTCTTTTGATACATAGGAAAACAGCGATGCCAAAGAATTCGCAAACTGTTTTCGTTCATAATCGACTTCGACAACGATAATATCTTCTGTACGTTTACATTCGCCTTTTTTGATATAAGATTTGATTGTCGGTCTGCTCAGATAATACACACCGGCTTTTTCAAGAAACTCATCTATCGGTACGTTCTGATAAAATTGCAGATAAAGTTTTTTGACCCAACCAAGAAAAGGCTCATATGCTTCCTGCATTTTATTTGCGGAAAATTCGTGGTACATAAGCTCAATTTCTTTACTGCTGCGGGATACTGCGTCCTGAATATCATCAATCGGAACATTTAAGGTATTGTAATGTTTGACAAAAAGGATACTGCTGTGACGCTGTTCCAATCCGTGAATAATAGAATCGGCAATTTTTCTGGTATAAATCTGTGAACAAGATTCCATCCTACTTACCCCCTAATCATTAGTATTATAACAAAGTAAACGATAATTTTCAATAAGCATTTGTGTTTTTATGGCTATTTGGTTGAAATTTAACATTTTGTTTTTATTTTATTCTTTATAAGAAAAATAACTGCTTGATTTCCCTGCGAATATCAAACAAGGTTTGAAACAAGCTCTTAAAAAATATTAATGATATTCGGGTATTCGACATCGCTGAAATGCTGAAGACGCATTCCTGCCAGATTACATTCGGCATAGAACATATTTTTCTCGCTGCGGTCCAGATACAATGCGGCTGTACCAATGGTTTCCTGAATTTCGTCTACCTTTCCGTGAGATTCAAACAACATAATGATCTCCATCATTTTTTCCCATTCGTTTTTGGCATCATCAATCTGCTTCAATGCCGTTTTCATCTCACCTTTTTGTGCTGATTCAACGGACTGTTCCAGTTTATATTTTACGGAATTTGCTGTATGGACATTCACGGCAAAACCTGTTGCACCCACTGCTGCCACCAGTCCCAGAACCGCAAAGGCACCTATCAGTCTACGCATTCTCTTTTTTCCTTTCTTTGGGAATGATTTTATAAGATTTGTTTTTGTCACAGGTCATAATAAAAACATCGCTCAGTTTGATTTTTTCACTCTTGATGATACTATATACCCAGTTTTCGTCTACGCCGCAGAACGTCATTGATGCCGATGCAATTTCTCCGTCACTCACCACCACCGTTTCCATTCCGTTGTCTTGGGGTTTAATACCCATTTCTTCTGCCGACAAAGGTTCTTTATCAGGTTTTTTGAGGATACTCATTTTGCCGTTGGTTTCAAGAATGGCATATTCAATATCTTCAAGGTTAAAGACATCTTTTTGACGTATCTGTTCATAAAGATCTTCGGTACTGATGCGGAGCTGTTTCATTGCTTCTTGGTCTACCACACCGTCATTGATAA
Source organism: uncultured Ruminococcus sp. (assembly GCA_902773135.1). GTDB lineage: Bacteria > Bacillota > Clostridia > Oscillospirales > Acutalibacteraceae > UBA1213. The sequence goes on from CACYDP010000038.1 coordinate 6,572, forward strand.
CCACAACGGGCTTTCCGCATATAATTTGTCTGAATTTCGCCTTTTTCATCATGGCGAATGATATAACAATTTCACAAACCAACAATACCATGATCGGTATAATGCCGCTGAGCATCGACTGGTCGGTATTCTGCATCGGAATGGCTGCAATATTTGACATCAGCAGTGTGACAACCAATTCACTCGTCTGGAGTTCGCTGATCTGCCGCTTGCCCATCATACGAACTGCAAAGATAATCACCGTATAGAGAAGTAAAGTTCTTATAATTGATATGATCATAGTTTCTGCACCTGCCCCTGTCCTTATTATGAAACATCGTTTTCAAAAATATACACAGCACTGTCAGAAAAAACCTGTCCGATTCATCATTTGACATAATAAACTCTGTGATCATTGCGTTCCGGTGCCTGCGGGATTTCGCCCTGCACATACCCTACCACACAGTGACCAATTCCCTCATACTCTCCCTCAATGCCCAGAGAAGTCAAAAACGCCCGATAGTCTTCCGTTTCAAATTCTTCTTTGGCACGGTGTATCCAACAGCTTCCCAGTCCGAGCGAATGAGCTGCCAGCATCAGATTTCCCATCACAAGACTGCCGTCATAGATTCCTGTCGGACGGCTTTTATCCGACAAAACGATCAGCACGACAGGAGCATTATAAAATGGGTCAAAGCCCTCTTTCCAGCCGCCGATTTTGCGGTTCAGTTCCGACAGCTGATCACGCTGCTGCTGATTTGTAACGGCTACAATAATCGATGACTGCATTCCCCTGCCGCTCGCCGCATACAGTCCCGCTGAGATAATCTGTTCGATCATTTCTTCCGGTACGGCATCGGACTTGAAGTTCCTGATACTTCTTCTTTCTTTCATTGCCTTAATGATTTCATTCATCAGTTTTCTCTCCATTTCTGTTATTTTTACTATCAGACCTGTTCGACAAGCTCCAAAATGCCGTCTGAACAGATCTTTTCGAGTTCTCAAACAGGTTTATTTTATCATATGACAAAAGCACTTGCAAGATGTCGTTTTGAAAAGTGAAAAATTTTTCCGTATTTTTTACATACCATAAAAATACAAATATTGCAATAAAAGGATTTTTATATTAAAATAAGATCAACAGATAAAACAAAGAAAGGTGTCGGACTATGGAGATTGAAAAAACAGTAAACGATTTTAAAAACGGTGACTCCCAGGCATTTGAAACATTATATAAAGAATATTATCGTGAAGTTTGTATGACCATCAACGGCATCATCAAAGATGAATCCGATGCCGAAGACCTTGCCAACGAGGTGTTTATCAAAATATATCACAAAATAGACGAATTAAAAAATCCTTCTTCCTTTGGCAAATGGCTCAGACGCATTACGGTCAATACGGCAGTTGCCTATATCAGAAAAAATAAAAGAACCGTGCTGTGTGATGATGAAACTCAGAATATAGAAAGCATTTATTCCACCGAAATCGGCGACTACAAAGAGTTGCTGCCCGAAAAAAATAATGACCGATAAGAAACAAAACGTATGATGCTCGAAATCATCAACAATATTCCTGATAAAATGCGTGTTGTTATCTATATGCACTTTTACTCTAAAATGTCTGTCAGCGATATTGCTGAGGAACTGGGCATCAGTGAGGGTACGGTCAAAAGCAGAATATACTACGGAAAAAAACATATCAAAGAACAAGTCCTTGCCTACGAAAAGGACGGCATCAAACTGTACAATGCCGATATTCTTGATATTCTGGAAAAACTGATTTCCGATATTGCTAAAATCAGCGAATTTCCGACTTCCTTCAATGTTTCTGCCGTTACGGACGCTATCACTTCCAGCACCCTGTTCAAACTGGGTTTTTCAGCCGCTGCCAATACATCGGTGAATGCTGTTAACAGCTCTTTTTCCGCAAAAATTTCCATCGCCGCAGCTGCGATCGCTATTGCTGTCGGCGGATTTGCAATGATCTATATCCCGAAAATCCCTGCCAACGCCTCTAATGAAATTTCCTCAGACAGTGAGTCTTCTTATACGGATTCCGACAACAAAGGTCAGGACATTCCGAACCGTCTGAACCCCGAGCATAACGCCAATACCGAAATCATTAACAATACCTCGGAATCCCCGACCGCTTTCGACAACAGCAGTGCAGCCGATACAACTGATACAGCCGATACAACTGATGCAGAAAATTCTTCCGACCCTGTGATTATTCACGATACCAGCACCGTATACGAAACCAGTGTGCTGATTCCCGAACCTGTGACGGAAGTGAGCGTTGTGGAAAAAATTGTAGAAAAAGTCATTGACAACTCCAATATTGACCCCGAAAAATATCACGATGTCAGCGACGGTATTTTTACATACAGAATTTATGACGATCTTAAGAAAGCTGTCGTGATCAGTGCTGATTTTCCGGATTATGACCAGATCAATTCCAATACCAAATCTTCTTTAGTCAGTATGTATTCACTCTATAACAACCTGTACGGATACGGAAAAAATCCTGCCTCTCTGTTACAAATCAATTTTGATAATTCCGCCTTTGATAAAAGTGAGGAAGGATTGACTGAGAATTTTACGGCAGATACAAATCCGCTGTTGTCCGATAATAATCCTTTCCTTTATAATGGCATCAAAGATGAAATAATCGATGAATATGATGTAATCGCTGAGGATCCCATTGAAGAAGACCCCATCGAAGAAGACCCCATTGAAGAAGACCCCATTGAAGAAGACCCCATTGAAGAAGACCCCGTTGAAGAAGACCCCATTGAAGAAGACCCCGTTGAAGAAGACCCCATCGAAGAAGACCCCGTTGAAGAAGACCCCATCGAAGAAGACCCCGTTGAAGAAGACCC
>CACYDP010000039.1 GCA_902773135.1 uncultured Ruminococcus sp.
ACAGCCGAAAGTTTTTGAGAACATTACTTTTTGTTCCTCATTCGGATATATTCTGAACTTATATGCCTTATTCACTGACCTTCACCATCTATTTTATCAAATATTTTATAATTACATCTTATCAGCAGATTGTTGAATTGTCAAGATTTTTTCAGCCCTAACGGGCTGGCGGCAATTCATCTCCGACCTATATAGGTCGGAGTCTTCTTGCCGCATTAGGATAAAAATGTTTGTCTTGTAAAGTGGCAATCCGCATTTTATTGCAGTGGTTGGCACACAAAGTAAAATCCTGTCCAAAAATATGCTCCCGAGTAATTATTATTTGCTAATTATTGCTAAATTCCTGTGATTTCGTTTTGTATTGATGAAAATTTCTTGCTTATTGCAAAAGATTATTGTATAATAATAGAAATAAAAAATCGGACTTGTATACTATTCTGAAAATGGCTGCAAGTCGCATAACAAAGGAGACTGAGTGATGGACTTTTCAGGAAAGACCTGTCCGGTCTGCTCCGAGAATTTTCAAGAGGGCGACGACATTGTGGTATGCCCCAAATGCGGTGCTCCTTATCACAGAGAATGTTATAAGGAAAAAGGAAAATGTATTTATCCCAAGCTTCACAAAGAGCATAAAACGTGGAAAGAAGTATATGACAAATCTGACACTGCCGCTGAACCGACATCTGTCCCCGACAGCAGCACCGATCACGACGATGATAAAACCATCTGCCCCTTCTGCGGCGAAGAAAATGACGAAGATGCTATTGTTTGCAGCAACTGCGGCAATATGCTGACCAACCATTTTATTGATATTGATGCAGACGAGGGCGGTATGCCTGACGGTTTTAAATACCTGGAAGGATCAAACCCCTTTTCATTTTTTATCGACCCGATGGGCGGCGTTTCTAAAAATGAGGATTTTGACGGCGTAACAGGTGCAGAACTGGCACGATTGGTACAGCGGAATACACCGTATTACCTGCCTGTTTTCAAACGCATCAAGGACAACGATAGAAGCCGGTTCAATTTTATGGCTTTTATTTTCACAGGCGGCTGGTATCTCTTCCGCAAACAATATCTCAAAGGGACTGTGATTACTGTACTGTCCTTTTTGCTGAATCTTGTCGATACCTTTATACAGTACTACTATTCCAACGCATTATGGAAAAAAGCTGCCGAAGCTCTCGCCGACGACAGTATGAATTATGTAAGTTTAGGCGATTATTTGTCGTGGATGTTCCAAAACTGCTATGATTATGAAATCTGGCTGATGCTGGCACCCTATGCCATCAGCTTTATTTCGTGGTTTATTATGTTTATGTGTGGTTTTACCGCCAACAGAAGTTATTTTGCACATTGCGTCAAAAAAATCAAAAAAATCAAACAAACCGCAAACAGTGAAGAAATATTCGATCAGCTCAGAGAAACAGGCGGAATCAATGTTCCGATTGCATGGCTGTTGGTCGTATGCAACATTATTGTGATGCTGTCAACACTGTTTATATAAAAATTACAACGGAGGAACCCATTATGAAAGTAACAAAAGCAGTTATCCCCGCAGCAGGTCTGGGAACAAGAGTTCTCCCCGCCACCAAATCAATGCCCAAAGAAATGCTGACCATTGTCGACAAACCCGCTATACAATATATCGTGGAAGAAGCCGTTAATTCAGGCATCACGGATATTCTGATTATCACCAACAGAGGCAAGGGCGTTATCGAAGACCACTTCGACCGCAGCCCCGAACTCGAAGAAAGACTGCTTGCTTCGGGCAAAACAGATGTTTATGAACAAGTGGTATCAATCTCAAAACTTGCCAATATTTACTTTATCCGCCAGAAAGAAACAAAAGGTCTGGGTCACGCTGTCAACTGTGCCAGATCATTTGTCGGAAACGAACCTTTTGCCGTACTCTACGGCGATGATGTCATCATCGGTGAAGACCCTGCCTGCGGTCAGCTGATACGTGCCTATGAAAAATACGGCAAATCTGCTGTGGGCATCAAGGCTGTTCCCGAAAGCGACATCTCCAAGTACAGTTCTCTCAAGGTAGACCATCTTGAAGACAATCTCTACAACTGTACCGATATGGTAGAAAAACCCAAGACCAAAGAAGAAGTGCTGTCCCTTTTCTCCATACTCGGCAGATGTGTACTCACACCCGATATTTTTGACATTCTCGACAATACCGCTCCCGGTGCAGGCGGCGAGATTCAGCTGACCGATGCAATGAAAACATTGGCTCAGAGTGTGGGTATCACAGGTGTTGACTACACCGGCAAAAGATACGATATGGGCGACAAATTAGGTATTTTACAAGCAACTGTGGAAATCGCACTCCGGAATCCCGTTCTCGGCGGCAGCTTCCGTGAGTATCTCAAAGAAATCGCTAAAACACTGTAATTTTCCCTTTTCATCAAAACATCTCATCGATCACCGATGAACTCTCATATTCCTCAATGTCATAAGAGGGCTGATAGCCTTTGGGTGACATTGAGGATTGTTTTTGTTGCTGACGCTGATGGTCCGAACCAAGCCACAAGTCGATATATCCCCGAACAGATTTCAAATTCCTCATTTTATCCGGATTCGCAAGGATATAGCTGCTCATCTTTTTCAGAGAAGACATCACATCAAGATGCGGGTAAGTGTGTGTCAGTTCCTGATACAGAGATTCATCTATCGGAAAATACCCATCGGTACAAGGAACAGACAGATGCACGGAACCATTATGTACTGTACTTTCCTTTTCTATACTTTTATTTCCTTTACTTTGGGGATTTTTACCGTTCATAACGGGGTTTTCGGGGGAAGAAACGGGGTTTCCGGGGGAAGAAACAGATTTGAAAAAAATTCTTGATTTGATTTCTCCCGGAACGTCATCGGGGTCGTCCAAATCAAGCAGAAAATATTCCCGTATCATTTTGACGGACTTACGTTTGGTAACCATACGCATATATCTTCTCTGAATGGATTCAGAAGTGAGAATCCCAAATCTGTCAAACATCTGCTGATCAAAAAACGAACGCCGTACACAGCCTTTGATCAATTCTTCCACAAAATCTGCCGAACCCGCACATACCGCACCTTCGGATATAAAGATACACCAGTCCTTATCAAATTTCACATAATATCCGTTCGTATAAATTTCGCACAGCACATAGTTCAACAAATACATACCGTTGCTGCCGAACTCCGAACGAATCAGTCTGATTTTCTTATTTTGATAGAAAGTACAGTCGATATTCCAATAATCGACACCGCTTTTCTGAGGTCTTGCCAAATCAATCATTCTCCTTTCATTTTGGCACAAGAAAAAAAGTACCTCTTACTATCCCCCCGAAAAGCAATCAAAATTTGACCCCAAAAGGTCAAATAAAAAAATTTTTTTAGATATTTTCAGAAAATAATTTTGTGCGGTCACTGCAACAAACTTTTGGGATATGCTTGATTTTAACGATCATTTGTGTTATGATAATAATAACCAAATTTTGTCGTAAAGGAGCAAAAAATATGAGATACCAAATCAAAGGCGAGCCCTTTCCGGTTGTAGTATGCAGCCTTGAAGCAAATGAAGCGGTTAACTGTCAGAAAGGTGCGATGGCTTGGATGTCGCCGAATATGAATATGTCGACCAATGCAGGCGGCGGTGTCGGAAAAATGTTCTCACGTGCTTTTTCGGGTGAATCCATTTTCCAGAATGTCTACACGGCACAGGGCGGTCCGGGCGAAATTGCTTTCGCTTCATCAGTTCCCGGAAGTATCCTCCCTTTTGAAATTTCTCCCAACAGATCAATCGTTGCTCAGAAAAGTGCTTATCTTGCCGCAAGCACCGGCGTTAATATGAGTATCTTTTTCCAGAAAAGATTCGGTGCCGGTTTCTTCGGCGGCGAAGGCTTTATTATGCAGCAGTTCACAGGCAGCGGCACTGCTTTTCTTGAATTTGACGGAAGTATCGTAGAGTATCAGCTCGCAGCAGGTCAGTCAATCCTGATCGATACAGGTTATCTTGCTGCTATGGACGCTACCTGTACGATGTCCATTGAAAGCATCTCCGGTATCGGTAATGCCCTGTTCGGCGGTGAAGGTTTCTTCAATACCAAAGTAAACGGTCCCGGTCACGTTTGGCTCCAGACAATGCCGATCAATTCTCTGGCAAGTTCTCTGGCACCTTTCATTGTTTCAAAATAATTGTTTTTGCAGAATATGACAGCTCCGTAAAAAAATTGGCGGGGCTGTCAATATTTTTTTGAAAAACCCTTGACAAACCATTTATATTATTGTATAATTATTATCGTTGCTTACATCATTATATTTGCGAGTGTGCTGGAATTGGCAGACAGGCACGTTTGAGGGGCGTGTGTTTCACGACGTACGGGTTCAAGTCCCGTCACTCGC
>CACYDP010000040.1 GCA_902773135.1 uncultured Ruminococcus sp.
ATTTCTGTTTTTTCTTCTGCCTGCCATTATTTTTTCCTCCATATCGTTGTTTCCTTTCGTTTAATATATCACACCCTACCAGAAAATAAAGTGTATAAGTCAGTTCTCTTCTTTCTGTACTTACACACTTTATTTTACACTATCCGGCAAGGTGCTTTTTTATTGCCTGTCGGGGCTTCCCGACTGTCCGAAACACTTATGACAAAAAACTGCTGTGAAATTTATCTTTGTTTTATGCCACTACTTGCAAAGCATTGTTTTTGATGCTCTCAATAGTCAGCAGTATAGCATTCCTTGTTTTAGAATCAAACATCTTGATAAAGCTGTAAGGCTTATCAAAAGGCGGTTTCATTAGTATTTTAATATCCTCAATGTAGCCGTTATTCTCAATATGGTTGATGATCTTCAGAATAAATTCGATCTGTTTCTGATTGAGCGAGCTGTCATTGATAAATACAGAAAATGCAGACATAGCACTGTCGTGATCGAGCTTTGCTATCTTGCGGATCAGCAGACCAAAGGGAGTGTTACCATACTCACGCTTATAATCCTCGCTGTTACCAAGCTCCTGAGTGAGTATCCTTTCAAGCTCCGCATAATCTCCTTTTGAAAGCGGGAGATTATGGTTCAGCTTATAGATAACAGTATCGTTCTTATGCTCCTCAACATAGCGGTTGACCTTCTTTCGATAGTCCTCAAAGTCGTATGCCGCACCGAGAGCATCGCCCTCTTTGCTGTCAAGTACAGGATCATTCAATTTTGTGAATATTTTTTGTTTTTCTCCTCCGCTAACGAAGAACTGCATCAGGTCACGAAGCTCCTGACGGACTTTCTCCATTGTCAGAATACTGCTATTATCCCAAAATGTATCTGTCTGAATATCCTTGATAAGGGAAAGTTTCTGCTTGACTTGCGGTATCGTGGCTTTACGCTCCAATGCTTCAGCAGTCAGGCAGAGTTGGTTTTTCAGATAATTCATTGTAGGTAGCTTATCAATATTTGCAAGCATCATTCCGTACATGAAGTTGTCAAAACGCTTTGCATACTCATCTGTGTCATTTGTAGTGACAAGCGGAGCAATATGTTTTTGAAGCTCCAATATATCCATATCGGAAAGGGATACCCATTTTTCGGGTTTTTTGAATTTATCGACATATTCCGTTTTGAGCCTTACCGAAACAAGGTCATAGGAAAGAGCATTGACACCGCCTTGACAAGTATTTGTGAGCTGTCTGCGGAAATCCTGATACGCATCATCGGAGAAAACACTGTCCTGCAATGCGAATATGAGCCGAACCTGCTTGCGGTAGATATTTTCAGTCAGGGATTTTGTTTCACCTGTTTCGTAGCCGTTTTGGTGTTCCCTGAAATATTCAAAGTTACCGCAGTAATCGAATATCAGGAAACGGCACTTGCCCGTGTATTCACCGTCTATACCGTCAATGCAGGAGAGGTCTTTGCAAAGTCTTGTGCCTCTGCCGATCATCTGCCAGAATTTCGTTTTTGAGCGTACCTTCTTGAAAAATACAAGATTGACGCATTCGGGAACATCAATGCCTGTGTCCATCATATCTACCGAAACGGCGATAACGGGCATTTTATCGGGTATCTTGAAATCGTCAATAATCGTCTGGGCATAGCTGTCGTCACAAGTGACACGCTGGGCGAAATGTCCGTTGCCAAGTTTCGGGTAAAGCTTGTTAAACCGCTGTACGATAAATTCAGCGTGTGCCTTATTCTGAGCAAATATGATCGTTTTGCCGAGCCTGTCACCGCCGTGAACCTTGATACCACGTTCCATAAGGTCTTGCAGGACGGTATCAACCGTATTCTCGTTGAAAACAAACTTGTTCAGGGCTGCCGAGGGGATAAAGTCCGGAACATAGCCGTCCTCAGCAAAATCGTCCTCATAGCGCTCTTTGTCTTCATCGGAGAGATCATCGTAGGTAATACCTTCTTCAAGAAATTTTGTCTTGACTTCATAATTATAATACGGCACAAGCACATGATCGGTATGTACTGCCG
>CACYDP010000041.1 GCA_902773135.1 uncultured Ruminococcus sp.
TACCTATTTCAATCAACTTATCTGTTCGTTTTATTGTACATCACTAATACTCAAAAAATAATTTACACACTTTACTTGACAAACCCATAATCCGCCGAAAAATCCACAGTCCATTTCGTGATATAGGGAACAGTCTGTTTTTGAAATACCGGCACATTCTGAGGATATACGTCAATGCTGAACTCTTCGCTGCCAGTGCAGACAGTTAATATCCCGTCTCTCAAAGGGTTAAACATACTAACGATCAACTCGTATATCCGCTTATCACCTATTCGGTTATTGAGTGCAAATGAACAGGGGATTACTCTCGCACCCAACCGATGACCAATGGTTTGTTGCCCGTTGACCCCTACAAGTTCTTCGGTGATATGCACCCCCGATAATCCTGTGGTATCAATACTCTCAACATATAAAAACCGATTGTCAAAACATATTTTTTGCCCGCTTCCCTTATCTCTATAAACCACTTTTTGTATTCTCAAGAAAAATGCACCCCCACCTCTTTCAAAATCTTCTTAGCAAGTTGTTCCTCATTCAGCCCGTTCGATACAATCTGAATGTTCTGAAGTATTGAATTCCCCGCTACCTGCTGTGCGGCGGTCTGTGTGCCCGTCACCTTTGCAATATAATCTGACAGGGTTGTCTGGTTCTTCTGCAATGCTGCAAGAGCTGCATCAGTTTTCTCCTGGGCAGCGGTCATCTGATTTTGAATCGTGATTTTTTGGTTAGCAATATCTCTTTCAAAATCCGCCTCCGCCTGATCGTTCAGTATATCTTGTTTTTTACGTTCCAGTTCTAATCGCTGAAGACTGTCAAGACGATCGTATTTCAACTTTGCGTTGATTTTATCCAATTCGTTTTGCCGTTTCTCGTCTTCGTTGATTTCATCATGTTTTTTCTTGATCTCATCAAGTTTATCCAACTCATTCTGATAACGCTTCTGCACCGCCTTGTTCTGTTTTTCGATGGCATCTGTCTGATTTTTTATCAGCTTATCATAGGCTGCCGAAACTAATTCAAGCTGATTTTGATAAAATTCTTCTGCCGCCGATTGCAGTTCTTTTTTGACAGCTCTCCCTCGCTGACGAAGTTCCAACAATTCTTCCTTTGTGAAATCGCCCGGTTTAGCATTTGCCTGAAGTTTCCGGAGCTGTTCGTATTCTTCTTCCAGCGACAGCATATCATACTTTTTCAGGTCGTCAAACAGACTGAAATAAGCATCTAATTTGCTTGTACCTTCCCTCGTTAACCCTCTCCACGTCACAGCTACTTTTTTGGCAGCTTCTGCTTCTTCCTTTGCGATTGACTGATCGGCATTGTACAGCAGTTTCCGAATTTCCAGACGTTCTTCATTGGTAAGATTGTCATATTTCAGAAGGTCTTGTAAATATTTCCGCTCTTCCTGCAAGCTGACGTTCCCGAAGTATTTCGCTTGGTTCAATGCCCCGAGTGCCGCCTTTGCATAGCTTTCCGCTTTGTAGGATTCGTTCTTATAGGTGATCGTGACTTCCTTAACCTGCTCTTTGGCTTGCTCGGCGATGTCGTTTTCCACGTCCAACAGTCTGCGGCGAACCTGATACCGCTCATCAACGGATAAGGTTTCTTCTTTGAGGATTTTATTCAGATAGTCCTTTTCCGCCGCAAGCGAAATTTTATTGAACTCTTTCATTCTGTCCAGCCAACCAAACTGACTGTCCAATTTGCTCTTAGAAGTATATTCTTCTCCGCCGCCTTTAGTTGTCCATAAGGTATTTTTCTCGGCTTCTTCTCTTGCTTTGGCTTCTTCCTCCGCCTTTTTGGTGCGTTCCTCTTGCTGCTTATCCAGAGCCTGTTTCAGTTTGTAATTGACTTCATAAACTTCATCAGCCGTCAACACTTCGTTTCTCAAGATTTCATTCAGATAATGAATCTGTTCTTCGAGGGACAGATCGTACAGATTCTTTGCCCGCTCCAGCCACTTAAGCCGGCTGTCAGCGGCGGTATTGCCTGTGGCTTCAATTCCTCTTCCCGATGTGGTGTAGACCGTTTTTTCCGAACCGCCTGATGACGAACTTCCGCCGTTACTATCGGAAGATGTGGAAGGGGTATAATCACTGATATTCCACTTGTTCAATCGATCAATAATGTTTTTGTATTTTTCGGCAGCTGAATAGCCCTCATGTAATTCCGACGTCAATTCGGATATTTTTTTCTTTAGTTCCGCAATCCGATGCTGAGCATAATTCGAGTTACTGCCTAAGTCGATTACCGCCAGGGCATTTTCGTAGCTTGCAAGGGTATTTTCCTCGATAGCGTTTGTTTCTTCCTGCTCGATCCGTTTACTTTCATAACGTTGAATCAGTTCCGATTTCTTTGCTTCATACAGTGCTTTAATTGCCTCTCTCTGTTTGTCTGCATTATCCCCGGCTTCCAATAACTGTGTACTCAATTCCGGATATTTTTCAATGAGTTCAAGAACAGTATCAAGATCTAAAGTCTGATCGTCGTTCAGCTTCTGATAAGTATCAGCAAGATTCTTCATTGAGCTGCGAAGGGATTTTATTTCTTCTTCCTGTTCACTCAAAGCACTCTTCACACCTTGCACGGCTTCCTGTAATGTTTCCTGCTCCTTTGTTAATGATTCAATACGATCAGTTAGCTTCTCTTCTTCTCTGTTCAGATGTACAAGCGTTTCAGTGTAATTTTCGTCCTGATGTGAAAGTTTATTTTTTTCTGCTTCATTATTTTTTAACTCAGTTTTTAATTTCTGTAATGTGCTTTGGTTGTTGACCAATTGAGCATTAAGCTCTTTCAGCGTCTGTTCTGAAATCTCGCTTTTTTCTGAAAATGTTTCCAGTATTTCAACAGCTTTTTCACTCAGTTCAGAGGATTTTGTAAGTGCCGCCTGTTTATCTTCCAGGGCTTTGGTTTCATCATCAGTCGCCCCCGTCAACTCACTGATGCCGTATCGGGCGTTTTCCATCAGTTCATCGTACAATGCGTAGCCATCTACCGTGTCGTCCAATACCGTTGTATACTTAACAACAGCATCAGCTGCAAATGACAGTTCCGTTCGGTATTCGCCTTGAGTTTTAAGAAGATCTTTGACGCTCTGATTACTCTCTCCGTATAACTTACTCAGCAAACGAGAACTCTCTGTAAATTCATCCTGCGTGAGTATTCCTTTCTCCAGCTGCTTCATCAGCGAATCAAAGCCTTCGTCGTATTTCTTTTGATATTCGTCAAGCTGCTGTGTTACCCTGCTGTAACCGTCAGCAATACTGTAATACAGTTCGTATGCTTCTTGAAGTTTTTCTTCTCTTGCTCTTGCTTTAGCTTCTTTTTGCAGTCTATCAATATAAATGTCAATCTCTTTAAAAAGATCTTGATAGGCACCTGTCTGATCTTTGATCTCTTTTACTTCTTTACCGAGCGTACCCGCAAGTTTCTCAGCAATCTGATCCAACTCGGCTTGTTCTGATGCTGTTAAATCCGTTTTTTCACGAAGCCTGTCATACCGGTCTTCCAGTGTGCGAATTGTGTCAGCCTGTGCTTCAGCACCCGCAATTGATTTTTCCACTCCTGCTTCTAATTTAGCAAGACTTTCAGTGTAATCAATTGTTGATTCATTCAAGCGATCAGTTTCGTCCGCCGCCAGCTGTGCCATTGTCTGATAAGTGATCAGCCACGATACTGCTGCAACAAGAAGTGATATGACAAGCCCCAAAGGATTTGCTTTTATCGCTGCACCAAACCCCTCTGTTGCAATTGTAGCCCCCTGTGTCGCTGCTGTAAGATTTTGGGTTGCAGTAGTCGCTGCACCCAGCCCCAATACAAACTGATCTAACTTAATTGTGCCGATCGCCGCACCTGCACTTACTATTACAGGGATAATTTTATCAAGACAGCTAATAACACCATCAAGTGCGGGAATGCCGTAATCTGTAATA
>CACYDP010000042.1 GCA_902773135.1 uncultured Ruminococcus sp.
AAATATCTGTCTGCTACAAGATTATTTTTGTCAGCAGCCTTAATGCATATATCATATTCTCCGGGCTTTTTAAGATATAGGTCATATTTGGAATCATCTGTTCGTTCAATAGTGAAATTTTTTCTCGTTATTGGTTTGTGCAGGATCTTGTAAGTACATTTTCCGTAATGACTTTGGGAGGAGAGAAAAAACTTGACGGGTTCCCCCGATACGACAATGGTTTTCAGTACCGTACTGTAATTTTTTAAATCGTATCCGTTTCCGAAATACCTGGTATGAATGATGTCTGAATACATTTCGGCTAATTTCTTGATTTCTTCCGCTTCATATTGGGAATCAGATGTAATGATTTTTACACAGTCAAAAAAGTATTGATATACTTCAAAAACATAATGCATAGGATTAAATCCCCAGCAATGACGGGGATTGGTGGGAGCATCTTCAGTAGGTAAAGGAATAAAATGTGCCTTAGGAAGACATCTTTTGAAATCACTGTACAGTTCTTTCAGCATTTCATTGATCATAGCATCGTTTGTGTAATGTAAATCGATGCCCTCCGAAGAATGTCGTTTTTCTATTAGTGAAGGTCGATTTTGTAAAGTAATATCCAGTATATATTTTGCAAATTGTAATTCCAAAACAATGATATGTTCTTCATCAATCACCTCTTTTAGTTTTTGGGCGAAAAGAGGAATATATTGTTTATACAAACGAATATTCTTTGCAGAAAAAGGAATTTCTTCAATCACATCAAAATTCTTATCCTGCATGAGCTGAATATTGTTTTCAAGAGCAATTGTTTTTGTGATGAATGTTGTGTCATTTGTTGTTTTTAATTGATACAATGTACGATGAAGTGTTCCCAGATCGGTAATAAGCCAATCGCTTTTTTCTTCCGATAAATAATCAAATACTTTTTTGTTTATATCAAGTGATGCACTGCGTCTTTGAAAATTGCTCTCCGTGTTCACAAATTCATCAGGTGTACAAACATCGTTATCTGATATTTTGTTGGAACAGGCGGAAACATAGCAGGAATTCATAATAAATTTTTTAACTTCGAATACCTCCTCATTTTCAAAAAAACTAAAGGTATCACGTGAAACGCAGGTTCCGTAAATATTTAAACTGACAGCCATTGTTTAATTCTCCCGGTTACATTAAATTTACAGCCATTTTTCTGTAAGTAAAGTATATTACCATTGGTTAGCTTTGTCAATTGTATAAAATTACTTTACTTTGGAATTGATAAAGTTTCGTTCACCTTTTCAAAGGTGGTGGGGTGCAGGGGCAAAGCTCCTGCTCGCTCTCCGCAGAAAGCGAAATCCACCCTCATATGCATCTTGCTTAGGATTTCTGCATCTTACGGTCAAATCTATTGTATAAAACTTCGGTTCACGTTATAATCTTCCCATAACATTCAGAAAGGTTGATTGATTGTGGGAATTTTATTTTTGATTTTGTTTGTACTGGCAGAAACGGCACTTGTTGTACTGACTTTTACCAAGTTTACCGAAAAGGTAAAATGGCTGAAAAACAGATTGATCATCAGAGCAGCCGAAACAGTGCTATTGCTCGGAATGATTCTTGTACCTTCTACACATTTAAAATGGCGTTTCTTTGGTGCAGTGATCATTCTTGTGGTACGGCTCATTATTTCGGGTATCGCTTATCTTGTCAAGCATAAAAAAATATCCGGCATAAAGAAAAAGGCAGGAACCGTTGTTAATTGTGTTTTTTCTATTCTTCTGATTACTGTTTTTCTGATACCTGCTTTTCTGTTCACAAATTATAACGGACTTCCGACAACAGGGAAATATGATGTGATTCAGAGTGATGCGATTCTTGTTGATGAAAGCAGACTTGACGAATTTGAAAATGATGGTTCTTACAGAGAAGTGCCTGCACATTTCTTTTATCCCGAAAGCGATGATGATACATTTCCGCTGATTGTGTTTTCACACGGTGCTTTTGGTTATTATCAGAGCAACTATTCTACCTATGAAGAATTGGCAAGCCACGGTTATGTTGTTGTCAGTCTTGACCACCCACACCATGCTTTTTTTACCAAAGATACTGAGGGACAAACCGTGATTGTCGATACAGATTTTATCAATCTGGCAATGGAAATCAATGATGAAAATACTTCCAATGAAGAAATTTTTACAGTGACGAAGGAATGGATGAAGCTCAGAACAGATGACGAAAATTTTGTACTTGATACTATTAAAGAAGCAAAGCAGCATCAGAAACTCAACAAGGCTTGGCACACGGACGATGAAAAAACAATCCTCAATGTGCTTTCCAAAACGGATACAGACAAGATCGGTTTAATGGGACATTCACTTGGCGGAGCATCAAGTGTAGCACTGGGAAGAGAACGTGATGATATTGATGCGGTGGTTGACCTTGACGGTACAATGCTCGGAGATATTGTTGGGGTAAAGAACGGCGATTTTGAATATGAAAAAGAAGTTTATCCCGTTCCGGTTCTTGATTTCACCAAAGAAAGCGATTATAATGAAAGAGAACAGTTTAAGAACGAGAACGGTTATGCCTATGTGAATGAAAACGTGATTCAAAACGCAAAGGACGGAAAAACCATTGTTTTTGCCAATACAGGACATATGGATTTTACCGATCTTCCGCTGATTTCTCCGACACTTGCTTCTATGCTCGGCAAAGGTGAGGTCAACAGCGAGGAATTTTTACCAATGATGAATGGAATTGTTCTTGAATGGTTTGATTATTATTTAAAGAACGAAGGAACGCTTGACATTCAAGCACGGTATTAATAATGAAGACAAAAATAACCAGAATTGAACGTGATAAACCCGAACTGATTGAAATATATTGCCATACCGTCAGTGACGAAGTACGTGAAATTGTTGCTTTTGTCAAATCAAGACAGGGACAGATTACCGGTACGGCTGATGACAGGCTGTATGAAATTGCGGTCACCGATATTTACTACATTGAATCGGTAGACAATAGGGGTTTTATTTATACCAAAAACAAGGTATATGAAACAAAACAAAAGTTATATGAATTGGAAGAACTGCTGCGAAAAAAACATTTTCTGAGAGTATCAAAATCCATGCTGCTGAATTTAATGAAGGTCAGTGCTATCAAACCTGCTTTAAATGGCAGATTCACTGCGGTACTTTACACCGGAGAACAAGCGGTAATATCCAGAAAATATGTACCCGAATTAAAAAAAGCATTGAAAGGGGAAAATCAAAATGACAATTAAGGAGTTTATTCTCTCTCGGTTTCAGTTATTTTTCTTTTTGGTGACGTTGATTCTTGTGGCAAGTTGTATCGTGGGGACTTTGGTTGCTCCCGAAGAAGAACTTCACTACTATCATTTTCTTGGTCCGATCATTACAGCAGCTTTGTGTGTTTTGCCGACCTGTGTGACGTATTTCCGAAAAGAACCGACAGTAAGGCAATATATCCTGCGGCTTGTGATACAGTTGGTGCTGATTGAAGGAGTTGTAATGACAATCATAACACCGCCCGCAGACAGCGATAAAATATCCTTCTACTTCTTGCTTGGCAGTGTTACCTTGGTGATTTATATCCTTGCTTCCCTGATGATGTGGTCCCGAAAATATCAGCAATCAAAAAAGTTCACGCAGCAGCTCAAACAACTTCAGTCCCATCAATAGGCAGTAGAACCTTTCCTTCTTAACAATTTCGCTGTAAGTAGGATATGACAAAATTTAGTGGTTTTAGGAAAATTCAGCGGTTTTAGGAAAGGGGTCTGGGGAATAACCCTTTTTCCGCCGGAAAAGGGTTTTCCCCGGGAAACTGATTTCCGTGATTGTCTGATCTGTTTATTGACAGCTAAACGCTTATTTGTTATAATTTTTTATGATAAGAATCGTATCAAGGCGGTTTTCAAATTCAAATATATGGCGGAAACTGTATACTCTGCGGTTTCCGCTTTTTTAGGTGGTGTAACCATGAACGCTCCTTTGGCAGACAGACTTCGGCCCCGAACACTTGATGATATAGCAGGACAGCATCATTTGCTTGACAAGAACAGACCGCTCAGAAATATTATTGAATCGGGCAATATTCCGAATATGGTATTTTACGGACCATCAGGTGTCGGTAAAACAACGCTTGCCTCTATGATTGCTCGGCAAACCAATCGTACTCTGCGTAAGCTGAACGGCACAACAGCATCTACTGCCGATATAAGAAATATTGTTTCCGAATTGTCAGGTTTTTCGGGGGTCAATGGTATTCTTCTGTATTTGGACGAAATACAGTATTTTAATAAGAAACAGCAGCAAACACTTCTGGAATTTATCGAAAACGGCAGTATTACACTCATTGCCTCTACAACCGAAAATCCGTATTTTTATGTATACAGTGCCATACTCAGCCGTTCCACTGTTTTTGAATTCAAGGCAGTAGAAAAAGACGATGTGCTCAAAGCTGTACAGCGTGCCGTTCATTTTCTGGAGAGTGAAACAGGAGAGAAGATTCAGATTGCCGAACAAGCCGCCGAACATATTGCCTATGCCTGCGGAGGCGATGTACGCAAGGCAATTAATGCAGTAGAATTGTCTGTCATTTCATCGCCTTTGAACGACAACACACGAAAAGTTACCATGGATACCGTTACACAGCTTACACAAAAAAGTGCGGTCAAATATGACAGGGAGGGTGACGAGCATTATGATTTGCTGTCAGCGTTCCAGAAATCAATGAGAGGTTCCGATCCCGATGCGGCAATTCATTATCTTGCACGGATCCTTGCGGCAGGTGATTTGCCTTCGGCTTGCCGACGGCTGATGGTATGTGCGTGTGAAGATGTAGGGCTTGCTTATCCGCAGATTATTCCTATTGTCAAGGCGGCGGTAGATGCGGCGATGATGGTAGGTTTGCCCGAAGCAAGAATTCCTCTTGCTGATGCGGTGATTCTGGTGGCACAGTCACCAAAATCCAATTCGGCATATTTGGCTGTTGATCAAGCAATGGCGGATATTCAGGCAGGCAGGGGCAGTGGTTTTCCACGTCATTTGCAGAATAAGCACTATGACGGCGATGATGTCAAGAACAAAGGACAGTTTTATCAATATCCTCACGATTATCCGAATCATTGGACGAAGCAGCAATATTTGCCGGATAATCTTGTCGGAACGGTCTATTATCAGCCGGGCAGCAATAAAAACGAACAGGCATACCGGCAATACTGGGATAATATCAAGGGCAGTCAAGACTAAGAGCTTGTTTCTGTACCGGAATCGTATCAAAGGAGAAATCAAAATTGAAAATAGGAAATGTTAATATTGATGGTTTTGCCGCACTTGCTCCTATGGCAGGGGTCACAGACAGAGCATTCCGAGAATTATGTGTAGATTTCGGTGCCTCTTATGTTGTCGGCGAAATGGTCAGTTCCAAAGGTCTTACCTATCACAGCGAAAAATCCAGAGAACTTCTTCAGATATACAGCAATGAACGTCCGGCAGCTGTACAGCTGTTCGGATATGAACCTGATGTTATGGCAGAAGCGGCAAAAATAGCAATGGAATATCAGCCCGATATTATCGATATTAATATGGGCTGTCCCGCACCCAAAATTGCGGGAAACGGTTCGGGAGCGGCTCTGATGAAAACACCTCAGCTGTGCGGCGAAATTGTTGCAAAAGTCAAAAATGCCGTGAATGTGCCTGTGACCGTAAAAATTCGCAAAGGCTGGGACAGCCGATCCGTCAATGCCGTTGAAGTGGCGATGATTTGCGAACAAGCAGGTGCTGATGCGGTAACGGTACACGGAAGAACCAGAGAACAGCAGTATATGCCGCCTGCCGACTGGGATATTATCCGACAGGTAAAAAAATCGGTGAAGATTCCCGTAATTGGAAACGGTGATATTACAACGGCACAGGACGCTGCCAGAATGTATGAACAGACGAACTGCGATCTTGTGATGATCGGCAGAGGAGCATTGGGAAATCCGTGGATATTCAAAGAAATTTCGATGCTGATGGGACACGACAGACCTTCACTGCCAATATCCAATGCCGAAAGAATATCCGTACTGCTGCGGCATATTCAAAAATTGTGCGAGTATAAAGGAGAAAAAATCGGTATGCGTGAAGCCAGAAAACACGCAGCCTGGTATTTTAAGGGAGTTCACGGTGCTGCTTCTCTCAGGAAAAAAGCAGTAACACTTGAAACATTTGATGATTTGATTGAACTGTGCAAGGCACTTGATGTGTAATATCATAAAGATGCTTACAATACAAAATGGGCGGCGATCCACTGTTATCGACAGCAGATCGTCGCCCATTGGCAATTTTGACATATTGATTTGATCTGATCTTTTTCTATAATTCTTTCGTAGGCAAGATTTTTTAAATCTGACCACACAATGACATCTCCAAATGAAAGACCGTATTCTGCAAGGCAGTTAAGGTCGATCTGATGTACTTTATCGTGTGATATACAAGTGCCGCTGAGTTGGTGCGGACATTTTTCGCACACAATATCACAGTCCTCGCAGAGAATACAAAGTGGATTCTCCCGGTCAAGTGTTTCAATGATTTGTTTCATATTTCGAACAAATTCATCACAGTAACCTTTTCCGATAAAAAATTGTATGCAAAGGCTGTGGTGAGGACGTAATTTATAATTTGATGATTTTGTCAAGACGGTTTACTAAGATCGATGCACAAACAATTTTTGCGGCATCAAAAATCAAGTACGGCGTTACGCACCACGAAAGAGCGGTCAGAAGATCAATTCCGCCATTGGCAGAGCCGTAAACAACCATAAACCACGCAGTGCCGAATGCATAGCATATCAGCAGTCCGAGAACCATAGAAACGGCAAGTACCCAAAGTTTTCTTCCGAGTTTATCTGTCATAAAGCCCACAATCACAGCGGTAAAGATAAATCCAATGATATATCCGCCTGTTGCCCCCATCAGAGTACCGATACCGCCTGAAAAACCTGCAAAAACCGGAATTCCGATGATTCCGAGCAATATATATACCAAAACGCTCAGTGTGCCTCGTTTGAGTCCGAGCATAGCAGCAGCCGCAAATACGGCAAAGGTCTGGAGTGTAAACGGAATGGTGGTCGGAATCGATATTTGTGAGCAAACAGTGATAATCGCTGCAAACATCGCAATATAAACAATGTCGAGAATGTGACTGTTTATATTTCGTTTGGATTTGTTTTCGGTCGTTTTTTGTTTGATTTCAGTATTTTCCATATATCCTCATTTCCGAATATTCCTTTGAAATATTCTGTGTTAGTTTATATTTAGTATTATAATCCGTCACGTTATAATTGTCAACCTTATTTTTGAAAAATTAGTTGACAATTATAAATTGGCAAACGGCTCCGGGAATGTCCGAAGCCGCCGCTGGTTGTTAGATGATTATAATTTCATTGCAGATGATCGTTGGAGGATGAGTTTCCAGTAGCTCGTCAAAACTTACCAATACTTTTTCGCCGTATGAAAGATGGTTATTCGACTTTCCCGTACCATCAGCATATCTTATGATTGAACTGTCAGGACTGTCAGAACTTTCTTTATCCGGATATGATAAAGAATAACAGCAGGGTGAGCCTCCGCTTTCGGAATAAAGGAAGTGGCTGTCTACAATGATTCCATAAATCCATTGAGAGTTTTGGTAGCCGGAGCCTGTGGGAAAATTATCTGGCTCGTCAAGCGGGACAGCAGTTTGAGCTAGTTCTTCTCCCGACATCGTGCATATATCGTCAACATTCTGGAATCTTAACGTTAAAACTTTATTGCCGTCCAACTTATAGATCTGAATTCCCGTATGGCCAAAATTAGCACTTAATCCCAGTTGGCTGATCAGTTTTCCGTAACTTAACGTATTGCCTTCCGGCAATGCTTCGGCAAGCTGTTCACTTGTGATGTTCAGTACCTCGTTTGTTGTTTCTATGGCAGGTTCAACGGGTTCTGCGTCAAAAGGGATTACGTCGTCATTTGGGGCATCACAGATTGTGGTTTCATCAGGGTCTGTCAATATCTCGGGTGGAGAAGATTCGTCTTGGGACGATGCGGAAGGATTTTTGACAGAAGAATTTTCCAATAATGTGGAGGGACTTTTAACAAAAGAATCTTCGGATAATGCAGAAGATGTTTTGACAGGCGGTTCGGGGGAAATTTCTGTCGTTTGGGAAGAAGCCGTTTCCTTTGTCGAACTGTTGCTGCTGTCCTTTTTCATATCAATTGAATTTGATACAGATGAATTAGTATCGGGGGCAATGACTTTACTCTGAGAAGACTCGGTATTGCAGGCACAGAGTGAAGCAGTCAAAATTGCCGAAAAAACACCGATTGTTATCAATGTTGGTTTTTTCATAAAAATACCTCCTGTATATTTGGCAGACGGAGTCAGCCGTATTCGTCATAAAAACCGAAATAGCTCAGCAGATCAATAGCAATATGGTCGGGGACAAGATATTTGCTTCCCGAACTGGCACAGGCAGACATCGTTTTGGTATTAATCAGCAGAATGATGTCATAAGCGGTTTCATCGGCATAATCGACCGTGATGTAAATATCGCTGTTTTGAACATCGTTTTGTGTAATGATGGTGTCCAGCATTTGACTGTTGTCTGAAACAGATTGCACTGCGGCATTGTACAGATATTCTTTTTGTTCATCGGTTAGATCGATGAATTGGTCTTTATATTTCATTGTTACGTCATAATCTTCTGGTTTGCCTGTTTGACTTGCAGCAGCTGTTGATTCTGATGCAGAATATTCCGAACGGGTAACGGGATATTTGCTGCATCCGTTCAGTGAAGCAGCAGCGAAAGCAATCACGGTTAATGGTGTTAATAAGGAAATGATGTTGTTCATAGTCATTTGTTAACCTTTCAATATTTTTGTCAGGCGGGTAAAAATTGGCTGTGTGCTGTCAAAGCGATAAAAGGTTGGCTGGTTTTCTTTGGACTTTGTGACGATATAGCCAAAAGAGTCGTACAGATAGATGTTTGTTTCTGGAAGATCTGTGTTGATAGGACGGATAATGATATAGATGGTTTTACTGTCTGAAAGGTCTGTTTCTTCCAATTCATTTTCGGGAGCAGCAGTTTTGAGAAATTCCGATACGGTGTCATAGATCAATCCGGCTTTTTCTGTTGTTACAGTTGTGTGTGTGCCATCGAAAGAAACTGTTATCGTATAAGGATAGTCCTCATCAATGTTATCATCAAGTTCTTCGCTTGTTTCCAGTATTTCTTCCTTGCGGTCAATATCGGCATTGCTTTGGGAGGATATGTTGGATTCTTCATTTGGCTGAAACGTATTTTCTTTGTGAGTAATCGAAAAATGGACAACAATGATAACAGAAATACTGACAGCCAGTACGGCGGCTGCGGCATAAACAGCGGAAAAACGGAATTTGACGGAACGAGGTTCTTTGAGAGTGATGTCAGAAATAAAATGTTCGGGAAACGAATGAGGGGTGATGGGATCATTGGAATCCACGTATTCATGTCCGAAAAGAGAAACGCTCGTTTTCAGAATTTTTTCAAAATCTTTGTTATTCAAAATCCGTCCTCCTTCAGCTTTTGTTTCAGGATATTCCTTGCACGGTACAGTCTGATCTTGACATTGTCACGACTGATCCCCAGTGAATCGGCAATTTCACGGTCACGCATACCGCAGTAATATTTGAGAATGATAACATCACCATATTTACGGTCAAGATTTTTGATCATCTGAAAAAGCCGAAATTCCAGCTCGTGATTTTCAATATCTGTGGAAATATCAGCAATTTGTCCGGAATCGAAATAAACATCTTCGGTACTGATTTCTTTTCCGTGACGATTGTAAATTTTGAAGGCTGCATTTCTTACTGTAATCATCAGATAACTGCGTATCCGGTCATGGTCTGTTTTTTCAAATTTTTTAAAATGCCGTGCAAAAGACAAAAAAGCATCATGTACGGCATCTTCCGCAGAAGAAACATCTTTCAGGATTTTGTAGGCATAATGATACATCATATCTTTATTGTCAAGATACATCTGCTCGAACGTTTTTTTATCTTGGTCATCATCGATCAATGACAGGTATACCGTCAGCAATATTTTCGACCCCCGTTTTTTTATTCCGTCTGTTATAGTAATCATCGGACATTCGTTTTGGTTACAAAAATTTCGAATCAAACAGTAAAATTATTTGCGTTATAAATCATCACATATTTTCGATCGGACTTATTATAGTGTATTTTGTATGTTTGTGTCAAGCAAATGTAAAAGATATAGTAGTCCTTGATAAAATATGGATTCAGGTACAGTCTGACTTTTTTCTTGACTTACTGTTGGATGTGTGCTATCGTTGAAACAATGAGGTGAACAGAAAATGCTGAAAAAGAACGAAATTTATCAGACAGAAATCATAGATTATACAACCGAAGGAAGCGGCGTTTGCAAGATTGACGGAATCGCTGTTTTTGTACCGAATTCAGCGGTAGGTGATCGCTTAAAAGTCCGTATACTGAAATCCAATAAAAAATATGCATACGGCAAAATCGAAGAAATGATCGAACCGTCCGAAAATCGCATCACACCCGACTGCGATATATTCCATCAGTGCGGCGGCTGTACGTTCAGACATATCAGTTATGAGTCCGAATTGGCATTCAAACAAAAAAGAGTGTATGATACATTGACCCGAATAGGCGGTATAGACGGGTCAATGATTCATGAGATAGAACGTGCCGATTATCGTGACCAATACAGAAATAAAGCACAGCTTCCGATAACAAGGGATAAAGATGGTCATATCAGAGTGGGATTTTTTGCCCCTGCAAGCCATCGTATTATTCCTCTGGATGATTGTATGCTTCAGTCAGCTTCTTTCAGAGCGGCAATACAGATATTTCTTGACTGGGCAAACAGTGAAAATGTACCTCCGTATGATGAGCGGAATCATTCGGGAATACTGCGGCATTTGTATCTTCGTTATGCAGAGAACACGGACGAACTAATGGTTTGCATTGTTGCAAATGCCAAAGAATTGAGAAAAGAAAAGAAACTTGTGAAAATGCTCACGCAAGGTCTGCCGAATCTGAAAACAATCGTATTGAATACCAATGCCGAAAAGACAAATGTCATTACGGGTGACACTTATCGTGTACTTTATGGCAGCGGCTATATCACGGACGAACTTTGTGGATTGAAATTCTATATTTCACCGCAGTCATTTTATCAGGTGAACCATCGCCAAACAGAAAAATTATATACCATTGCGGCAGAATTTGCGGCTTTGAAACAGGGAGAAATCCTGTTGGATATGTACTGTGGTATTGGAACGATTGGTTTGACAATGGCCGCCAAAGCAGAAAAGCTGATAGGTGTTGAAATCATTCCCCGTGCAATAGAAGATGCAAAGAAAAATGCAGAAATTAATGGAATCGGCAATGCGGAGTTTATATGCAAAGATGCCTCATCCGCAGCTATTATGCTGAAAGATCGTCAGATCAAACCTGACTGTATTATTCTTGATCCGCCAAGAAAAGGCTGTGCTAAAGATTTGATTGATACGATTGCCGGTATGTCGCCACTAAGGATTGTATATGTATCATGCGATCCTGCGACACTTGCAAGAGATATTAAAATATTTGCTGAAAAAGGCTATTATACGGAAAAAGCCATTCCGGTTGATATGTTTCCCAGAACGGTTCATGTGGAGACAGTGGTATTGATGTCAGCGGCGAGCCGCCGCTCCCGATTTCGCGTTGAAACTTCTTTGACATGCGATAAATCTTCCTCGCGGATATAGTTTCAGCCGCGAGTTAGAAGTGTTCGCCTTGTGGGCAAGAGCGGCGCGGAGCCTGCGCTCCCTGTTTCGCGTTACAGCTTCTATGACATTTGATAAATCTTCCTCGCGGATATAGTTTCAGCCGCGAGTTAGGAGTGTTCGTCTTGTGGGTAATAGCACCGCTTCGCGGTGCGAACAGCGCGAATTGCTCAGCGCGAGCACGCGCCGCGAGCAGCATGATGAGTGGCACTGACGACTGTGGGAACATATCAACCGATTTTTTACGGATAGTTGAGTGTCCGATTTAGATGTTGGGGGTTGTGGCAGTGGTTTGGATGTCAAAGCGACAAATCGGAGTTTGTGGAGGTATAAGAAATGGTAGAGGTAAAATTTTACGATGAGGTTGACGACAG
>CACYDP010000043.1 GCA_902773135.1 uncultured Ruminococcus sp.
AATCAATTTTGTCGGGCAGTTTCCCGGGGAAAACCCTTTTCCGGCGGAAAAAGGGTTATTCCCCAGACCCCTTTCCTAAAACCGCTGAATTTTGTTCTATCCTACTGACAGCGAAATTGTCGGGAAGCAAATATAGAAACTTCTCTGATGTCAGATTTTTAAAAATTGATTTCCGTGTGCCGCATCTTTTTGAAATCAAAAAAAGACAGTAACCGTTTCGGATTACTGTCTTTCTGAACTTTGTCTTAACCTTCTGTTTAGATCGATGTCGTGTAGCTGTAATTTGCATTTTCCATGACATAGCTGCACAGTGATATAGAAGCAATACTGCAGAACATCAAAATACCGCTTAAAATAACAGCAATGATGCCGCATACAATCGCACCTACCGAAAAGCCGCCTTTCGGTGCACCGATCTGTGAGTTTTTGTTGCCGCCTCTTACTCCGAGAACCAAGCCAACAATGGCACATACCAAAGCAATAATATTAGCGGTAATTCCAAAAACGGGTATCCAGAAAGTACCCATACACATAATCGCTAATACTAAAGCGATGATGCTGATAACAAGACCTACAATTGCCGTATTTTTTCCGGGCTGAGGACCGTTGTAACCTGTATTCGCAAAGGGCGATGATGTATCCGCTCTGAAATTCTTATTGATCGGCGGTTGTCCGTAAGGATTCTGCTGTGTATAAGAAGGATCAGGCGGCGGCTGATTCGGCATCATATTCGGATTCGGCATACTAGTCTGAGGTTCGTTTCCGGGAAACTGATTATTGTTCATAATACATTCACCTTAGTAAAGAGAAATCCATTAATAGCCGTAGTACGCACCATTTGCCGCAGCACCAATTACGCTTGCAGCAGCACAGATAACGCAAACAGCACAAATCAGACCTACTACGTCCAGTGCGAGTGAAATAATAGAAAGCACAAGACCTGCGGTTGCAAGACCTCCTGCCGGAAGACCTACTGTCATATTGGCTTTTCTTGCTTTAGAAGCCATTACGATACCTACGATTGCACAAGCAATACAGAGGAGTGAAATAATGGAATACAATGTACTGTTGCCGAACAGAGTAAAGATCCAGGGAAGTGCCAGAGAGCAGATACCAAGAATCAACGAAATGACACCGAACTGATGTCCGGGTTCCTGTCCCGGCGGGGGACCCATCGGAGGCATACCTCCGCCCATCGGGGGCATATTGCCCATCGGGGGCTGCTGATTGAACTGGTTCTGATCAAACTGATTTTGATTGAACTGGTTCTGGTTGAACTGATTATTGTCGTTCATGTTGTTCATAGTGAATTTCCTCCCAAAAAAGTATTTGCATAAAAGTCATTTATACAATTCAACTATAACACAAAAGCAACATATTGTCAATTAATTGGACAACTTTAGAATTTTGTCAAATCATTTTTTCACATTTCTACAAAATCAAGTATCGATTTTTAGTATTTTTTCAACTATTTCGTCAGTATGCATTCCCCGTGAACCTTTGACCAGTATGGTACAGCCATCTGTTATTTTTCCCTTCAGGCAGTTAAAAGCGTCCGTATTGGTAGAAAAGCTCTGCGTATCATTGCAGCCATTATCTCTGGCACCTTTGGCAGTATGTTCCGAAAGCGAACCAACAGTGATCAAGGTATCTATTCCGAGCTGTGCAAGATGTTTTCCTACACCGTAATGCAAAGCGGCGGCTTCTTCCCCCAGTTCCAGCATATCCGCCAATACGGCGATCGCTTTTCCTTTTGCGACACTTTTTAACACATCAAGTGAAACAACCGTTGCTTCGGGACTGGCATTATAAGTATCATCGATCACAACGATTTTTCCAAGATCGTGAATTTGCTGACGCATCGGTGCATTCTGATAACGTGAAAGACCGTTCTGTATAGTTTCTTTGTCAAGCCCCAGCAACTCAGCAACAGCGATCGCTACAAGGGCATTTTTTACATTATGAACACCGAGAGCCGGTATGGTATAGTCCTCTCTTGTTCCGCTGTGACAACAGGTAAATTCTGTACGGAAACCTTTGGTACGAATATTTTCCGCACGGTAATCGCAGTTTTCACCCAGTCCGAATGTCACGGTTCGGAATGGCTGCTGCTGATGGAGCGTAACGAGCAGATCATCATCGCCGTTCAGGAACAAAACACTGTTTTCATCAAAGGCATTGGTGATCTTGAGTTTTTCGCTCATAATATTTTCACGGGTTTTCAGGTTCTCGATATGAGCAGTTCCAATATTGGTCATAACGGCGATATTCGGGCAGGCAACTGCACACAGCCGTTCCATTTCCCCGAACTCACTCATACCCATTTCAATCACGGCAACATCGTTCTGTTCTTCTATTTCAAACATTGTCATCGGCATACCGATCTGACTGTTCTTGTTGCCCTGTGTTTTCATCAGGTCAAAGCCTTCCGAAAGAGCCGCCGCTATCATTTCTTTTGTGCTGGTTTTTCCGACACTTCCCGTAACACCGATTAAACGGATATGGAAACGTTTTCTGTAATCGGCGGCAAGCTGCTGGAGAGCATCCAGTGTATTGCTGACTTTAATATACGGTTTATCCGCATTTTCCGGTGCATCATATTCCGTGAGAGAGGCGGAAGCACCGTTTTTCAGACAGTCCTCTATGAATCTGTGGGCATCTACCCTTGCACCCTTAATGGGAACAAACAGTGTTCCCTCTTTAACTGCACGGCTGTCATACTGTATATCCGTGATCGGTGTATCGGGGTCGCCGCAGAGAATCTCTCCGCCGGTAATAGCGGCTATTTCCCGAGCAGTCAATATTTTCATACTGACACCTCCTTTGTTCCGATGATCTCTGCGATCACTTCACGTTCGTCATAATGGGTTTTCTTACCATTTTTATCCTGATAATCTTCGTGTCCTTTTCCGGCAAGCACAATAATGTCACCGCTCCGGGCATTTTCTATGCAATAGCGTATAGCATCGGTTCTGTCCGGAACAACAACATATTGACCGCCTGTTTTGTTGATGCCAACTTTGATATCTTCGATAATATCCATAACATTTTCAAAGCGTGAATTATCCTCAGTAATCACCGAAAGGTCGGACAGTTTTCCTGATATTTCTCCCATTTCGTATCGTCTGTCACGGGGACGGTTTCCGCCCGCACCAAACATTGTAACCAGGCGGTTTGGTTGATATTCACGGAGGGTAGTAAGGATATTTTCCATACTCACGGCATTATGGGCATAGTCAATCAGCAATGTGTAATCTCCCGGCACTTTGACAGCTTCCACTCGTCCTTTTACTTTCACTTCGTTCAGTCCGTCAAAAATCTGCTGTTTGCTGAGGTTGAAATGCAGTGCAGCAGCAATCGCTGCAAGGGCATTATAGACAGTGAATTTTCCGGGTATGTCTACATCGACTTTCATATCGAGTTTGCCGCTCAGATCAAACTCCACACCGAGATAACCGGGTCTGGAAATGAGTTGTTCATTGGAAGCACGAAGCTGTGCCTGCTCCGAAAAACCATATGTTTCGACACGGCAGCTGTGATTTTGCAAAATTTGCTCTGTATTTTCATCATCAATATTGACAATGCCAACAGTGCACTGTCTGAAAAGCATCGCCTTACATTCACGGTATTCTTCCATATCTTTATGTTCCGCCCCGCCAATATGGTCATGTGAGAAATTGGTGAATATTCCGTAGTCAAAGATAAACCCATCGGTTCTGTGCCATTTAAGCCCTAAGGAAGAAGCTTCCATTACAACAGCCTTGCAGCCCTTATCGATCATCATACGCATTGCTTTCTGAATCTCATAGGATTCCGGAGTGGTATTAGCTGTTTTAATAATCTCATCATTGATCAATATGCCCAATGTTCCGATGATGCCCGTCGGATAACCGCCTTTTTCCAGTATGGAACGAATCATTGATGCGGTTGTGGTTTTTCCCTTCGTGCCCGTAATGCCGATGGTTTTCAGTTCATCGGCAGGATTGCCGAAATATTCCGCACTTGCAAATGCCAATGCTTTTCGTGTATCCTCCACTTTAATCACGGTCACCCCGTCAATCTCTATTTCCTTGCTGACCAACAAAGCGGCTGCACCGCTTTCCACTGCTTTTTGTGCATAGGTGTGTCCATCTGCCTCCGAACCGACAAGGCAGACAAACAGGCAGTTCGGACAGGCTTTTCGTGAATCATATATAATATCGGATATTTCAATATCCGTACTTCCTTTTACAATGCTGTAATTGATTCTTGTAAGAAGTTGTTCGAGTTTCATTTCAATTACCTCCGTTGAATATAATATGGAGTAGGATTCCTCTATCATTCTATCACATTGGTATGCCGCCCCGCAAGTATTTTATTATCGGCACTGATCTTGACATCGATGGAAACACCGAAAAAAAGTTTTTTTTGTTGAAACATATACATTTTTTAGGTATAATGTAGCATATATCCGAAAATCAAAAATACAGGAGAATATTATGACCACATTAAAAAAGACTAACATCGGAGAAACCGTTAAAGTCACCAAACTAAACGGTGAGGGGGCACTCCGTCAGCATTTTCTTGATATGGGTATCATACCGGGAACGGAAATCACCGTTGTCAAATACGCTCCGATGGGCGACCCGATAGAGCTGCTCATTCACGGCTATAAACTCACCCTGAGAACAGCAGATGCCGACAAGATAGAGGTTGAACCTGCCAAAAAACAAAAAACAAAAACACATCAAAAATCAGCACATTCCAAATCCAATCATCCCGGACTGGGTGAAGGAGGAAAATTTCACCCGAAGGGCAGCGGTGATCCTCTTCCGGAAAACACCAAGCTCACCTTTGCTCTTGTAGGAAATCAGAACTGCGGCAAGACCACGCTGTTCAATCAGCTGACAGGAGCCAAACAGCACGTGGGGAATTTTCCGGGTGTCACGGTAGACCGCAAGGACGGTGCCATCAAGGGACATAAAAATACACTCGTAACCGATCTTCCGGGCATATACTCGATGTCGCCGTACAGCAGCGAAGAAATTGTATCACGGAATTTTGTGTTGAACGAAAAACCAAAGGCAATCATTAATATCGTAGATGCCACCAATATTGAACGAAATCTGTACCTGACAATGCAGCTGCTTGAAACAGATATGCCAATGGTGGTTGCCCTGAATATGATGGACGAACTCACCGCAAACGGCGGAACCATTGATGTCAATCAAATGGAAGCACTGTTGGGCGTTCCTGTTGTTCCGATTTCAGCTGCCAAAAATCAGGGCATTGATGAACTTGTCGAACACGCCGTACATATTGCACATTATCAAGAAAAACCGCTGCGTCAGGATTTCTGCAATAAAGATGATAACGGCGGTGCGGTTCACCGCTGCCTGCACAGTATCAGCCATTTAATTGAAGATCACGCAAAAAATGCCGAAATGCCCGTACGCTTTACTGCCAGTAAGGTCATAGAGGGTGATTCACTGATAATGTCACGGCTGATGCTTGATGAAAATGAAAAAGAAACAGTGGAACACATTGTTCTTCAGATGGAAAAAGAACGAGGACTTGACAGAAGTGCCGCTATTGCCGATATGAGATATGCTTTTATCCAAAAAGTGTGTGAACAGACCGTAACAAAACCCAAAAAAAGCAAGGAAAGCCTGCGAAGCGAAAAAATCGACCGTATTCTGACAGGAAAATGGACGGCAATTCCGATTTTTATATTGATTATGGGACTGGTGTTCTGGCTGACATTCAGCGTCATCGGCGGAACACTTCAGGAGTGGCTGGAAACGGGGATCGATGCCCTCACGAAACTAACCGACCAGGCATTAAAGGAGGCGAATGTCAATCAAGTGATTCACGGACTGCTGATTGACGGTATCTTTGCAGGAGTAGGCAGTGTACTCAGCTTTCTTCCGATTATCGTCACGCTGTTCTTCTTTCTTTCTCTTCTTGAGGACAGCGGCTACATTGCCCGTGTAGCGTTCTTTATGGATAAACTGCTGCGTAAAATCGGCTTATCGGGACGAAGTATCGTACCTATGCTGATAGGCTTCGGCTGTACCGTTCCTGCTGTAATGTCCACCCGAACTCTGCCGAGTGAGCGTGATCGAAAGATGACCATTCTGCTGACACCGTTTATGAGCTGTACAGCAAAGCTGCCGATCTATGCCTTTTTTGTAGATGCATTTTTCCCCGATCATAAAGCCTCGATTATGATCGGCTTGTATTTTCTCGGAATCATTATCGGAATTATCGCTGCCTTTCTTTTCAAGGGCACATTGTTCAAGGGGGAAGCCGTGCCTTTCGTAATGGAACTGCCAAATTACCGTTTGCCCGGAGCAAGAAATGTCGCACAGCTTCTATGGGAAAAAGCAAAGGACTTTTTGATGAAAGCGTTTACCGTCATTCTTGTGGCAACGGTCGTTATATGGCTGCTGCAAAGTTTTGATATTCATTTTAATTTAGTGGAGAAACAGCAGGACAGTATTCTTGCAATGGTATCAGGCTGGTTCGTTCCGATTATGCAGCCTTTGGGACTTGGCGACTGGAGAATCTGCACCTCACTCATCAGCGGATTTATGGCAAAAGAAAGTGTCGTTTCTACTCTGGAAATTCTGTTTGGTACCAATGTGGCTGCGGCAATGTCGTCGGCAGCGGCGGCATCACTCTTGGTGTTCTCTCTCCTTTATACGCCCTGTGTCGCAGCAGTTGCATCGATTAAAAGAGAATTGGGAGCCAAATGGGCAGCCTGCGTGGTTCTGTGGCAGTGTTTGGTGGCATGGGTCGCAGCATCGGTCGTTCACTTGATAGGATTCCTTATCGGAGGTGTCTGAATGAATTTGTGGGATATTATCATTACTCTCATTATCATTATTGCCGTGATTGCTGCGGTTGTGACAATGATCAGAAACCAAAAACAGGGCAAAGGCTGCTGCGGCAATTGTCAGCAATGCAGTAACCGTATCTGCCAACCAAAAGAGGATTGATATGATACAAGAATGGATAGAATTATTGATCATCATTTTATTAGCTATTATATTGGTATGGGCTGTTTACCGAATTATCAAAAAAATCCGATACGGCGGCGGATGCTGCGGAGAACTCGAACAATCGGAACGTCCTGTCAGCGTCAAGGACAGGAACAAATCGCACTATCCGTATGCCGCTGATTTAAAAATCACAGGTATGACTTGCCGCAACTGTGCCCAAAAAGTTCAAAATGCTCTGAACGAACTGGACGGAGTATGGGCAATGGTAGATCTGAACAGTCATACAGCACATATTCGTTTGAAGCAAAAACCGAATATTGATCAGCTGTGCAGCATCATTGCCAAAGCAGGATATACCGCACAGCCCCAATAAAAAAACGCTCGCCGGTTATCTGATTGGCGGGCGTTTTTTATTTGAACGTACTCGGAACAAGAGAACGCTGGCGTTTTATTGACGCAGTTGACGAGAGCCTTTGTGATAATTATTTCTTTTCAAACACGA
Source organism: uncultured Ruminococcus sp. (assembly GCA_902773135.1). Lineage (GTDB taxonomy): Bacteria > Bacillota > Clostridia > Oscillospirales > Acutalibacteraceae > UBA1213. The sequence continues at coordinate 7,486 of CACYDP010000043.1, forward strand.
CCAGTCCGAGTTCTGTCGGATGATCCATAAATATCACATCTTTGTTGGGTGTTTTATAGCACAGAAGGCGAATAATGATATTAAAATCCCCGCCGCCCGCAAAAATATTATAGCAGCCTATTATCACCAGAAAAAAGGAGCTGATACATATTCCTATACCAGCTACCAATACTCCCAATACAATGGTAGGCATCATAGAACCGAGAATGTAATGAAGCTTTTTCAATGGAGCTTTACAGGTACAGTATGGTGTTAACATTTGCCAGATAACACCATATTCAATATCCTTCATACCGTTTTCTGAAAAACGTCCCCATGTGAAACCATGTATCCATTCATGAATCGGCATTGATACGAGCATCAGTACAAACAATATACTACATTCTGCAAGATCTGGCACAAAAAAGTGACCGCCTGTAATATAAAACAACCCCACAACTATGGCGATTAGCGGCAGCATTATTACAAAAGTCATTATATTTCCTATCACCACACCAACGGTGATTTGTTTCATAGAATAACCTTTGCTTTGAAGCTGGGCTGATTTCTCGTTAAATGCTTCTGTGCGTTTTTGTTCTTGTTCGGTCATTTTTCTTGCCATTTTCATTCTCCTTTGAAAATATTTGGTTTCATAGATGCGAATGATTATATCACAGTAATCAATAAAAGTCAATTATTCCACGCCCGGAAAATCAGATGAGAATATATCAGAAATATTTGGTGGAATTATATTGACTGTTTCTATAAAATATATTAGAATTTGTGTATAATTATAGTTAAAATGTCTATTAATAGGTTAGAAAATTTTATAAAATTAATAATAGACATCAAAAGGGCGTTATTGATGTTCATATGTCAAAAATAGATGTGACGGTTTTGGTTTGTGTTTTGTGATAATCTATTTATAAGAACTGAGTTCCGTGTTTCCGAAAGATCCTTTGTAAAACGCAAATATAGAATTTCACAGAAATAACATCGGAGCATTACCGAAAGGCACCAGTGTTCTTATTATTGAGTCCCGAATACAGCGGTTATGATGTCAAAAAGATACTCGAAAAAAGACCTACTATGAGAGCAGCGTCCGCCTATCTTACGCTGGTCTGGATAAGACGTGATGCGAAATCCGCACTGAAAGCCCTTGACAGAATCATATTGATACGAAAGTAAAGGAATGAGCAGGTATGGAAATTAATATCAAAGTAGATGACATCAATTATAAACAGCTGGTGATGAAGTTTCTTCCGATGTTGCCGGAACTCAGCGATGAACCGTTGTTAAATGCGGTTTCCTATGTTCCTGCTTCACTAGCCGGCGGAATTATCGATCATATTCCGCAAAGTGTTCTGGACGATCTTGTGGTAAAGCTGGTCGAGAAGAAAAAAGAGGCGATTCTCAGCGGGCTGGAAAATTATATGGCATCGAAAGATATTCAAATAAAACTGTCTGATATTTCAATCCAAAAATAACAGGCTATAAGAAAATAATAGAATGGAGTGGACGTTTATGTTGGAAAATAAAGTCGAAAATACAAGTCCTGTTTCTGTTCAGACAATCCGAGAAATTGTGATAGGTAAAGATGGAAAAATTAACGGTTTTCCCGGATTTGAGCATCCTGACCTGGTTAATTATTATCTTGAAGAAGTTACGGACAGACCCTATGTAAAATTTACTTCCGAATTTACAATGACAGATGACGGCGGCTGTATGATGATATGGCTGATTCAGCCAGACGGACGTTATTGGTCAGACGATGACGGATATGGAGGCAGTAACGCACTTGAATTGTATCTTTATGCCTATCTTGATGACAAGGGAAACTTTCTGTCGAAGTTTAAAATCTATAAGTGCGGCAGAGATAAGTATTTTGGGACAGATTTGGAAGACAAGAAGTATGAGAAGTTTTTGGAGTGCATCAAAAACGGAAAGCGATTCTGATGTTAGCAGCAGGACAACTGTACTCTGATCGCATCAAAGAATATATGTGACGACTGTGGCAAAACAGTCAATAAGGAGGAACAGAATCATGGAAGAAGTGAAATTGATTAAATACCCTCGTACACCACATATTGAAGGCTCACGTTTGCAGGTTGGTGATGAGGATCTATCACAGATTCCTTTTCAAAAAATCAAGGGAAAGTACATTGTAGTAGAAGAAAAAGTGGATGGTGCGAATACTGCCATTTCATTTTCTGTCAGCGGGGAATTGTTGCTGCAAAACCGTGGGCACTACTTGGAGGGCGGCTACCGTGAAAAGCATTATAATCTTCTCAAACAATGGGCGAATGTTCATAAGGACAGTTTATATGCTGTTCTCGGTTCACAATACATCATGTACGGTGAGTGGCTGTACGCTAAACATACTGTTTATTATGACGCACTGCCGCACTATTTTTTAGAGTTTGATATTCTCGACAGAGAAACCAACAAGTATCTCGATACAAAATCAAGACATGAGCTGATAAAAAATTTGCCTGTGTGCTCTGTACCTGTTCTGAAACAGGGCGTGTTCAACAGTAAGGAAGAATTGCTCAAGCTGTTGGGAAAATCAAATTACATTTCGGATAGGCATCTTGAAAATTTAAGAGAGGAAAGCGAAAAAATGGGACTTGACGCTGACCGGCAGATAAGAGAAACAGAAAATTCGGATTCCATGGAAGGTTTGTATATCAAGGTGGAAGAAAACGGCGAGGTAATAGACAGAATGAAGTTTGTACGTGCGTCTTTTTTGCAAACACTTGATGCTTCCGAAACGCATTGGCTGAATCGTCCAATCGTTCCCAACAAACTTTCTGTGCCTGTTGAGTCATTGTTTGAGGTTCGTTATGAGTAAATTAAAAGAATTGTTGCTGCTTGTTCCGCAGGCTCCCGATTTTCAGATTGACTGGCAAAGTATTGAAATTAATATAATGCAGGATTATGCAGCAGCAATGAAAGAAACACAGCAGAATCCGAAATATCACGCAGAGGGCAATGTATGGATACATACAAAAATGGTATGCGAATGTCTTGTGAAAGATGAGGAATTTCAGACGCTTGCCGAACGGCAAAGGCAGGAACTGTTCCTTGCCGCTTTGTTTCACGATGTCGGAAAAATTCCCACTACCAAACTCGAAAACAGAGATTGGATTTCACCTAACCACGCAACTGTGGGAGCAAATATGGTGAGGGAAAAATTCTGGCGTGAGTATGGTGTTTGTGGTACAAAGGATTTGCAGAACTTTCGTGAAACCGTTTGTCTGCTGATTCGCTATCATATGATGGTGCCGCACCTGATAGAAACAAATCGCCCCGAACAAAGACTCATCAGAATAGCCGCAAACGGAGAACTGGCATCTGATTGCAGCCTGAATTTATTATTTGCTTTATCTAAGGCAGATTGTGAAGGAAGAATATCCGAAAGTCGTCAGGATGGAGAAGAAACGGTTTTTCTTATGGCAGACATAGCGAAAGACTTAGACTGTTATGACAAACCAAAATGTTTTCTTTCCCATTTTACGGAATTGGCATATTTGTCTGGAAGAAATGTAACACCCGAAACAGAATTGTATAATGATACAGTGTGTGAAGTGATTATAATGTGCGGTTTACCCGGAACAGGAAAAGACACCTATATTAAGACTGCTTATCCCGATTATCCAATAGTTTCACTGGACGATATTCGCAGAGAGTACAATATTTCGCCTGTCGGCAATCAGCAGGAAGTTGCCAGAATTGCGAAAGAGCGTGCCAAACAGTTGCTTCGTAAGAAGAAGTCTTTTATCTGGAATGCAACATCCATTACTCCGGATATTCGTTCCAAACTGGTTTCTTTATTTACCGGCTACAACGCATATGTGAAAATGGTATTTCTTGAAACGGATTATCAAGAAAATCTTTATCGGAATAAAAACAGAAAAGATATGGTGCCGTCATCGGTGATCGATAAAATGCTTGCGAAGCTCACACCTCCCGAGCGTTTTGAAGCACACGAAGTAAATTGGATTTGTATTTAGGAGGCATATGATGGAAAACTATACCGATTTTTTAAACAGAATCAGCTATCAGAAGTCTGTACTTCAAATCGGAAACGGCTGTTTTAAGCCCGATAAGAGAGTAGATGAAAAGGTCAATCCGGATAATACGTTCAAACATTTCTACGGCGACACGATAGTATTCGACCTGGACAGCCATACAAAGAACAGAATTTCCGAAATCATTGATATACTGTATGCGGAAACACCGGAATGTTTTTGTGAAAAACTTGATAAAAACACGATTCATATGACGCTCCATGATCTGAGTGCATCCGATTGTCTGGAAAATGTTTCATCAGAAGTATTTCACAACGAAGTCAGGCTTTTACAAGTATTGAACGATAATCCGCAGAAATCCCGAACTATAAAAATGAAAACCAATTTTATTGTCAATATGGTGAGTACCAGTCTTGTACTTACTCTTGTTCCCGAAAATGAAAAGGAATGGAACAAACTGCAAATGTTGTATGATTTGGTGAATCAGGTGAAGGTGTGTCCTTATCCGTACCTTACACCGCACATTACCGTTGCTTACTTCAGTCACGACGGTTTTGATGAACGCTCGGCACAAAAGCTCAGTGCGGTTGTGTATGAATGTAATCAGAAAAGCTTTGAGATTACTCTTGACACCCACCAGCTCTATTATCAAAAATTTGTTAGTATGAATCAATATATCCCCGTATTTCACCTTTTTTGATACGGAATCAGAGATGAAAAATTAACAGGACAATACCTTAATGACAATTTAATGCAGGTGCTGAACATCACGCAACTAAGATGGCTTGAAACCTGTGTTGAGTAGGTGTCAGGCTCTAAGATATAGTAAATGACATTAAAAATTACCTATTTTATCAAATTGTGGGTGCAGGGCGAGAAGATCCGGTGGGGTTTGAGGCAAATTTCCAATATTCAGGAATCGGCATTAATCAATGTGATTTACAGTAAAACAGTTTTTACTATCAAAGGCGGATTCTTATTTTGGGGATAAGCTGCAATCCGGATCGGGAATGTCGAATCTTCCGGTTTTGATTCCTTTGAATGACGCATCAATGGAAAGTGTGGTTCGCACATCAACATTTTCGGGCTCAGTATTTTTGCAGGACGCAAATATGATGTTTTATCCATCGGACAACCCAAAAACAGCGTGCCATTTCAAAAATCAGGTACACTGTTTTTGGGTTGTCTTATCATCATATTATTCTGAGCTTTCATTAAGATAATTGGATTCTCTGAAACATTTCACCACTTCGCAAACAGCAGAAACTTGTGGCTGAGTCAATCCGTTAATAGAAATCGTTGATGTTGTTTCCATTCCTAAAATATAGTCTGTGGAAACATTGAAAAGTTTTGCAAGTTCAACAATTTTTTCCGTAGAAGGTACTGTCAGTCCCATTTCCCAGTAGTTCACAGCAGATCTCGATATTTTGAATTTTTTAGCTAATGCTGCCTGTGACATACCTGCATTTTCACGAAGTTTTTGGATCCTTTCACCTATTGTGAATAATTCTTTCGTCATAACATCACCTATTATGATAGTATATGAATAAAAGTAAAAATTTTGAATCATATTGATAATTATAACTTGACAAAATGATATTTTCACTTTATAATGATAATCAGCAGTAAGTATTTCATTCGCTGCATTATCTGCTGATAATTCCTAAAATCAATCCTATAAAATGATTTATCTTGCAAAAATCTTAAAAATATATTATGATTATAGTATGATAAATCTTAAGATATTTATAAAACAGGAGGTGAACCGGACAAAATGTTAAAGAGATTTTTTATAGCATTGATTTTAATGACAATGATCTTTCCATTAACGAGCTGTACTTTCAATGATAACAAAGAAGCGATCACCGCTGTGTCCACTGATTACGATAGGGAACCCGAATCGGCTTGGAGTGCGGAGAGCTCAGATGACAGTACAGCAGTATCAGTCATCGAAAGTGTACCACCGTCCCGTGCGGAATCGAGCGTTGAACAGTCGCATCAGTCAAGCGTACAGTCATCAGACGATCACTCTGTTTCATCTCAAAGTGAAAATTTAAAGATTTCAAAAAAGCCCGTCAAAAATGGAAACTCAGCAGATGTTAAAAAGAATATCAAACAATATTCTTCTAAAATTTTGAATGTGTCGTATATCAGCCAATATCCCAACTATCCGACAGGATGTGAGGGTATTTCAGCTATTATGGTACTGCGTACAGCGGGGGTATATACTACTCCGGAAATATTTTTCTCAAAATATCTGAAAATATCCTCTTTCCCTTTCGACCCTGCTGTCAGTTACTGCGGTAATCCGAGAGATTATACCGGATTCGGCTGTTACGCACCCGCACTTGCTTCAGCGATGAATAAGGCATTGAAACCTATTGAAAATTATCAAGCCTATGAATTATACCGAAAATCCCTAACAGAACTGTGTGAGGAATATATCAATAATGATATTCCGGTGATATTGTGGGCAAGTATTGATATGGCTGAAATGCGTACTTCTTCAACGTGGTACTATCACAACAAAAAAATAGAGTGGAAAACTCCTGAACATTGTCTTGTATTGGTAGGGTATGATACAGACCATTATTATTTTAACGACCCCTTGCGTCACCAAAACACCGGTTATCCGAAGTCGGCAGTGGAAAATGCCTACTATGCAATGGGAATGCAGGCAGTCGTTGTCAAAAGGTATTCCCAAAAATAAATATGATGGAGGAATTTGAAATGAAAAGAATTTTATCCCTTGTTCTTTCAACAATGCTTCTGGCAGGAATCGGCTGGGTTTCATTAGAAAATATGATGCCAACAGAGGTGTATGCAAATGCACCTGCCCCTTTTTATGATGAGTCTTCAGGTATATTGTATGAACCAATATATGGCAGTGAAAAATCCGTCTGTGTACTTGGCTATACAATTGACAGTGAAGAAATCACCATACCTGAAAAAGTGAATGGATATGTTGTTACCGAAATAGGAGATGGGGAAGATAGCTTTTTATCGTTTGTTTTTGACGGCACAACAGAAACTTCCTATCTTAAAAATGGTGAGGGAAATAACGAAATTGTATATTTTGATTATTATCGGTTTGTATATGGTCATCCGGAAAACAGCAACAACTTGAGGACTTCCAAAGTTAAAAAAATCAATCTCCCTGATACAGTGACCACCATCAACGGAAGAGCTTTCAAAGATTATACAGGTTTGGAGGAGATTCATTGGTCGGATAACATAACCTACATAGGAGAACAGGCTTTTTCCGATTGTACCCAGCTCAAGATCACCGACCTTCCTGCTCAATTGGAAGATATAGGAAATAATGCTTTTTCCGATGAAACCATTCAAAAATACGAAACAATCGAGAACGGTGTCATATACTTGTCAAATCTTGTTTATGGTTATCAGGAAAATTCCTTTGACGGAAAAGTGACAATCAAAGACGGCACCGTCAAAATATGCGATAAGGCGTTTAACGGCTGTAAAGAACTAAAAGAAATCACGTTTCCGAATACACTTAAAACAATTGGTGAGTATTCTTTTTCGGAATGTACCGGACTGACAGAAATCACACTTCCCGATTCATTAGAAACAATTGGAGATTCCGCATTTTATAAATGTACAGGATTAAAAAAAGTGGTCATTCCTGCCGGAGTAAAAGAGATAACAGCTACTGCCTTTTCGTTTTGTAAAACCTCCGAATTGGTGATCGTTGCCGACGAGGGTACAGAAGCGAAGAACTTTGCAGAAAAATACCACTTTACAGTCGAACCTCTTACCAAACAAGAAGAAAGCAAAGAGGTTTCAAAAGAAAGCGGAGAAACTGTTTCTCAAGAAGAAAGCAGCAGCGAGATCTCTCAGAAAGACACCATCAGTACCGATTCCGCTGATAATGAAGAAAGCACTTTAGAAGTGCAGGAAACAACAGAAAAAAATGCGTTCCCGATAGTCATTGCTGTTGTTGTGATTGTTTTGGTTTTAGTGGTTGGCGTAACCGTCATCATTGTATTAAAGCATAAGAAAAACGCAAAAGATTAACACAAAAATAATTTAGCAATTTCTTCGTACCATAATAAAAAGCTGTATCAGTCATATATACCGATACAGCTTTTTTGATTACAGTAATGCTTTGATTGCCTGGTCTACCGATTCATAGCCGTCTTTTTCAAATTTTGCAATGATTTTTACACCGTATTTTACCTCTAACTTTTCGGCAGCACCGCAGAAAGTGTCGGGGTGACGTTCGCTGTTGCCGCTGACAGCCGCAGCTTTCAGACCTTCACGGTTGGCGGCAATAAACTGCTCTACCGTTTTCGGTATGATGCCGGCTCCGTCTGTGTAAGTGATGAGCAGATAATCGCCCTCTACTTTTTCATCACCATTGGTGATTTTTACCGCTTCAACGCCTAATCGGTCAATCAGTTTCTGTACATTGCCTGTTCTTGATGCATACACGATTTTCATCTGAAACACTCCTATCGTATTGTTATAAATTAGACTTATCTAACTCGATAAGATTATAGCATATCTGATGGGAATATGCAATAGATCACCCGCAAAAAATCCACTTCCGAACGAATCTCTTTCAGAAGTGGATTTTTGTTAAGATTTTGTGTTACGGGCGAACCAGTCCGATATAGACCGTTTCACCGCTCGGAAGTTCCATTGTCCCGATTCCGTACTGTTTGTCGCCGGAGTGATAAAAAGCGGCAAGCTCTATATTGCCCGAAGTGCTGTATGCTGAAACACTGCCGCTGTCAAAGGCACCGTTCATTGTCAGGGGTGTATCGGTATCGCTCTGATAACCTTCACCAAAATCGATCAGATGCCAGTTGAGTGTTACGGCTGCGGCACGATCGCCTGCCTGAATCTCCACATTCAGCAGTTTATAGACAGTTTCTTCTCCTGCGTGGTCGTGATAAATAAACTTTGCTTTCCTGCGGTTTGGATGATTCTCGTGAAGAATCCGACTGCTGCGACACAGGTGTATCTGATGAAGAAGTAAACGGCGGCGTAGGAGGGGTTTTCAGAAATCCCGGGAAAACAAATAATGCCACAATGACCACCGCAATCAGCACAACGCTGACGGCAGCGATAAGAATGATCCACCGGTAGCCTTTTTTCTTTTGCGGCTGACCATAAGCATAGAAATTAGTTCCAGGCTGATGGTTGTACGGTATTTGAGATGAAGGCTGTGGCTGCACAGGCGGTGCGATAGTGTTGAGCCTGGTACCGCATACACTGCAAAATACAGCATCATCGGAAAGTTGATTTCCGCAGTTTCTGCAAAATTTTGGCATTATTGATTTCTCTTTTATTTTTGCATAAAATTCATTATTGATTGTTGGTGAATTGTATGTAGTTTTAACTATTATACTCTGCTTTACGAGAAAAGTAAATAGTCTGCTGTCAATGATTCCGAAAGAAATGTTATCCGGTAGGCAGATTTTTGATAGACAAGTTTGTTTTTGTTGTGCTATAATTTTGGTATACATTATTATTATTATTATGGGGGAATGTTAATGATTGAGAAAATACCGGAAAAAAAGGAAAAGAAAGTGGAATATTTAGAGCTGATCTATGATCTGATATTTGTGTATATCATAGGACGCAACAATTCCCTGCTGCATCATATTCAAGACGGATTTGTAGATCCGGGAATGTTGATTGCCTATATTCTGTGTACATTTGCCGTGATACAGATATGGAATTTTACCACTTACTACATTAATATCTACGGCAGAAACAGCCTGAGAGACCATATTTTTTTATTTGTCAATATGTTTCTTCTGTACTTTGTTGCCGAAGGAACCAGAGAGCATTGGCAGGATTATCAGAATCAATATCATTTTGCTTGGGGACTGATTTTGATCAATATCGGAATTCAGTATGTGATAGAACTGCGAAACTATAAAGGTGTTCCTCAGCATCAAAGAAGAATCAAAAGAATTACCATTGTTCTTTTTACAGAGGCACTGCTGATTTTTGCTGCCATTCCTGTCTATAACCTGACCGGACAAGTGATAATGGCACCGGTTGCTATTTTGTTCGGTATGGCTGCTACCAGTATTACAGGCAGAAACAACTGTAATGATGTGGTAGATTTTACCCATTTATCCGAAAGGGCAATGCTGTATGTGGTATTTACGTTTGGCGAAATGATTATTGCGATTGCTTCTTATTTTGAGGGTGAAATCACTTTCAATAATCTGTATTTTGCAGCGATGGCATTTCTGATCGTTGTCGGACTGTTTCTCAGTTATGGCACCATCTACGACCATATTATCGACAGAGAAAGGCAGACCAACGGACTAAGTTATATGATGATGCATGTGTTCCTGATTTTTGCTCTGAACAATATTACCAATTCTCTCGAATTTATGCAGAATGAAGAAGTACAATTGATTCCGAAACTGAGTTTTCTGATTTTGTCGTTGGTGATATACTATACTTTCCTGATGCTGTTGGGACGATATGCGAAAAAACGCTGCAAACCGACAAAAAAATATTATTTGCTCATGATCGCTGTCGGTATCAGTTTTGTAGGATTGATGTTCCTTTGCAAAGACATAATGATGCTGAATATTGGCATTACGGTGATATATGTGTTTGCAATTTTTGTAATGTTTTACCGATTCGGAAAGAAAATGCATCGTGAGCTGTCGTCCAATTAATAAAAGACAACCTCATCGTTTCAAGCGGCGATGAGGTTGTTTCATTTTTTAGCACATGCCAATTGATAACTGTCATCAAGGCGGCGGCAGATCTCGTCAAAATCCACCGAACCGTCAAGAATAATGGTGATCCAGTTTTTCTTATTCATATGCCAGCCCGGAAAATAAAATTGATGGTCAACGATATTGACCACATTTTCCGGTTTCATTCTCACATCAACGATTTCGGCAATCTCGTCCGAATCCAGTCCGAGCTTTCGTTTTGATACAGTAAGCAGAACGGCATACCATTTTTGATTATCTGCTCTGCGAATAGCAGCATTATCGGAAAATTTTTTCCATAAGAACTCCGGTTCATCACCATAGGTATGGCGGACGTATTCTATCAGTTTTCTGGCATTATCCGATCGAAAAATATCATTTTCAAAACACTGCTCAATGATGGTTTCCATCACCGCCCGATGTTCCTCTCGTATTCTGCCGACAAAAGAACCTGCGGCGATTTCCGTGAGATGCAGAACATATTCTTCTTCGCTTGCCTTATCCATTACCTTTGTGCCGATATTTCCGTTAATATCAACCGTCACCATCATCGCAAACTGTCCGTCCATTAGATCGGTGGTATATACATACGTTTCCTCCTGCGGCTGAAAGCCGAAAGAGAGCAGTTTTTTTACCACTATTTTTTTGTTTTTGGGAGTATAATGCATATTGTTTTTCCTCATAAAAATGTCACTTTGCCGAAATTAAGCTCAGATAATGACTGGGGTGTCGGTTCTGCTGCGGGGATTCCGAGAGCAAGAAGTCCGACAATGCGGTAACGTTCCGGCACAGATAATAGTTCTCTTGCCGTTTCTTCGGCACTTTTGCCGGTGAGTGATGACCGCAGATGAAGCTGACACCAACAGCTGCCGATACCCTGATCGGCTGCCGCCAGCATCATATAGGTCATTGCAATGGAGCAGTCTTCTATCCAGGTGTCTGATGTCTGACTGTCACCGAAAACAGCAATTGCAGCAGACGAATCTGCTACAAAACCCGCACCTGATGGTTTTGCTGCCGACAATTGATGCAATACTGCTTGATCCTGCACAACGATAAACCGGCAGGGACGTAAATTCCTGCTGGTCGGGGCAAGCAGTCCTGCTTGTATAATGGCATTTAGTTTTTCCGGCGGAATCGCTGTTTTTTGAAATTTTCTGATACTTCGCCTTTGGAGCATGGCATCGATCATTTCCATATGTGAAAAACCTTCTTTCAATTGAAAAATACTGTTTGTTCTTATTCTACAATCATTTTTTCTTTTATGCAATGTTTATTTCCGAAGATACTGCACATGCCGCAAAAAAGTTCGTGCCGTTGCTTTGATATTTCTTTTGATTTCTATTGATTTATCCTAATTTTGTGCTATAATTGGAATATAAATTATTAACTTTGCAGTGATGAGAGGGGGGATTTGATGGACTTTAAAATGTATGTACAAAATGTGGTAGCTGCTTATGTAGAAAAACAGAATCAGAATGTCATTTTTATTAAACATTATAATACTTTGGATATTTCTGAAAAAGAAATTCTTGCATATGTCAAGAATACCGATGATAAAGTGTTTCTGTATCACGATTATACCATTCATGATATGCATGGGGCATATGCACCTTTTTGGGAATGGATCCGCCAATGCTATCATCAATATTATAGAAGTAAAATGCCTGTGAAAACTTTTTTGAAAGAATGCGGTGTATATCCGATGCATATAGAGCCGCTTGCCGGATTGATCGATAATCAGGTATGTACAAGACAGGAAGATGTCTTTCATTTTGAAATACAATATGAAGCCTCCCGTATGATAGAAAATTTGGTTGGCATACTGGAATATATGTCAAGACAGCAGAATTTGATTATGATTCTTTCCAAGTTTCATATGGCTCCGTACAGCACCATCAAACTTTTGCAGCAGTTGATGGAACAAACTATGAATGTCCACGTGATCATTATGTATAATGATGAGTTCCGCATTGCCGGCTATAAAAAGTTGGTCTGGGATAATTTGATACAGAAATCGGAAGAACAGAATCTGCAGCTGGATTGGGGAAGTATGGACAGCCGGAGAACCATCGATGTGCAGGATGAATTTTGGTTTGATAAAAACAAAAAAGAGGAATATCTGCTGAAACTGACGAATATGTATCATACTTTCGCCTTAGAAGATGCTTATTACTATATGGGCGATATTATGTACCGTATGGACGAAAAAACAAGCTGGCTTACCAAACAGGAACAAATTCCTTTTTTGTTGCTTGCTGCAATGATTGATATGAATCTGGGCCATGCCAATCATGCACTGGTTGTATGCGACAAGCTGGCAAGTTTAAGTGCCGATAAAGAAGAAAATTATTTTATCAGATACCGGTATTATTATACCTGTGCTCGTGCCAGAATGATTTTGTCACAGTCAAAAGCCGTCGAAAAGTATTGCCAAAAATGTATCGACGTTGCCCGTGCAATGAAGTGGATATGAAAATGCTGGAAAAAGCAAAGCATTTTGGATTTGCTAATTTTTTGGCATATCTGTACGTTTTCGGCTTTGAAAATGATCAGGACAGTGTCAGGAAAATTGCGTTGAATCAAAAAGAACCGTATTACTTTAATCTGGGACTGCAAACGGGAACAGCATTGGAAAATGATAATTTTTTAATGAATGCCTATATGAAAAATATCATTTTGTATTCCCGTTTCGGTTATCACTATTATGTACGTGAAATGTATCAGAAAAGACTCTCCGTATTAAAGCTCCCCAATCCTGTGCGGGAAGCACACGGGCTGGCAGGGTTGGGCTATAATAGTATCATTCTCGAAGATTACGAAAAAGCACACGACTATCTTGTCAGAAGTGTCTGTAATTTAGCAGAACTGGAACAGCCGGATGACGTAGCAAATTCCCTTTATAATCTGGCGTTGAATTATTTCGTGGCAGAATCGTATCAAAATACCAGTCAGGTCATTGAGTTGATTTTCAAAATGTTAAAAGAGTTGGGCTATCGTTCTATCCATGCGTGCAGTACCATCAAACTTTACAGTATGATCGCTGTGAGCTGTTATTATCAGGAAGAATATTACAACAGCTATTACTATCTGAGTAAAATGGAAGTCGTTGCAGAACATATGCTCGGGGTGCTCCAGGAAGCAAATGAAGGTGCGTGGGATGAAGATCTGCTCTTATATCATCTCGTCAAAGCAATGCTTTATCAGTACGAAAATCAATTCGATCTTTGTCAGAAAGAATTTGATAATGTCAGAAAATATATGAGTTCCGCATCGGGATCAATGTTCTTTACTTTCCCGATTTTTGCAATGGAGCAGGCTTCCTTATACCTGAAAAGGCAGAAAAATCAGGAAGCCGATGCGGTTTTAACGGAAGCTATTCAATATTGCGATAAAGAGGGATTGCAGCGTAAAAAGCAAAAAATACAATATTTTAAAGAACACGGTTTCCGTCAAAAAGACCCTCTTATGGCGGAAATGGCACAGCTGCCTGTCACACATATTCTTCAGGCTGCCAAACAAGTCGGAACACAGAACAGACTGATTAAAAGAGAAAATGATATTAAGTTTCTGACAGTATTACAGGAAACGATCAGTCGGGACAATATGACAACCGATGATTTGTTCCGGAATACTTCGGCTGTTTTAAAAAATAGTTATAATCTGGACGATATAATGATTCTGCGGAGAAAAAATGGAAACGCTTCTGTGATGTATGAGGGGGAAAATCCACTTGTTGATACAGAGGAAATGAATCGGATATTTGACTTTTTCGGTACATATAAGCAGGCATTTGTGACAAACCGCACCGATAAGAATTTTAATCAGTTTTTGCCGCTGATGAAGCCGTTTGGCGAAAGGTATATTATGACAATGATTGGAATTCCCATTATGGAACACTCGGGGGTTGAAACAGTTCTTCTTGCCTGCATCAAGATTAAAAGAAGAAGTGTGGGCAGCCGTGTTTTGCCGGGACAGGACGACCTGATGATCTTGAAATTTGCTTTCAGCCAGTTCTGCGAAACGATGAGACGAATTGATAACCGCCAGATGATTGAAATGATGAATCAAAAACTGGAACAGTCTGCTATTACAGACCATTTGACGGGCATTACCAACCGGAATGGATTCAGCCGTCAGGTAGAAATGATCTGTGCACAAAGCAACCGGCAAAATAATGTGATTCTCTATGTTGATTTGGATAATTTCAAATACTACAATGACACTTTCGGACACGAAATCGGCGATCTGGTACTTGTCTGTTTTGCGGAAATATTTAAAAAAATGACAAAGGAAAAAGGTCTTGCGGTACGATATGGCGGTGATGAATTCATCATTCTGCTGTATAACCAGTCCGAACAGGACGGGGCATATTTGGCTGAGCAGATCTACGAGGAAATCAAAGACGGTTTTAAAGGAGAAATTGGTGATAAACTGCACAAGACAGTGGATATTCCTGAAGATAAAAAAATCTCTTGCTCGATTGGGATCGCCTCTTTTCAGAGCGGCTCTAAAGAAGCTCTTGAAACCGCATTAAATCACGCTGACCAGATGCTTTACTATGTCAAAAGACACGGAAAATCAAAATACAGATTGTATCAGAATTAACTGTGGGTCGATTACATATTCGGCTTTCTCTCAAAATGTTAAAACTGCCGCACTTGACTTTGTTTTTGTGCGGCAGTTTTCTGATACCGGTAAAAATAAAATATTGCTTGTTAGCAGTCATAATGCCGGCAGCTGTTGCATATAATATGATATATAAGTTATTGATAAAATTTGAATTTTATAGGTAAAGTGTATGGATTGTACGGTTTTGATTTTTATTTTTAAATTTTCCTTGACATATTCCTTGTACAATGTTATAATAATAAAGCACTTTGGGAGTGCCTTATATCGCGGAGTGGAGCAGCATGGTAGCTCGTCGGGCTCATAACCCGAAGGTCGTTGGTTCAAATCCAGCCTCCGCAACCACAGT
>CACYDP010000044.1 GCA_902773135.1 uncultured Ruminococcus sp.
CTTTCGGTTTTGCCTACCTGACGGGCACCCTTGATAATAAGAGGCATTCTTTCAGGATCAGACTTCCAGTTTTCAAGAAATATATCCGCCTTTCGTTTCAGATGCTCCACAAGCCATCCCTCCGCACAAAATTCAATATGTTGCATCAGTATTATAACACATTTTTCCTTATATATTCAATATCAATATACACATTTTTCCTGAATATATTTTTGTCTGAACACACATTTTTCCGAATATGATTTATATGTATACTTTATGTGTATATGCTATATGTATGTGTTATGTGTATACACATAGTGCATACACATATATAAACCCGCTTGTATACTCATATTTCCTGAAAATAATTGAACATGGTGTAATACCTGTAAGATATCTTTTTTCCTGCCGCACCGCTGCGGTTTTTCAGAATCACAGCTTCGATTTCCCGGGGATTCTTTGCCTTTGCATCATCAATATCAAAGTTTTTTTCTCCTGTGCCTTTCAGCTGTAAGCCGATAAGTACATCTGTCGAATATTCAATAGCACCGCTTTCCTTGAATGCCTGCATAGATACCTTACTGCTGTAATTTTCACGGTTGAATGAGCTGATAACGATAACGGGTATTTTAAAATCTCGGCTCATACGCTTGAGCTGCAAAACAGAATAATCCGTATTCTGCTTGTCAGTGCTGCGCTCGTTATGGGGTGCAAGTATCTGGAGATAGTCAATAATTACAACAGGCTTCCTTCCTGTGCAGCTGATATGCTCCGTGACCTGTTGCCGGACCTCATCAGCGCCAACCTCACCCATAGCCTCCACAATAAATATTTTATCGGCAATCTTTGCATATTCTCTGACAGCCGAGTTTATAAGCTGCTTTTCTGTCTGACTGTATCCCGCATATTTTTTTCCGGTCATAATACCCCTTGCAGTTTTTGCATTTTTCATGTCACCGCCGTTTTTCAGTATCAGACCGGCAGTCCTGCGGCTGAGGCTTTTGGCGATAAGCTCACTGCGGGACATCTCCAAGGAGAAGATCAACACATCATTCCCGTTTTCTGCTATCTGATCTGCGATCTGCAAAGCAAATGTTGTTTTGCCGAGAGATGATACCGCACCGATACCATAAAGTCCCTCATAAAGTCCGCCGTCTAGCACCAAGTCGAGAGACGAAAAACCTGTTGTTATCGTTTCCGTGCTGACACTTTCACGAACGCCGTCAATAAAATCACTCAGATGTGCCATTACGGAGTTTTTCTGTATGTATTCGTTACGTTCTTTTTTCTGCTGTTCTCCTGTCAGTTCGTCTATGTGATCAATACCATAGAGGACTTTTTTTCTGAAATCGTCTTTATTGCCTCTCAGCGCCTCGTTAGCGTCTTTATACCCCTTATGGGGTATGTATATACCATAAGGCACTTTCTCGCTTTGTAGAGCCTCTGAGAGCTTTTCAGAAGCATTTCTGCCGGCATCGTCATCGTCAAAGGAGATAATAAGCGGCGGAAGAGTTTTTTTCTCATCCTTCATTTTCCTTACAGCCTGCAAAAAGGAATTGACATTTGCTGTGCTGCAGGTTGCCACCGCTTCGCCGCCCACATCGCATATACTCATTGCGTCAAATTCACCCTCGACTATATAAACGGGCTTTTCAGACTGACTGAGAGCCCTCATGTTGAACAAGCTCATTTTACCGGGGCTGTTTTGCTTTGTATAGGGCTTCTGATATTCCGGCACATCTCTCCTTGTATCCCTTGCGAGATAGCTTGTTGTACTTCTGGGAATTATGAGCCGGGGTGTTTTCGGAGCATCCGGATTTCCCGGCGGCTGCCAGTCCGGAATGAATCCCACCATAAATCGATCAAGAGTTTCCCGACTCAACCCTCTGTGATAGTCCGTATTGTCAATATTCCCGTGTGCTTTTTCATAAAGCCGTGTATAATCTGCCGCAGTCGAAGATTTTCTGACGGTATAGTTTTTTCTGTCTGCCCTTATTCCGTACCTCTCGGAAAGGATACGAAAAGCTTTACCAATGCTGTCAGCACCTTCTATCTGCATGGCAAGATCAAAAATATCCCCTGACACACCGCAGGCAAAGCACTTATATCTGTTATCCTCCGGATAAATAGTAAAAGCGCCGGTACCCTTAGGTCCTGTTCCGCTTCC
>CACYDP010000045.1 GCA_902773135.1 uncultured Ruminococcus sp.
CGAGGTCATTAATCATTTTTTAGAAACCGGCGAAATTGATGCTATTTAAAAATTGTGTAACACATCATTGACAAACCAACAAAAAAAACTGTGAGGTGTCGGTATCAAGGTTGACAAAATGATCGTTTTTTAGTAAAATGAAGTAGCAGTAGGGATAGTTCTGCCCGAATTGACCACAATTTGTTATATTAAAAGAATAGAAGTTCAGAAAATAAATTCCGAAGGGATGATCAATTGATTATGAAGAAAATTATAAGACCTTTTGCAGCAATTGCTCTTGCTGCGGCACTGGCATTTTCATCGGGCTGCGGCGAAGATACCAGTTGGAGTTACAAGACAGATGTCAGCACGCTTTCAAACGGTAACTGGATCTATTATACCTATTCTCAGTATGAAACAGCTTTGAGCAAAATCAGTGAATCCAATACAGATGCCGAGGCAAGCGGTTCGTCCGATGTTGATATTTCCAAAGAAAAAATTGATAATAAGGACGCTCTTGACTGGATATATGCCGAAGCAAAAAAGGACTGTATTACACAGCTTACCTATGAAAAACTTGCTAAGGACAACGGCATAAAAGCAAAAGGCGATGACTACGAACAGATGGAAACGCAGTACAAGCAGATGTATGAAAGCTATATGAGTACAGCGTTTGAAAAGTTGGGTATTTCCTCTGATTCTTACATCAAAGCAAGTCTGAAATCAAATTATCTGAAAGAACAGATCTTCCTGAAATTGTATGACAAGGATGGTTCACAGGCTGTTTCGGACGATGAACTCAATCAGTATTTTACAGACAATTATACCAACTATTTCTATATTGACTATTCTCTTAAGATGACGGATTCGGACGGAAATACCACCGATGTTTCCGATGAAGACAAAGAAAAAATGCAGACGAATTTTAATAAGTATGCCAATATGATCAACAAGCAGGGCAAAACGACTGCGGACGTTGTAGAACAGTATATGACGGATACCGAGTCAACAGCAGACCCCAGTACAACAGGAAATGTTATACTTGACGACAATACTTCTCTTTCTGATAATCTGAAAAAAGAAATCAAAGATCTGCCGACTAAAAAGGCAGTTGTCAAAACCATTGATAATACAATGTATCTTCTCTATAAAGACGATATTTCCAATCAGGTAAAGAATATCAAAAGTGATGATGAAATTGACAGCGAAAGCACAACGGATATTTCAAGAACAGGGATTCTTCACGAGATGAAAGATGATGATTACGACAAGTATATTGAGGAACAGAAGAAGAGTCTGGATTACAAGAAAAATGATGCTTGTATGTCCAAGTATACAGTACAGAGAACCGTAGATATTGTCAAATCATTCTCTGCCGAATCTTAATGTTTCGCCCGAACCAAAAACAAAGCCGCAGCAAACAGAGCGTTCGCTGCGGCTTTTCATTTACCAATGCAGTGATATATTATTGAATACCGTCGGGATTTTTTGTCTGGAAATTCCAGGTGTCTTCGCACATTTTATCAATGCCGAGTTCTGCGTGCCAACCAAGTTCGGTGTTGGCTTTGGAAGCATCAGCATAAAAGGCGGGAAGGTCACCTGCACGTCTTTCGCCAATGACATAGTTGAGTTTCTTTCCGCTTGCTTTTTCAAAGGCATTGATAATATCCAGTACACTGTAACCTACACCGTTGCCGATGTTGTAGGCTTCAATACCTGATGTTTCAAGGATTTTGGCAACTGCACAAAGATGAGCTTTGGCAAGATCAACTACGTGGATATAATCTCTGATGCAGGTGCCGTCTTTGGTGTCATAGTCACCGCCGAAAACGGTAAGCTGCGGCAGTTTTCCGATGGCAACACGTGAAATATAGGGCATCAGATTATTGGGGATACCGTTGGGATCTTCGCCGATTAAGCCGCTTTCGTGAGCACCGATCGGATTGAAGTAACGCAGCAGCGAAATGCTCCATTCATTATCGGCTGTATAAACGTCACCGAGTATCTGTTCGATGAAGTGTTTGGTTCTTCCGTAAGGGTTGCTGACATCACCCGTCACCATTGTTTCCTTGTAAGGAATGGGATTATTGCCGTAAACGGTTGCCGAAGAACTGAAAACGATTTTTTTGCAGTTGAACTTTTCCATTACTTCAAAAAGTACCACGCTGCCCGAGATATTGTTTTCATAGTAAAGGAGAGGGAGTTTCGTGGATTCTCCTACTGCTTTCAGCCCTGCAAAATGAATTACAGCATCTATTTTGTTTTCCTCAAATACTTTTTCAAGACCTTCACGGTCACGAATATCACATTCGTATTTTTTGAGCGATTTTCCCGTGATTTTTTCAACTCTGTTAAGTACTTCGGGAACACTGTTGTAATAATTGTCCACTACCACAACATCATAGCCTGCACCGAGAAGTTCCACACAGGTATGACTTCCGATATAGCCTGCACCGCCTGTTACAAGAATAGCCATTGTATATTCTCCTTACTTCAAGATAAAATTTTGATATATTTGATTATACATTTTAACCTATATCATTGTCAATCGGTTTGGGAGAATAATTTTATTTTTGTTCCTGTTAATGCTGTTTTATTTTTGTTCCCGGATTGAAATTTCAGAATGATTGTGTTATAATTTATGTCATATTTACCGAGGATTGGTCATACAGACGGCAGAACGGAGATGATAATATGTCAGAATCTATTACTACCAAGAACGCAATTGCTGCGGGTTTCAGAACATTAATGGAAAAAAAATCCTTTGAGAAGATCACCATTTCGGATATTACCGATGAGTGCGGTCTAAACCGACAAACTTTTTATTACCATTTTAAAGATAAGTATGATTTGCTGAACTGGATTTTTTACAATGAAATTATTACTCCTTTGGCAAAAGAATACACTATTGACAAGTGGAGCGAAGCGTTGCTGCATATTCTTTATATTTTAAAAAATAATTCAAAATTCTATACCAATGCCTTGAATACTTCATACAGCAATGAATTCCGGCAGTATCTGTTTAATGCGACATCAAATTTGTTTTCCGGGATTATTGATTCCGTTATGAACGAAGAGCCTATCAGCGATGATGAAAAAAGATTTATTGCGGAATTTATGTCCTATGGTGTATCAGGCAGTATCATTAACTGGATACTGACGGGAATGAAAGCAAGTCCGGAAAATATCGTTTTAAGGATCAAAAAAATACTCAATGACAGTAAAAACGGTCCGCTTCGCCGTTACTTTTATGGAATATAATGAAGTGCTGTTATTATTTGGATTATATAAAAAATCTCCCGAAAAATCGGGAGATTTTTTATATATCTGCTGTTGTGCTTTACTTGTGGATTTGGGACGGTTGCCGTAAGAAAAATTGACCGGTATCAGCTCAAACTCGGTATGGTTCTTTGAATATCCGTATCAGCATCATAATCGACACCGTCAATGCCGAATCCGAAAAGTTTGTAGAAATCGCTGTTATAACCGTCAAGGTCGGTACAGTCCGCAAGATTGTCGGTGGCAATTTGATTCCAGAATGCAGCAACTGCAGTTTGTATATTTTCCTGCATTTCGAGATCGTCAAGACGAATTCGACATTCTTCGTCGGTGATGACCTTATCTCCGTATAGCTTTTCGTTGAACAGACGGTACATCTGTTCGATGCAGCCTTCGTGAACTCCGTTTTCTTTCATTACCTTGTAAAGAATGGAGATATAAAGCGGAACAATCGGAATGGCTGCACTCGACTGTGTAACGAGAGCCTTATTGACAGAGATATACGCCTTAATGCCGTCATCTGCTGCTGTGATGTTTTTAGCGGTTTCAAAAAGATGGTCTTTTGCTTTGCCTATGGAACCGTCTGCGTAAATGGCGTGTGTCATCTCCGGACCGATATAGGAGTAGGCAACTGTTACGGCGTTATCTTCTATGACATCAGCAGCCTTGAGGGCGTTGATCCAGTCCTGCCAGTCTTCGCCGCCCATTACTTTGACAGTAGCTTCTATTTCGGGTTCGCTGGCGGGTTCAACAGTAATGTCGTGTACGGTATTAGTTTTCAGGTCAATGGTTTTATTGGTATATGGTTTTCCTACGGTTTTCAGAACGGAACTGTATACCGTCCCGTCGGCAGTTGTACGTCTTGGAGCGGCGAGGCTGTATATAACGGCATCAACTTTGCCTAAATCCTGTTTAATGATTTCAATAACCTTATCTTTAATTTCCTTGGAATAAGCATCACCGTTGACGGTTTTGGCATAAAGACCGTCCTCAGCGGCAAATTCTTCAAAAGCGGCAGTATTGTACCAACCGGAACTGGCACATTTTGAGCCGTTGGAAGGTTTATCAAAAATCACGCCGATGGTAGCGGCATTAAAAGAATATGCCGCCGCAATTCTTGATGCAAGACCATAGCCCATAGACGCACCTATTACGAGTACTTTTTTCGGACCGTTTGCGTGAGGTCTGGATTTTATGTAATTGATCTGAGATTTTACCGATGCTTTGCAGCCGTCCGGGTGGGCGGTTGTGCAGATAAAGCCTCTTACTTTTGGTTTAATGACTGTCATTGTGGTTCCTCCTTATCAACATTTATCATCAACGACATTAAAGATCACCTATTTTATTCATTGCGGGTGTAGGGGCGAACAATTTGCCGAGCTTCAGTGAGAGTTGGGGCAAAGTCACTGTATATAGCAAACGGCATTAGTCAATGTCGTTTGCTATCATTCATATTATTGTACCATAATCTTTTGAAATAAACAAATTTTTCGGTCAATTATTTTATTTGTTTATAGTTGTTCGGGTCACTGTCAAGAGGGCGGTATACTTCTCCGCTGCCGTCGGTATTGACATAGTACGGGGTACCGAATTCTACGGCATCTCCGTTGTCGAGTTTAGGAATGATCTTGTAACATTCAAAGCTGTCGATACTTTTCAGTTTGTTGTCAAACTCAAATGTATAGATGGAAATATCATTGTCCAGACGAAGTACATCACTGCCTTTGTCCCCGAGAATTTTGAGGGCTTCTTTAGGGCTGACGGCTGTTTTTCCGTAGACTTGTTCTGTGTTTTTGGTGTCGGAACTGCTGAAGGCAACACTGCTGTATTCGTTTGTCCACATTTTCTTTTTGATCTTTTTGCCGTCGCAGGAGATAAGATAATTGGTGCCGACAAAAATATTTCCGTTTTTGCTTTCGGTATAAAGATAAACGGAATAATAATCCTTCCCGTTATCAGTTACGGTTCCGTCATAATATTTTTCAAAGTCTTTGGCACTCTGAGGAAGATAAAGATCGTTTGGTGAACAGCTGTCGAGAAGTTGACAGGCTTCTTCAAAACTAATACTTTTTTCGGGTGCGGAAATCTTTTTTTCTTCGCTGCGGCTGACACTGATTTTTTCGGAGCTGCTTGATTGTTCCGATGGGGTATTGCTTTCGGTAATGCTGATTTCCGATTGGCTGTCGGAAGTGTTGTCGAAATGTCCGGCATCATCGCTGTTTTCACAACCGCACATCAGGAGTACCGCCATCAGCGATACCGCCAGTATTTTTTTCACACCATTTTCCTCCCTTATGTTTTTTTCTTTTTGAGGACTCTCAGCCAATAATGAACGGTTAGTTCCAACTTTTCGGTACTTTCGAGTTTTTCCCGCCGTTCTTTGTGTATTCTCCAAAAATGTGGAGTCATCAATAAAAGGTCTTTCAATTCGGAATTGTCGAGTGTCATTTTATATCGGTATTCGCTGCATTCGGATTCTTCAAATTTTTCCGAACACGGATCGGGGTGTTTGTGCTGTTCAAATACTTCATCGTAAATGATGTATTTCAGTTCTTTCAAATGATCGGAACCTACACAAACTTCGATGATGCAGCCGCCGTCTTTGAGGATTCTTGCGTATTCGTCCTGAAGAACCAGTGAAAACATTGCAATGGCGGCATCTGCCGATCGGTCTTTGATCGGCAGATGAGAGGCTGTCGCTACCAACCATAAAATACTTTTGCTTCTGGAGCACGACATTTTTACACCGTCTTTAGAAATATCAATTCCGATACACCGGGCATTGCAGTTTTGTTCCAAAGCTGCGGTGTAATACCCTTCACCGCAGCCGATGTCCACTGTGACAGGATTCGGGCTGTCGGTATATTGGTTTAATGCCCGTGCGACATTATCGCATATTGGCTGATATTTGCCGGTTTGGAGGAATCGCCTTCTGGCATTGAGCATTTCACGGCTGTCCCCGGGGGAAAGCGAACGCTTGTTTTGCACGGGAAGGAGATGAACATAGCCCTGCCGTGCAATGTCAAATGTATGATTATTTTCGCAGACGTAGCTTTTTTCGGCTTTTGAGAGATCGGTTCTGCACAGGGGGCAGATTAATTTGATTTTGTTTTCCAACTATATCACCTGCTGCTTCAAGCTGTATTGCCATTCGGGAATTCTTTATTCTTTCGATGAATTGCAGTAATGAATGATCGCTTCGCTGAGGTATTGGCAGGCACCTTTTGCGATATTTTCGTAATAACTGATAAAACGCTCATCGGTGGTGTATATCTGTGCAAGCGTCTTGTGTGCTTCAAAGCTGTACGCTCCTTCTTCCCAGAACATACTGACCCATTGTCCGTGAATACGGCACATTTCTGTGACTTTGGGGTCGTGATAGTCAAGATGACGGGTTACGGCATCAAGAAGCAGATTTTCGTATTGTTTGCGGAGCTGTTCGGAGCGGTTCCATTTTTCTTCTGTCAGTCCCATAATAATGTTGGTGCTGGTTTCAGCCGCCTCTTCGCCGTATTTTTCACGGATTTCGGCACCGAAATTTTTCTCGTTTTCTTCTACGGCTTTTTTCTTGAATTCTTCAAAACTGTTATTTTCGCTC
This sequence comes from uncultured Ruminococcus sp., assembly GCA_902773135.1. Classification (GTDB taxonomy): domain Bacteria; phylum Bacillota; class Clostridia; order Oscillospirales; family Acutalibacteraceae; genus UBA1213. Next base: position 6,857 of record CACYDP010000045.1, read on the forward strand.
ATCGTATGGTCACCTCATCATAAATTTAGGATATACAGTATCCATTGTTCATACAGCAATCCTGCGGTTATTGAACAAGTCTATTTTATAATGCCGGTAAACTTCTGTCAAGTAATTGTAACGCAAACAGAAATATGACATAGTATGGTAAGGAAAGCACGTAAAAAGCTTTTGCAGCGATCCGATCAAACCGTACAGAAGATCATTTCCGATACCTTGAGTTTACGGAGGCTGCCATCAAAATAATAACAGCGGAGTTGAAAATAATTATGGATAAAAGATACGAGATCTATCCCGATGCAGACTGTGGTTTCAAAAAAGACGAATGTAAGAAAACAGCCAAACAATATATTGACATCAATGTTCCGATTGACATTGCACCTGATGCTGAAATCGGAAAAATAGATATGGAATGCTGCGGAGAACCTGAACTGATATGCCGTGAGTGCGGCAAACGTAATGTGTGTCGTCTGGAATTGGTGCAAAAAGTTTGTATAAAAATTCCGGTGAAGTATTCCTTTACGTCCTGCGTGGGAGCAGATACGGTAAAATGTGACAAAAAATGCGATGACGAAAAACCTAAAAATAAATGATTATTGAAATAATTTTTAAAAAATCTTCGATAAAAAAGGTTAAAAAGTAAGTCGCACAAAAATAGACCTTGAAATTTGTACAATATTTTTATAAAAAATGCAAAAAAATATTGATTTATATAAATTAATTTAGTATAATGTTTATATAGCACAAATTCAGGGTCTTATTTTTGTTTATGACATTGAATGGATTTAAGGTGTTTTTTAAAAATCCGTTTTCCGTTTGGAATACGGATTTGAAAGACATCTTATTTTTGGCTGTATTTTTAGTATGTTTTTTCTGTAAACGAACCATTTTTCGGTTTCTTTTTGCTGATATAAAAATTATTCAAAACTATTGAAAATTTATAAAAAATTTAGTATAATATTTATGTAGCTGTAAATAAGCAAATTGAAATTGATTTTTATTTTTATAATGGATACTTGCTTGTTTCTATGTTTACAGAGGAATTTATATGAAATTCGGGGTTTTACAAAGGAATTCCGAAAGAAGGCGGTGAGATACAATGCAGTGTAAAAAGTGTGGCAGCGAGTGGAAAACAAACGCTCGTGCCGGCTTGATTATACGTTGTCCTTTCTGCGGAGCAGAGTTGGAAGAGGAAAAAGAGGATAAGCTGACTTTTCAGAATGCAAAGGAAGCGTTGAGGTATATTGTCAAAACGTACGGCGTTGACGTGATTATTGACGGACTTCAGCTCAGAACTCTTCTTGATGAATTTATTCCTGATTTGAAACAGGAAAGAAAGGTTTTTCTCGATGCATACGAACAGGGTGTCTGCAACGGTTTGTATCTTGCTCATGATGAGCCCGAAATAGACAAGTGTATTGCAATACTTCAGTCGATAAAAGTATTGACTCAGGATGCTTGTATGGCGGAAAAATGGGCAAGCTATGTTGTTGAAACTCTTGTTTATGCACTTAACTGGAGTGTTCCGATGTTTGGTATTACACCGAACATACATATGCATCAGATACCCGAAAATATTAACGATAAAGGCGAAAGACGCCGGCTGATGATCGATTCGGGAGAAGTATGGGACGATCAGAACTCTTCAGACGATATGTGGAATCAATCCGATTCGTCAGGCGGTTTTGTACTTCCCTCAGGCAAACCTTCACAGTTGCCTGAACAAAGTTCCGGCGGTGAATCGTCGGACGAAACAAAGGAATCTAATGTGTTCGGATATTTCAGAGGAAGCGGAAGAACAGGACAGGAAAGTCCTGAACCGGCTGTCGAAGAGATGAAACCTGAGTCGCCTGTATTTGATTTCAGCGGCGAAATTGAGGAACCGAAACAGGAAAAACCAAAGATAGAATCACCTGTATTCGATTTCAGCGGTGAATCCGAAGAACCGAAACAGGAAGAACCAAAGATAGAATCACCTGTATTCGATTTCAGCGGTGAATCCGAAGAACCGAAACAGGAAGAACCGAAGATAGAATCGCCTGTATTTGACTTTAGTGGTGAAACCGAGGAGCCGAAACAGGAAGAACCGAAGATAGAATCACCTGTATTCGATTTCAGCGGAGAAACCGAAGAACCGAAACAGGAAGAACCGAAGATAGAATCACCTGTATTCGATTTCAGCGGAGAAACCGAAGAGCCGAAACAGGAAGAACCGAAGATAGAATCGCCTGTATTCGATTTCAGCGGTGAAACCGAAGAACCGAAACAGGAAGAACCGAAGGTAGAATCACCTGTATTTGATTTCAGCGGAGAAACCGAAGAAATCAAGCAGGAAGAACCCAAAACAGAAAATACTCCGCCTGCACAGTCTCCGGCGAATCCGTTCCAGCCGCAAATGCCGGGAACTGACCCGAATCAGCAGCAGATGCCATGGGGCTATAACCCGTGGATGCAGCAGATGCCGGGAGTAGATCCGAATCAGCAGCAGATGCCATGGGGCTATAACCCGTGGATGCAGCAGATGCCGAACCAGCAGGGAGATCCGAACCAGCAGCAGATGCCGTGGGGCTATAACCCGTGGATGCAGCAGATGCCCAATCAGCAGGGAGATCCGAATCAGCAGCAGATGCCGTGGGGCTATAACCCGTGGATGCAGCAGATGCCCAATCAGCAGGGAATGCCGAATCAGCCCAATATGCCCGGAATGCCGAACCAGCCTGTACAGCAGCCTGTCTCGGAACCGACACAACAAGCTGTTCCGGAACAGACCGTTCAGCCGACTATACCGGAACCCGTACAGCAGCCGGAAACGGCAGCACCTGTGACAAGTCCCGAAGTACCTTCGGCAGTACCGTCCAATACACCGATAGAGGAACCTGTGAAGGAAGCAGAACAGCCTGCACCTCCTCAGCCTCAGGTGGATAATACATCCAATGAACATTTGATTCCTGTCAATGCCAAGATATTTACCAGCAATGATGCGGCACAGCAGAGATCGAACCACATTCAGATACCTGAGGGTTATCAGGTGATTGGGGATGCGGCTTTCTCGGGCAATCAGGTTATTGAAGCAATTGAACTTCCGTCAACACTGATGAAGATCGGCGAAAGAGCATTTGAAAATTGCGTGAAATTAATTACAATCAATATTCCCGAAGGCGTTGTGGAAATAGGCAGAGGTGCTTTTTCGGGCTGTGTCAGCATTGAGAAAATAGAACTTCCGTCCACAGTCAAGAGAATCAGACAGAGTGTGTTCAGCAACTGTGAAAAACTGAAGGATTTTGTCATTCCTGATAATATCCAGAGTTTCGGTAAACACGCATTCCTGAACTGCGAATCACTCCAGGAACTGACGATTCCCGAAGGTGTTACCGAACTTCCCGAAAATCTCTTCAGCGGATGCCGTTCACTGGTAACTGTCAACGTTCCTGAAACTGTAAGGGAAATACGAAAGAATGTATTCAGCTGGTGCGAATCTCTGAAAAATGTCAATATACCCGAAGCGGTAACAGAGATAGGTGACAGTGCCTTTACGGGCTGTGATTCACTTAAAACAGTGAATATACCTAAGAATCTGACCACAATCGGATACGGTTCGTTCAGCAAATGCAGTACGCTCAAACTTCTTGTATTGCCCGATACCATTACGGAAATCGGTGCCAATGCATTCAACGGTTCCAACAGGACTCTTGTTGTAAGATGTTCGGAAGATAATGACTATGTAAGACATTATTGCAGAATGAATCGTGTCAAGTGCAAAAAGCTTGAGTGATTTTGAAACTGATAAAAACAAGCGGCAGGAAATGATCCCTGCCGCTTTATGATTTTTGCGAGGTGAATAAATGTATGAGATATTTTACAGATCAGCAAATTGATGATATGAAAACAATGATCAAAACGGATATGGACCAGAGATCAGGAATGATTTACCTTACTTATCTGAAACGGATTGAGGAACTTGATCGGCAAAATGACCGGTACGGCAACTGCCGTGCGGAGCTGATGGAAGCAATTTCGCAATTTCAGAGATTTTCCGATAATTACATTCCGCACAAGGAAAAAATAGATATAAACGATGAAGATGCCGATGCTTATGAATACGAAAATTATGATTATCAGCCCACTCACCGATCAAGATAAATGAACACGACCGGATATTTTGACAAAGAGAAATATCCGGTCGTGTTTTGATTTTATGATTTAATTTTCTTTTTGAAATTCCAATATATCACCGGCATTGCAGTCAAGGGCTTCACAGATTGCCGCAAGGGTGGAAAAACGAATGGCTGTGACTTTATTGTTTTTCATTTTAGAAAGATTTACATTTGATATGCCGACTTTTTCGGAAAGTTCGTTTAAAGAAATCTTTTTTTCTACCATCATTCTGTCGAGGTGAAGTACTATTTTTCCCATTACCAACATTTCCTTTCATACAAGACCGTCAACGTCTTTTTCCAGTTTTTCTCCGTAATTAAACCAACTTGAAAGGCAAAGCATAAAGATACCGAAAACAGCACTCTGAATGTCGAAAACGGTATAGGTCGAACTGATGACAATGCTTCCGATCAGAGTGGTCAGCATACTTACCGCAGCTGAGGCGATCAAAAATATACCTATTTCACGGATCATACGTACAATATCTTTTTGGAAAGGTGTATTTCCTTCGGAGAATTTTGATTCGCCCTCAGCGGTTTTAAACATCAGATAAATGTTTCTGAAAACCATTGCCATTAGTGCCAGAATCAGCATAGCACCAACCGAAAAAATTGCAATAGCCGTCATATTGTAGGTGCCGTCAGGATTGGTGCAGATCATTTCCATACCATATGTTTTGAATTCGTTGTATCCGTAAAGACCTGCATCGGAATCAAATACGACACCTGTTTGGAAAATATCTTGCAGCCACGTACCTGCAAATGCCGAAGCAACGAACAGAATCATCATTGCGACTGCTCCTACCCAATGTATAGATTCCAGTATTTTAGCAAAAACCTGAGCAAATTTATTTAACTTTTTCATAATGATAACCTCCGTCAGTTATTTTTTACTGAATTTATTTTTTGTCATTACCGGTTTGACTGTGGCTATATGATAACATACGATTTAATGTTTGTCAATATATTTTTATCGAAAAACATTAAATTTTTTATTTTTAAAATTAAAAGACGGACACCTTATGATGTCCGTCTTTATTTCATCAGTATACGAATGTCGCCGGTTTCGAGATATTGACGTGCTCTTTGTACCGAGGGATAGGTATATGGCAGCTGTGCGACGGTTTGAAGATATTGTTCGGCTGTTTGCCGGCTGCCGACAATCATTTCCGGTACAGCAGCGGTATAATAAATCAGTGTATAATGGTAATTGGATACGGCGGTATAATTTTTCATCAGCGGCATATACTCTCTTTGTAGATTTTCGGCGATTGTACGATCAGTCGATGCAAGCTGCTGAGGGGTTCTGGTAAAGAATGAAAAGAGCAGAATATCAATTTCAACTGCTTTGGCATATACTGCTTTTTCCTGAGGTTTCAGCTTATGGGGTGATGACAGGAAATTTTGTATTTCATTTAAAGTTTGGTTAAATGCGGCTGCGTTTTTTTCACCGCTGCACGCTTCCAGCATATGACCGAAATACGTCATTGTCAGTTTGTCTTTGCGGATATAGAATACTTGACCCCTGATTTGTTCCAGCATTGTTCTTGCTTCGGAAAATCGTTCGTAGGCAATATATCCTTGAATCATATTCATATCCACGATCAATTTCTGAAATTTACGGCATCTTTTTTTGATTTTGTTTTGGAGTGCAAGGTATTCGTCAAAGTCATAATCCATAACCGATAAAGTTTGTCTATATAGCTTTTGTGACATAATGATAATGAAAATATCCAGCAATATGGAAAGAATCAATGCCGTAATACCGATAAATAGAGGGATGCCTAATGGTTTACCCAGCCAGATTGCAAACAGCGATGCGGCATAAAAAATAATATTCAAAATATACATAACGGTGGTTACATTAAACGCAAATATCATATGCGGACCTCGGCTTTCCTGTTGATTAAATAATGTAAAGAATAATTTCCGGATTCCGGGATTGCTATTTTTGGGAAGCAGCCGTAAAATGGGATTTTATTATTATAACATATCCGTTTTTTAAAGTCCAGATGGTAAAAAACGAAACAAAAAATTTAAAATACATATTGACATTTCGGGATTATAATGGTAAATTATAAATAGATTAGCACTCGAACGCTTAGAGTGCTAACGGAGAGGTGGCTTAAATGGAACCGACTCAAAGAAAAATGCGGATTCTTGAAGCGGTCGTTGAAGCGTATATCAAAACGGGTGAGCCTGTCGGGTCAAAAAGCCTTTGTGATTTACTGGAGTTCAGTGTTTCATCGGCAACGATCAGAAACGATATGGCGGAACTTGCATCACTGGGGCTTCTGGAACAGCCCCATACTTCATCGGGACGTGTCCCCACACAGCTCGGATACAGAGTGTATATTGATACCCTGATGAAAACATCACCGCTGACACGATACGAACAGGAAAAAATCAACGATATATTATATGCCGGTGCCGATGCCCCTGAAAATTTGCTTGAAAAGTCTGCGGAACTTCTGTCGGCTGTAACGGGATGTACGGCAATTGCCTCGTCGCCGTCAGGCGAAAAAACAGTAATTAAAAAAATCAAGTTTGTTCAGACGGGCAGCTATACCGCAATGGCAGTATTAATCACGTCTGCCGGCAATGTCCGGACTAAATTGTTCAGATGTGACTTTATGCTTACGCAGCGGCTGATCGAAATGTTCGATAAGCTGATGAACGAACGTATGGAAGGATTGCCTGTAACAGGCATAACACCTGCGTTTATGCAGACAACGGCGGCTTCTCTCGGGGAAATGTCGATGTTAATGCCCAATGTCCTTTTAGCAGTACACGATGCGGCAGCAGAGGCTGCAGCAGTGAGTGTCGCCATTAAAGGACAGTCTAACCTTTTTGTGATGCCGGAACTTGCTTCGGCAGACGGAAAAAAGGTGATGGAACTGCTCAGCCATTCTTCGGAACTTTCAAGGATTATCAGTACGGCTGATAAAAAAGCGAATATACTGATAGGCAATGAGATACACAACCCCGCACTTTCTAATCTCAGTGTGATTGTGACGCATTATTTGGCATCGCCCGATTGTACGGGTGCGTTGGCTCTCATCGGACCTATAAGAATGAATTATCCCAAGATTGTATCGGAACTGGAATATGTCACAAGTGCGGTGGAAACACTGTTGGGTGACCTATTGAAATAATGGCAGCCGCAGTCCGATTAGCATCAAGACAATAAATGGGTGGTTCGTCGCTTTGTAAAAGCGAATTTTTGCGGTTGCTTCGGTGAAAGGAGAGTATGATTTTGGCAAGAAATAAAAAAAATGAGACCGATGTCAGCGAGGAAATTAAATCTGAGGAAACAGCAGGTCAAGAGGCAAAAGATGCCGATGAGACTCCGGTGGATTATGAGGAGTTTGAAAAGCTGAAAACTGAATTTGACAGCCAGAAAGATCAGTTTCTGAGATTGGCTGCCGAATACGATAATTTCCGAAAGAGAACCGAAAAAGAAAAGCTGGCAACCTATGATAATGCTGTTTCGGCAACGGTAGAAGCTTTTTTACCGGTGGTTGATAATTTCGCACTTGCAATGGCTTCTGATGCGGAGGTTTCGGAAGAATTCAGAAAAGGTCTTGAAATGATACAAAAACAGCTTGATAATGCTTTTGAAAAATTGCACGTTGTTTCATTCGGAGAAAGAGGAGAAGAATTTGACCCCGAACTTCATAATGCGATTTCCAGAGTAAGCGATGACGAGCTGGAAGAAGACCATATTGTACAGGTATATCAAAAAGGATATATTATCGGAGATAAAATCATTCGTCATGCAACGGTTCAGATTTCCGAATAATACACATACTTTAGTATATATATCATTATTCAGTAAAAAATAAAATAATATCATTAATGGAGGAAAACAATTATGGCTAAAACAATAGGTATCGATCTTGGTACAACAAACTCATGTGTAGCAGTTATAGAAGGCGGTGAACCCGTCGTTATCGCAAATGCAGAGGGATCCAGAACGACTCCGTCTGTTGTTGCTTTTGCAAAGAACGGTGAAAGACTGGTAGGTCAGGTAGCTAAGCGACAGGCTGTTTCCAACCCGGATCATACCATTTCATCTATCAAAAGACAGATGGGTACCTCTCACAAGGTAAATATTAATGACAAGAGTTATACACCTCAGGAAATTTCCGCAATGATACTCGGCAAACTCAAAAAAGATGCAGAGGCTTATCTCGGAGAACCCGTAACACAGGCAGTCATTACTGTTCCTGCTTACTTTACGGATGCACAGCGTCAGGCAACAAAAGATGCAGGCAGAATTGCCGGTCTTGATGTAAAGCGTATTATTAATGAGCCTACGGCAGCTGCACTTTCCTATGGTGTGGATAAGGAAAATGATCAGAAAGTTATGGTTTATGACCTCGGCGGCGGTACGTTTGATGTATCGATCATCGAGATGGGCGATGGTGTGCAGGAAGTTCTTGCAACAGCCGGCAACAACCGTCTTGGCGGTGATGACTTTGACCAGAAAATTATTGACTGGCTTGTACAGAGCTTCAAAAACGATCAGGGCGTTGACCTTTCAAATGACAAAACGGCTATGCAGCGTCTGAAAGATGAAGCTGAAAAAGCAAAGATCGAACTTTCGGGCATTACAACCGCTTCTATCAATATTCCGTTTATCACAGCTGATGCAACAGGTCCGAAGCATCTGGATTATACTCTTACCAGAGCAAAATTCAATGAGCTTACCGCAGACCTTGTGGAAAAAACAATGGGTCCTGTACGTCAGGCTCTTTCCGACTCCGGTCTTTCGATCAATGAAATAGACAAGGTGCTGATGGTAGGCGGTTCTTCCAGAATTCCTGCTGTTCAGGAAGCTGTTAAGTCATTGATTGGCAAAGAACCTTTTAAGGGTATTAACCCCGATGAATGTGTTGCTATCGGTGCTGCTATTCAGGCAGGCGTACTCGGCGGCGAAGTACAGGGACTTCTCCTTCTTGATGTTACTCCGCTTTCACTCGGTGTTGAAACACAGGGCGGCGTTATGACAAAGATCATAGAGAGAAATACTACTATCCCCACAAAGAAGAGCCAGATTTTCTCTACCGCTGTGGATAATCAGACACAGGTTGAGGTCAATGTTCTTCAGGGTGAGCGTGAGTTTGCAAAAGACAACAAACAGCTCGGTCTGTTTAAACTGGACGGTATTCTTCCTGCAATGCGTGGTGTTCCGCAGATTGAAGTGACATTTGATATTGATGCAAACGGCATTGTTAATGTTTCTGCAAAAGATCTTGGCACAGGTAAAGAACAGCATATCACCATTACTTCCAATACCAATATGAGTAAAGATGATATTGAAAAGGCAATTCAAGATGCTGAACAGTATGCAGCAGAAGATAAAAAACGCAGAGAAGAAGTGGACAAGAGAAACGAAGCAGAAAATCTTGTTTACGCTGTTGAAAAGCTCCTCAGCGAAAACGGAGAGCATATTTCCGAAGAAGATAAAGACAACCTTAACAGCAAACTGGCAGCTGTTAAATCGGCTCTTGCACAGAGTAATCTGGATATGATTCAGTCAGCAAAAGATGAACTTCAGAAGGCAATGTATGCCGTATCGGAAAAACTTTATCAGGATGCAGCTGCTCAGGGTGCCGCTCAGCAGCAGGCTCCCCAGTCAAATGATAACGGCGTTTACAACGCTGATTATAAAGATGTAGATGATGAATAATCTTTATCAAACGATATAATAATTTTGAATATGTTTCTGTTGGGGGAACCTGTACAGCGGGTTTCCCCAATTTAGAATCAAAAATTTTTATAAGCTTAAAATAATGACAACAGCAGTTCTGCCGCAGTACCGGCAGCAACGTCAAGGAACACAAATGCAAGGCAGAGCGATGTTGCCAAAAGCACGGATATGTGGTAAAATAAAAGTATAAGGACGGTTCAGCCTGAATTGATACCGACGGAGTCAGCGGTGTGCGGGAACAGTGAAGCCGGAAGCCCGTTGCTTTCAGAGAACGGGCAGTTCACAGTGAAACGTTATATGATATTTGTGATACAGATATGGGTATTTTAAGCATTCAATGTTTTGGGGTGATTATTCTTGGCAGACAAAAGGGATTATTATGAAGTGCTCGGAGTGCAGAAAGGTGCGTCTGAAGACGAGATAAAGAAGGCTTTTCGTAAGCAGGCAAAAAAATACCACCCCGATGTAAATCCGGGCAATAAAGAAGCGGAAGCTAAATTTAAAGAAGTAAATGAAGCCTATGAGGTTTTGTCCGATAAAGACAAACGTCAGAGATATGACCGATTTGGTTTTGCGGGTGTAGATCCTAACTACGGAGCAGGTTCGACTGCTTACGGAGGAGGAAATCCGTTCGGTCAGGATATAGATATTAACGATATTTTCAACAGCTTTTTCGGCGGTTTTGGAGGACGAACCTCCAGAAATCAGAATGCACCGAGAAGGGGATCGGATGTGGAAGTTTCTGTTACCATCTCCTTTGAAGAAGCAGCAAAAGGCTGTAAAAAAGAAGTGGTTTATCAGAATGTGGAGGCGTGTACCGAATGTAACGGTTCGGGTGCCTCAAAAGGAACCAATCTGAAAACTTGTCCGTCGTGTCACGGCACAGGTCAGGTCAACATACAGAAACAAACACCTTTCGGCGTTATCCAGACTTCTCAGACCTGCGATAAGTGCAGAGGTAAGGGTAAAATTATTGAAAAACCTTGTCCGAAATGTTCGGGTGCAGGTCGTACACGTTCCTCAAGAACGGTTACAGTGACGGTTCCGGCAGGTATCAATCAGGATCAGATACTGAATATAGGAGGTCACGGCAACAGCGGTTATAACGGAGGTCCGGCAGGTGATCTTCACGTTTATATCAATGTTAAGAAACATGACATATTTGAACGTAAAGATGATAATGTATGGTGCGAGATACCGCTTACATTTTCACAGGCAGCTTTGGGCTGCGAAGTGACAGTACCGACGATTGACGGCAAAGTGAAATACAATGTTCATCCCGGTACGCAGCCCGGAGATATTTTTAAATTGAAGGGCAAAGGAATTCAGCATTTGAATTCAAGAGGACGGGGAGACCAATATGTCAAGGTTACCATTGAAGTTCCTCATAATCTGACAGCCGAGCAGAAGAAAATCCTCGGTCAATTCGATGCTTTATGCAATGCGAACAACTATCAAAGACGCAGCAGTTTCTTTGATAAAGTTAAAAAAATCTTTAAGGACTAATCATATAAAATCGGACAAAGTGGTGTGCAGCAGCTTTGTCCGATTGATTTTTTTTGATAAAAATTGCTCCATCAAAAAAATTCCAAAAAAATTATATATCCTATTGACAAAGTAGGAATTATCTGCTATACTCAATGCATACCAAACATATATGTATTTAGATTTTAAGCAAAGGAGGCACATTTGGTATGGGTCTTATCTTAAAGGCGTTAAGGCATAATTTCAGAAACGGACGAATGTGCCGTTGTTCATTCTAAAATTGAATTTTCTGCAAAAAATGATTTTATTAAAAGAAAGAGGTATTTTATTATGAGCAACAAAAAGTATAGATTTGAAACACTTCAGCTTCACGTAGGACAGGAACAGCCCGATCCCGCATCAGATGCAAGAGCAGTTCCGATTTATGCAACAACTTCTTATGTGTTCAGAAACTCTCAGCACGCAGCAGATCGTTTCAGCCTTGCGGATGCAGGCAATATATACGGCAGACTGACCAACTCGACTCAAGATGTTTTTGAAAAGAGAATAGCAGCTCTTGAGGGGGGTGTGGCAGCTCTTGCTGTTGCATCAGGTGCGGCCGCCATCACATATACCATTTTGAATCTTGCCGGTGAAGGCGATAATATTGTATCAGCCAACACCATATACGGCGGTTCGTATAATCTTTTTGAGCATACACTTCCTCGTTACGGCATTACAACGAAGTTTGTTACGCCTGACAGTATAGAAACTTTTGAAAAAGCGATTGACGATAAGACAAAGGCTCTTTATATTGAAACCATTGGTAATCCCAACGCCAATCTGATTGATATTGAAGCACTGGCACAGTTGGCACATAAATACAGTATTCCGTTGGTTGTAGACAGTACTTTTGCGACACCCTACCTTGTAAGACCGATCGAATACGGTGCGGATATTGTAGTACATTCCGCAACCAAGTTTATTGGTGGTCACGGTACGGCAATCGGTGGTGTTATTGTAGACAGTGGTAAATTTGATTGGGAAAAGAGCGGAAAATTCCCGGCTCTTGTGGAACCCGATCAGAGTTATCACGGTGTAAGTTTTGCAAAAGACGTAGGTGCAGCAGCATTTGTTACAAGAATCAGAGCGGTTTTGCTTCGTGATACAGGTGCAACACTTTCGCCGTTCCATGCATTTATTTTCCTTCAGGGACTGGAAACTCTTTCTCTCAGGGTGGAACGTCACGTTGAAAACACTTTAAAAGTGGTTGAATATCTTTCTAAGCACCCGAAAGTAGAAAAAGTAAACCATCCATCCATAGGAACACACCCTGATCACGAACTCTATCAGAGATATTTCCCCAACGGTGGAGCATCGATCTTTACTTTTGAAATCAAAGGCGGCGAAGAGGAAGCAAAAGCATTTATCGATAAGCTGGAGATATTCTCACTGCTTGCTAATGTTGCCGATGTAAAATCACTGGTGATTCATCCGGCTTCGACAACACATTCTCAGCTGAACGATAAGGAACTTGAAGAGCAGGGAATCTATCGCAATACGATTCGTCTGTCTATTGGTACAGAGCATATAGATGATATTATCGAAGATTTGGAACAGGCTTTTGAAGCCGTAAAATAAATTTGATATAATAAGGTCGCAAAATATTATATCTTCCCATATATAGCAATAGAAAATTCTCCATTCTGTAATGAATCAAAGGGGCTGTCACACTGATAAAGTGCGGCAGCCCCTTTGATGATGTGCAAAGATAAATGTTATGAGTGATTTTAAATATACAAATAGTATAAATTAGTTTGTTAATACGAAAAGTGTAAAATATGATTGACTATATTCTTCGATAATACATTGATGGCGGCGGTCTTTTGTGTTTTTATCATAATTAATTTTGACCGAAACCATTTTGCTGAAATATAGATCTGTCTAAGAGCCTGTTTAAAATCTTAGCACCGTACTTCTTTTTGGCGTATGTTTCCGCTAACTGCGTCAAAAAGACTTGCCATACGCCAGTATGCCTGCATCTTTTTTCCTTGTTATCGAAAA
>CACYDP010000046.1 GCA_902773135.1 uncultured Ruminococcus sp.
ACCATTTTTCCGGTCTGATACTCCTGCTTTCGTTTTTTTATTCTGTTGTTCAAAACTCCACAACCGGACAGCCCTTGCTGCGATAGTGGTAGATTTCATCCTCCGCAGCGATACGGACAGATGCCATATCATAATCTTTGAAATGTTCCTCTGCTTTAGCTTCGCTGTCACTCTAGACAAGAGCTGTGCCGTAGTTGCCGTCTGTTTCCTTATATGTAGCAAGATACAATTTTTCTTTCTGTTATCATGTTAGCTATGATTTTTGATGCTCTTTTTATGTGAACACGCTCTAGTTGGTTTTATCATATCATTATTTTACCAACTCATTCACTCTTTTTTGCACCGCCGAATAATCATACCCTGCCAATGCCAGTCTGCGTTTGCGTTCATCGCCGTTGCTCCACTTGCCATTAATGACTTCTTTTGCGATAGTGTCAACGCTTTCCCTTGTCAGAATTTCATTCACTCGCTGCTGCACTTTCCAGTAGTTATAATTTGCTTTGATCAGAGCACGCTTGCGGTCGTTGCCATTGCCCCACTTTTCTTCCAGCACTTCAAACGCCAGTTCATCAATGGATTTCTGAGCGGATTTTGAAGTCTTTCCGGAAGTCTGCAAAAGAGGACTGGTCATAAAGATAGTTCATATCCAGAAAAACAGGCAGATCATATTCCTTTCTGTCGAATCATATTTTTCAAAAATATTGCCCCGACCTTCAAATACCTGAAAGTCGGGGCATACTACTGCGTTTAAAAGTTCTTGATTTAGCTTATGAATTATTTGGTAACTTTGACTGTAAAGTTTTTGCCAACCACTGTTCCATTACTATCTTTTACTCTCACTTTGACTACATAGGTTGTAGCAGCAGCAGGCTTAATCGCTACTGTGGCGTTTTCACCATATTTTTGCTTTGTCGCCCAACCGGAATCGGAGCTCTTTCTATACGTCACTTCATAAGTATATTTTTCCGAGCCGCCTGTTCCTGAAGCATTAACTGTTACTTTCTCACCAAGTTTAATAGATGTAGACGAGATGGTCGAGGTATTTTTCAAAGCATCGTTTACCTTCACCTTTATATTCTTGCCGGTGATCGTGCCGTTTTTATCCTTTACTCGTACCTTGACTGTATAAGTACCCGCTGAAGTGAATTTGATACTTGCCGTATTGGTGGTACTGTAACTCTGGTGTACAGTAAAATCAGAAGCTCCCGGTTTTTTGTACGATATTTCGTAACTGTAATCTTTTACACCGCCGCTGGCAACACCGGTTACTTTGATCGTTTCTCCTAATCCGATCACAGTTTTGTCAATGGTAGAATCATTCAGCAATGGCAAAGCCTTGACCTTTACATTAAAGGTTTTGCTGACAATGGTTCCTTCATCATCCTTGACATTGACTCGTACATTATATGTAGCAGCTGCACCGGGTTTGATATTGACACTTGTATTAATACTGTAATTCTGTTTTACTGCCCATTTTGTATCAGTTGATTTTTTATATGAGATTTCATATAAGTAAGGAGCTGTACCGCCTCTGCCCGAAGCATATACTTTAAACTTTTCACCTATCATAATACTGTCAACACTTACTGTGGATGTATTTGTCAAAAGAGGTGCAATGACATTCAGTGTAAAGTATTTGTTTACTACTATTCCTCTTTCATCTCTGACTTTTGTGCATATATTGTATTTTGTCTGCTTATCAGGTTCAAAGGAAACACTTGCCGCAGATGAAAATTCTTTCAGCGTTGTCCAGGAAGATGCGGAAGATTCTTTGTAATAAAAAGCATACTCATATTTTCCCTTACCGCCTTGTGCTGCTAAATCCACATTAGCTTTTTCACCGAGCCTAATTGTTGATGCGGAAAGCTGTGAATGATTTTTCAGCGGTGTGATCACTTCTTTTTCCACTGTTACAGTAAAGAACTTTTTGGATATAGTATCATTTTCATCTTTTACTTTAATACAAATATCGTAATCGCCCTCTTCGTCCAGTTTCAGCTGTACGGTATCGTTAGAACTGTAACCCTGTTTGATAATCCATTTATCATCAAAAATATTTTTATAGCTAAATGCAAATTGATAGGGGCTTAGTCCGCCTTTGGCTTTTCCTGTCAATGTTATCTCCGAACCTGTATATATTTTTTCGTCTGATATAGAAGAAAGATTGGAAAGTTTTCTTTCTTCTACTGTAAACTTGATTGCCTTGCGTTTGACTTCGCCGTTTTTGTCGGTTATGTCAACTCTTGCATAATAAGTACCAACTTCATCAGGTTCAAAGCAGACCGCTGTATTTTCTGTATCGGTATCGATGATACTCCACGAAAAATCAGAAAGTTGACGGAAATAATATGAGTACGTGTACTCACCTGCTCCACCCACAGCGTTTGCTTTCATGCTGACTGCATCACCAAGCGTAACGGTAGTTTGTTCCAACTCTGAAAGATTTCTGAATTCTATATTCATTGTATAAGAATATACAAGTGTACCGGCATATTTGCCCTTGCCATTGATAACCAGTTGGTATTCACCGGGTTCTGTTGCCGTATACTCGCCCGAAAGTTCATAATCAATACCTTCGCACAATTCTGTCTCTCCTATCACCAGAGTAGGTTCTGCATACTGCTCTTCTCCATTATAGGTCAGGTCTGAAAGTTCTACATCTGCTAATGTGATGCTCTGCTTATCCATTGCAGAAATAAATCTGTCGGCTGTTTCATATTCGGCAGAAGGGATATAGGTAATAGTCAGTCGTCCTTCCTCATCTGCCACCCCCTGTATGATATAATACAGATTATCAGAACTGAACGGTTCATAATCTGTTCTGGATTTCATTACATAGAAGTTATATATGCCGCCCGGCTCCAGATCTTCGTATTCTTTCGTCATTTTGTTGACGGACAATGCAGCTGATGAGGAGGTGGTTTTGGCAGAAGACAAAGAGATTCTGACAGGGGAGTATGTATTATTACCACCGGTTCCCAATTGACCGTTACCGCTATAACCCCATGTATACAAATAGCTGTCGAGCACACCGTTGTCAGAGGTAGTTGCGGCTGCACAGCGAAAGCCACCATAAATCCATGATACATTTCTCATAATTTTAACAGGGGATAGTACATCTGATGAATCCGTTCCATTGCCTACTTCTCCATCACCGTTATAACCCCAGGCATACAAGTCACCATCACTGGTAACAGCATAAGATGTAGAGCTGTCTAAACTTACGCTTTTGACATTATCCATAATTTTGACTGGGGACAATGCGTTTGTAGTCCCGCCATTGCCTACTTCTCCATAACCGTTATAACCCCACACGTAAAGTTCACCTGCATAGGTAACAGCCGCAGTATGTAAGCCGCTCAGACTTACCGTTTTGACATTGTCCATGATTTTGAAAGGAAAGGATACATTAGTTGTCTTGCCGTTGCCTACTTCTCCATTAGTGTTATCACCCCACACGTAAAGTTCGCTTGTATGGGTAACGGCTGCCATATGCTGAGAACCGATACATACCGTTTTAACATTTTCTAAAACTTTGGTAGGAATCTTACAGATAGAGGAATTTAAACCTGCCGCTGCAATACCCAACTTTCCACAGGCGTTATTTCCCCACGTATACAGATCTCCGTTATAAGTGATAGCAGCTGCAGAGTAATTGCCGCCATAAACCGATGATACATTTCTCATAATTCTGACAGGAGATGATACATTGGAAGTTGTTCCGTTGCCTACTTGTCCATAACCGTTATAACCCCACACGTAAAGTTCACCTGCATAGGTAACAGCCGCAGTATGAGACGCACTAGTA
>CACYDP010000047.1 GCA_902773135.1 uncultured Ruminococcus sp.
AAGTGAGGTTATCAATATGCTGTACACAGAATATGATTCTGAATTGGCAATGCAGATCAAATCACAGGAAGAGTATGAAAAAGGCAAGGCAGAAGGCATAGCAGAAGGCGAAGCAAAGGGAGAAGCAAAAGGCAAAGCAGAAGGCAAAGCGGAATTTATCAGTCAAATGCTGAAAAACGGTTTTACTGCTGAAAAAATCATTTCCCTCTTTAATTTGTCAAAAGAAGAAACGAACTTGTATTTTGGTGATATACAAACCGTATAATGACAGCACTTTGCATTACTGATTTTTACCGGTAATGCAAAGTGC
The DNA here is from genome assembly GCA_902773135.1 of uncultured Ruminococcus sp. Taxonomy (GTDB): domain Bacteria; phylum Bacillota; class Clostridia; order Oscillospirales; family Acutalibacteraceae; genus UBA1213. The sequence goes on from CACYDP010000047.1 coordinate 311, forward strand.
TTTTGTATTGTATATCATTTTATTTTAAAAAATTGTTTTACTTGACAATGCAACAGTATTGTTGTAAAATGAAAATGCTTTTCAAATTAATACATAAGGTGATATATTGTATGAGTAACAATGGTTATAAAACAAAACAGCAACAGGCGATTCTCAAATTTTTGATGAATAATCAAGACAGTCATGTTACCGTCAGTCAAATATCGGATTATCTCGAAACAGAAAATACGCATGTCGGGGTTACCACTATTTATCGGCATCTGGATAAACTTCTCGAGAAAGGACTGGTACGAAAATATACGGTAGACGGAACAACATCGGCTTGTTTTCAATATTCTAATTTAAATGCGGAATGTAAACAGCATTTTCATTTAAAATGTGAAAAATGCGGAAAACTGATTCATTTAAATTGCAGCCACGCTGCTGAAATGTGCAGACATATTTATGATGAACACGGATTCGGAGTTGATCTTTTCAGAACGGTTTTTTATGGGATTTGCAGTGAATGTTCAACAAAATCGGAACATAATAAGGAGATGGTACTATGAAACAAAAATCACTTTGTTTGATACCCTATGTGATGGCGTTGATAGTCGGATTTTATGCACTGCCTTTGTTTCCCATTCAGCCTGCCTTGCTGGTGCTGTTGGCATTCCCTGCACTGGTGTTTGTTTGCTCTATTGTTTACGGAATCCGTCAAGGATTTGATATTTGGCTGCCGGTGATTGCAGCCATCCTGTTTGTCCCTACGATCTTTCTTTTCTATAACGAAACCGCATGGATTTATGTCATCATTTATGCTGTGACCTCGTTTGTCGGCTGTGGTGTCGGCAGGCTCTTTCATAAAACAGCTTCCAAAGCTGTGATGAAATGATAATCGATCAACATCCAGTGGTTTGAAGTTTACTTTCGTGTCAGATTGAAGTAGCCGTTTCCGGCTCAACAGGAGATGAAAGAACGATTTAATAAGAATTGTCTGATTTATCGGGCCAAAATATATTCTACGAGGAGATTCATATATGAAAAAATTAACAGCAGTTTTAACTTTATTTTTCTTGGTCGTTACGATTTTGACGGCATGCTCTGTTGACAGCACCAACGAAGATCCGGATAAAATCAATATTATATCCACCATTTTTCCGTCATATGATTTTGCAAAGCAGATTGCCGGAGAGAATGCAAATGTTACTATGCTTCTGAAACCCGGAATGGAAAGTCATGATTATGATCCTACCCCGCAGGATATCATTAAAATACAGAATTGTGATTTGTTTATCTATGTAGGAGGAGAATCGGACGAATGGGTCAGTGATATTCTTGCATCTGATGAACAAAAACCGAAAAAAGTAATTGCATTAATGGATTGTGTTGATAAAGTGGAAGAAGAAACCGTAGAGGGAATGGAAGAAGACGATGAAGGTGATGAGATCGAATATGATGAACACGTCTGGACTTCTCCGAAAAATGCCGTGACCATTACAAAGAAAATTTCCGATACATTGCAGGAAATTGACAGTGAAAATGCAAAAGAATATGAAAAAAATACCGTTTCCTATTGTGCGAAACTTTCTTCGCTTGACAGTAAATTCCAGAAAATTGTGGATAAAGCAAAAAGAAAAACATTGATTTTCGGAGATCGTTTTCCGTTCCGATATTTTGCTGATGAATATGAATTAAACTATTATGCGGCATTTCCGGGCTGTTCTTCAGAAACAGAGCCCAGTGCCTCTACCGTTTCTTTTTTGATAGACAAAGTAAAAAAAGAAAATATTCCCGTTGTTTTTTATATTGAGTTTTCAAATGAAAAAATTGCTGATACCATCTGTGAAGATACCGCTGCCAGAAAGCTGCTGTTCCATTCCTGTCATAATATTACGCAGGAAGAATTTGACAATGGAATCAGCTATGTTGAACTGATGAATCAGAATGCCAAGAATCTGGAGGAGGCTTTGTCCTAAATGACACTGATTGAATGTAAAAACCTTTCTTTTTCTTATGAGAACACATCTGTTATCAAAAACCTCAGTTTTGCAGTGAACAGCGGTGATTATCTTTGTATTGTAGGAGAAAACGGTTCGGGAAAAAGTACTTTGGTCAAGGGACTTCTGGGTTTGAAATCTTCTGCCGGAGGAACAATTGTACGTTCGGATACACTCAAAGCTAATGAAATAGGGTATCTTCCACAGCAGACACCTGCCCAAAAAGATTTTCCGGCGAGTGTTTATGAAGTCGTATTATCCGGCAGGCTGAACAGCAGAGGATTTTTTCCTTTTTATTCACGTGAAGACAAAAAGATCGTTTCGGACAATATCAGGCGGCTTGGCATCGAAGATCTGACACACCGGAGTTATCGGGAACTTTCCGGAGGTCAGCAGCAAAGAGTACTGTTGGCAAGAGCGTTGTGTGCAAGCAAAAAAATATTGCTTCTGGACGAACCTGTTACGGGTCTTGATCCGATCGTGACGGAAGAAATGTATCGTTTGATTAAAGAACTGAATCAAAATGAGAAAATTACGATTATTATGGTTTCTCACGATATAGCATCTTCGATAAAATATGCAAGCCATATTTTACACCTGAATTATGAGCAGAGTTTTTACGGCAAAACAGAAGATTATATCAAAAGTCCTATGGGACAGTATTTCTTTTCCGAAAAAAATAAGTGACAGGAGATTTTAATATTGTTTTATGAAATAGCGGAAATGTTTTCCTATCCATTTATGATACGTGCCATTATAGGAGGAACATTGGTTTCTCTTTGTGCGGCTCTTTTGGGAGTCAGTCTTGTGCTGAAAAGATACTCTATGATAGGCGACGGACTTTCTCACGTCGGATTTGGTGCCTTGGCAATCACTACTGCGGCGAACCTTTCGGCAATCGGTCATTTTACACCGCTCGAATTTGCTATGCCGATCGTGATTGCAGCAGCGTTCTTTCTTTTAAGGCTGAGTGAAAACAGCAAGATCAAAGGTGATGCCGCCATAGCACTGATTTCTACTGCTTCTCTCGCAGTGGGAATTATGGCAGCAACGATGTCGAACGGATTGCAGACGGATATTAACAGCTACCTTTTTGGAAGTATTATCTCAATGTCAACAAGCGATATGTGGTTGTGCGTGATTTTATCCATTATTGTTCTTTTAATGTATGTGATTTTTTACAATAAAATTTTCGCCGTAACTTTTGATGAAAATTTCGCCAAAGCAACCGGAATCAAAGCAGGCATTTATAATATGATTATTGCATTTCTCACGGCAGTGACCATCGTGGTGGGAATGAAAATGATGGGTTCGCTGCTGATTTCCAGCTTGATTATTTTTCCCGCAATGACATCTATGCGTATTTTTAAAAGATTCAAAACTGTTATTATCAGTTCAGCATTTGTTTCTGTCATATGTTTTTTGATTGGTCTGATTATCTCCTATATCTATTCTACTCCGACAGGTGCAAGTATCGTGATCGTGAATGTGGGAATGTTAATGATATTTGCCGTAACGGGATGGATTATTTCAAAAATACAGCTCAGAAAAAACATCAGATGAGCGGATACGATGGCAAAATGAATAGACAGTGATTGATGATACAGATGGTAATTGTGCAATGTTACGAAAAAAAAATTGTATTATTTTAACATATATATATTGAAAATTTATTAAAATAATACAATAAAAATTAAAATAATACATAAAATATCTAAAAATAACACTCTTCTGTTATTTAAAAATACTGTATTTTTATATTTATATCAATAAATATTGCGAAAATTTGATTTCTTTCAAAAACAAAATTGATTTTACAAATACAAAAAATTGTTATAAAATAAAAACAGTATCAATTGCTCATTGGTGATGAGCAAATTTAAAAACAGGAGAGTGTTTTTCTTGAAAGAAAAAAGACAATCGTCTAAGCGTAAAAGTGCTTTGATGCAAAAGGCAGCGGCAGCACTGCTTTCAGCAGCGTTGATAGGCACTTCGTTTGCAGGTATCGGAGGTACCTTTGCCCTCCAGGCAGATGCCGCTTCGACTACCGATTACGGTCTTGCCGAGACATCTCAGAAGGGTGTTATCCTGCATTGCTGGAACTGGTCGTACAACAATATCAAAAAGTATATGAAAGATATTGCTGCGGCAGGTTATACTTCTATCCAGACTTCGCCCGTTCAGCAGCCTAAGGATTACTACTGGGAAGGCGTTGCTCACGGAAATGTAGGTATTCCTGACGGTACAGGCGGTTATGACAGTAACTGGTGGAAATTTTATCAGCCCGTTACTTTCTCCATTTGCGACAACGGTCATACATGGCTCGGTTCCAAAGCGGAATTTAAAGCAATGTGTGATGAAGCGGAAAAATATGGTGTCAAAGTCATCGTCGACATTGTAGCCAACCATATGGGTAATATTCAGGGATATAAGATCGGCGACGAAGAAACCGTAATGGGTGATATTTCAAGACAGGTCGGCGAATTCTGGAATCCCGATATGCTGACTGATCCTACTTATTGGCATATCAGCACGTCATGGACACATACCAGTGACGGACGTTATGATGTTACTCAGGGCAATATGGGTATGCCCGACCTGAATACAGGTGATCCGCGTGTTCAGCAGATGGTTCTGAATCTTTTAAAAGAGTGTATCGACTGCGGTGCTGACGGATTCCGCTTTGATGCGGCAAAACATATCGAAACACCTGCTGATAATGCGGCATTTGCAAGTGATTTCTGGAACGTTGTTCTTGACGGTGCAAGAGATTACTATAAAAAGGTAAACGGTTATGACGGCGTTTATTTTTACGGTGAAGTTCTGAACCGTCTGGACGATTCAAATGCAGAAGCATATTACAGAAGCAAAATGTCACTTACGGATAACTCCACCAGTGATAATCTCAGAAACAGTGTCATTCACGGCAGTGTTAATGCTCTTGCTACATCAGGATACTGCGGATATATCGCCGGTCAGGGTAACAAGTGCGTAATGTGGGCAGAATCTCACGATACTTATATGGGCGGCGGCTCATCGTATGATGCCTGCGATGCGGACATCAAGAAAACATGGGCTATCATTGCCTCAAGAAAAGATTCTACCGGTCTGTTTTTTGCACGTCCCTACTATTCAAAGGACATTCTGGCAGGTGACGTTTCCAAATCAAGACAGTCCTCAACAACAATCCTCGAAAATATAGGTGAACAGACACAGCTCGGAGATGTCGGTACTCTTACCTGGGCAGATCCCGAAGTAGTAGCTGTCAACAGATTCCGCAATTTCTTTGTCGGTCAGAGTGAAAAGCTCGGCAGCTCGGGCAATACCGCTTACAACCTTAGAGGCAAAACAGGTATTGTTATCGTAAGAGGAGAAGGACCCGGTGCGGTTTCGCTCAGTGTCGGTATGACGGACGGTACTTATACCGATCAGGTAAGCGGCGAAAAGTTTACGGTTTCCGGCGGAACTATCAAAGGTACCATTAAGAATGCCAACGGCATTGCGGTTGTTTATAACCCGACTGTTGACTACGGTACAGTGAATCCCGAACAGCCGACTGTTCTCAGAATTTCTGCTTCAACTGCAGACGGAAAAAATACTTTTACTACCAATAACGTAGATGTCACAATGAACGTTGAAGGTGCTGCATCAGCAACATACACCACTTCAGAAGGTGCCAGCGGAACATTTACTTCTTCCAAAACTATCAATATTGGTTCACTCACAGCAACAGATGATTCTGTCACCGTTACGATCAATGCCAAAGCAGCAGACGGAACAACTAAATCAAAATCATACTCTTACACCAAAAAGGGCACAAGAGTAGGCTATCCTACACTGAAATCCGGCGGTGTGGTATTTGATAACGACGGTTACAACTGGTCCAAGGTTTATTGTTATGTTTATGATTCCAATAAAGCCAACAACGCTGCATGGCCGGGTGTTGCTATGACAGAAGAAAGCGGTAACTATTGGTCTTATGAAATACCGTCTTCACTTACAGGAACAGTTTATGTTATCTTCAATAACGGTTCCGGTGTACAGTATCCTTCGGGTGAAGGTCTTAAGATGGACGCTTCGGAGAAAAAGCTGTTTACTGCCAATGCTTTGACAACTCTTCCCGAATCCAGCAAAAGTCTGAGTGTTGTGTTTACAGCTTCTCCGGAAAAAGTATCTATCGGAAATTCTGTAACACTCAAAGCAACTCCTGCCAATAATAACGGTACTGTAAAATATACTTTTATCGCATCTGACGGAACGACCATTCAGTCATCAAGTACATCGAGTACATGCAAATGGACACCCAAAAATATAGGTACCTATACCGTAGCTGTCAATGCAGTTGATTCTGAATCTGATATAACAGCTGTTAAGAAAATCGTTGTTATCAATGATAATGTGGATGAACTGAAAAATAATTCCACTATCAGTTCAACATCAATCACATTGGGTGAATCTGTCAAAGCAACTGCAAAAGCAAGCGGCGGCACAGGTTCTTACACCTACGCTGTATTCTATAAGAAAACAACTGATAGCAAATGGGCAACCGCACAGTCGTATAAATCCAATGCTTCTGTAAATATCAAACCTGCTTCTGCCGCTACTTATAATGTCCGTGTCAAAGTCAAGGACAGCAACGGCACCATTGTAGGAAAAGACTTTAAAGTAAAAGTAGCCGCAAAACTGACGAATAGTTCCACTTTAAGTGCAACGTCTATCAATCTTGGCAGCACTGTCAAGGCAACTGCAAAAGCAAGCGGCGGCACAGGTTCTTACACCTATGCTGTATTCTACAAGAAAACAACTGACAGCAAATGGGCAACCGCACAGTCATATAAATCCAATGCTTCTGTAACTCTCAAACCTGCTTCTGCTGCCACTTATGATGTCCGTGTCAAAGTCAAGGACAGCAGCGGTACGATTGTAGGAAAAGACTTTACCGTTAAAGTTACTAAAGCACTGACCAATAACTCCAAACTGTCAGCTACATCAATCAAATTAGGTGATACGCTTAAGGCAACAGCAAGTGCTTCCGGCGGAACATCACCGTATCAGTATCAGCTTCGTTATAAAAAGACAAGCGATACAACGTGGAAAACAGCTGTCAATTACAGCAAACTGACCTCTATGAGCTATAAGCCCACCGCAAGAGGAACTTATGATATTTGCGTAAAAATCAAGGACAGCAGCGGTACTATTGTTAAAAAATTCTTTACAGTAACTGTAATCTAAGTTACTTTCAGCACCATAAGCAGCATTCATCGCTTATGGTGCTGAATTTTTCCATAGGAGTTGTTTCAAAATGAAAAAATCCTTTATACTTGCCATTGCCGCATTGTTATTTTCATTGCTGATTGGCGGCTGTTCTTCCGATGCCCCCCGAACCGACAACACTCACTCCGAGCCTTCTGCTGCTGAACATTCGGTGATTCCGGAATCATCAGCTGACGAAAAAACCATTCCTTCTTCATCTGTGGTTCGTTCCGATACCGAATCAAGCCGTGCTGCCGATGTCAAAGAAAGCAGTGCCGCCATATCCGAAAAGGAAATACAGTCCTCAGTGGAAGAATTTTCGGCGGAATCCTCACAGGAAACGGAAATATCAACCATTATCTCCGATGATGCCGCTTCGTCTGAAAGGGAACAGTCTGTCAACAGCGTCCCAAATGAGGCGATTGCTGTACAAGCTGTCTATAAGGGTGAAGTGCAGGATTTAAGCGATGAAGACAAAGAACAGCTGTTTTTGCGTACCCGTGAGGCTTTGGCAGTATCATACAGTGTTGACTTGTCAGTAGACCTGAACATCAATGAGAGAATGGGGGAAAGAGGACTTTGTATGGAAATCAGACTGAATACCCCTCAGAAACTTACGGTGGAATCCAATGTACAGACGGTGAGTGAAATCACTGTTTTGGTAGATGATACAGATTCGCTCCTGTTGTGGAATGGAGGTATCTGTTCTTTTCCAAAAGAAAACAGAGAAGAGCTGATCAATTATATTGAGTCATTACACTCGATGGGGTAATTTTTTTCAGAGCCTGTTTCGTATCTGTGCCAAAAAGCTGTGCGGTGCGAAGATTCAGACACGCTTCGGATTCCGGAGCGTGTTTTTGTATTGTATGACATCACTGTACTTGATTTTTCCTGACAGCAATACAATGGCGATCAGGTTGGGAATTGCCATCAGCCCGTTCAGCGTATCTGAGATTTCCCATACAAGAGACAGATTCATTGTACAGCCGACAAATGTGACTAAAGAATAGATGATTCTATAAATCCTGATATATCGGTCTCCGCTCAGATATTCAAGGCTTTTTTCACCGTAGTAGCACCAGGAAACCAGTGTGGCAAAGGCAAAGATCAGAATGGAAAGCGAAAGAAAAATACCGCCTATGCTGCCGAGAGCACTTTCAAAAGTATAAATGCTGAGTTCAATACCGTCCAGACCGCTCTGCTCCGAATTGGTAGTCAGGATACAGAGTGCCATAAGAGTACAGAGAACCGTAGTGTCGATAAAAACCTGAAACATTCCCCACATTCCCTGTCGATAGGCACTGTCAGTATCGGCAGCCGAATGAACGATAGGGGAACTGCCCAATCCTGCTTCATTCGAGAAAACCCCTCTGGAAATACCGTATTTTAAAGCCCTCGACATTCCGTATCCCATCAATCCGCCCGAAACACATTTCAAATCAAATGCCTCGACAAACATATTTTCAAAAGCCGCAGGAATTTTTTGAAAGTTGATGAGTATAACAATCATCACCATAGAGGTAAACACCACTGAAATCAACGGTATTAACTTTTCGGTCAGTTTTGCGATTCGGTCGATGCCGCCGAAGATAATCAGTCCGACGGCAGCCGTGAGTACCGCACCGCTGACCCAAGGAGGAATACCAAAACAGTTCTGAGCAGCACCGGCAGCGGAATTTGCCTGTGTCATATTGCCCATTCCCAGAGCCGCCAGCGTACAGAGAACAGCAAAAATCACTGCCAGCGGTTTGCAGTGCAGTCCTTTTTCTATGTAGTACATAGGACCACCCACATACTTTCCGTTTCTTTTGGTTCTGTATTTTATGCCTAAAACGTTTTCGGCATAAATAGTCGCCATTCCGAAAACAGAGGCAATCCACATCCAGAACACAGCCCCCGCACCGCCTAAGGCAACCGCATTGGCAACCCCTACGATATTGCCTGTTCCGATCGAACCGGCAAGAGCGGTTGACATTGCCTGAAACGGAGAGATTTTTCCTTTGCTGCCGGTCCCGGTATTATTGCTTTTGAAAAAGGACATCGCCGTTTCTTTCCACCAGAATTTAAAATGTGTGATTTGAAAAAATCGCAGCTTGATACTGAAAAAAATACCTGTTCCGAGCAGCAGACAAAGCATATATGGTCCCCATATAATGTTGTTGACTGCTGAATTGATTGTTTCGATGATTTCCATTCAAACACCTCTGACAATGTATATGAAATAAAATGATGGATATGACAAAATTGATTCCCGTAATGAAATTGCATTTTTACTTGAATAGGAAAATGTTGTATGGTATAATAGATAAAAATTACCTGTATCGGAGGTTTATATTATGCCAAATTGGTTAAAAAATGCTGTGTTTTACGAGATATATCCGCAGACCTTTTACGACAGTAACGGTGACGGAATAGGAGACATTCAGGGTATCGAATCCAAACTCGATTATGTGAAAAGTCTGGGCTGTAATGCCATATGGCTGAACCCGATTTATGATTCGCCTTTTATGGACGCAGGATATGACGTAAGAAATTATTACAAAGTAGCCGAGCGTTACGGTACCAATGACGATTTGAAACATCTTTTTGAAACCGCTCACGAAAAAGGCATCAGGATTCTTCTTGACCTTGTGCCGGGTCATACATCAGATCAGAATGAATGGTTTTTAAACAGCAAAAAAGCAGAAAAAAATCAGTACAGTAATCGTTATATCTGGACAGACAGTGTATGGGAAGCACCGCCGCAGTATAAATTTATCTGCGGTGTCACCGATCGTGATGGCAACTATCTTGTGAACTTTTTCAGTTCGCAGCCGGCTCTGAACTACGGATTCAACAATATCAGCCACCCGGCGTGGCAGCTGCCGCCGACACACCCCGATTGTCAGGCAACAGTGGAAGCATTGAAGGATATTATGCGTTTTTGGCTTGATATGGGATGTGACGGATTCCGTGTGGATATGGCAGATTCCCTTGTCAAAAATGAAGACGGGGAAAAACCCGAAACCTGCAAAATATGGCGTAATGTCCGAGAAATGCTGGATCGGGAATATCCCGAAGCCGCCATCATATCTGAATGGTGTAATCCGAAAGTGGCAATCGGTGCCGGTTTCCACAGTGACTTTTATCTTGATCACGACAATAACGGCTATCGTCTGCTGTTCCGTGAAAAAGACCGTCAGACAGGAGAATGTCAGGCAATTTTCGGCAAAAACGGAAAAGGTGATATTACCCGCTTCCTTGAGGAATACACAGACGATTTGAAGGCAACAAAGGGAAAGGGCTACATCAGTTTCATTACCTGTAATCACGATACGCCGAGAATGACAAAGATGTTTACACCGCTCGAAGCAAAAATTGCCTATTCGTTTGTCTTTTTAATGCCCGGTGTTCCTTTCCTTTATTACGGTGATGAAATAGGAATGCGGTTTATTGACGGGCTGAACAGTAAAGAGGGCGGTTACAGCCGTACAGGCACCAGAACGCCTATGCAGTGGGACGACAGTAAAAATCACGGATTCTCAGATGCAGATGAAGAACTGTTATATTTGCCCGTAGATCATTCTGCCGATGCTCCGACCGTTGCATCGCAGGAATCCGACCCTGCTTCAATTCTGAATACGATAAGAAAAGTCATTGCTATCCGAAAAGAAAATGAAGATCTTCAGTCGGACGGAGATTTTGAAGTCGTTTATGCCAAGAAAAATACCTATCCTTTTATTTTCAAAAGAGGTCAGTTCCTGATTGCCGTCAATCCTTCGGATAAAGAACAGACCGCACCGTTTGATTTTGAATGTGAGCCTGTCTTTACCATCGGAAAAATTTGTGCGGCAAAGAAAGAATTGACCATGCTTCCCCAGTCACTTGGACTTTTGAAAATCAAATAACAGATGATTCAATCAAAAGGGGAGTGCCGCAGTGCAGTCCTCTTTTGAACGTATCTATCAAACTGACAGAAAGGCTGAACAGTAATATGAATGTAGAAAAATTAACACAAAAAAGCATTGAAGCAATCAAGGAAGCACAGGAAACAGCGATTGAAAACGGCAATCAGCAATTAAGGCAGGAACATATCCTGCTTGCTCTTGTAAAACAGCAGGACGGGCTGATTTCCGAAATGGTCAGGAAAATAGGTTCTTCCCCTGAAAACCTTGCCAAAATATTTGAAAAAGAAGTGGATAAGCTCCCGAAAGTCAGCGGCAGCGGAGCGTCTTCCGAAAGATTGTATATGTCTGCGGAAGTCAACAGTGCATTGACAGAGGCTGAAAACGAAGCTGAAAAAATGAAAGATGAGTATGTTTCGGTGGAACATATTATGCTCGGTATTCTTAAAAAACCGCAGGATAATATCAAACAAATTCTTGACAAAGCCGGCATCAATATCAGCAGTTTTTTAAATGCCCTGAAAGATGTCAGAGGCAACCAGAGAGTTACCACCGATAATCCGGAGGGTACTTATGATGTATTGAAAAAGTACGGTCAGGATTTGGTGGAACTTGCCCGTCAGCAAAAGCTGGATCCTGTGATAGGCAGAGATGACGAAATCAGAAATGTTATCAGAATTCTTTCGAGAAAAACCAAAAACAATCCTTGTCTGATCGGTGAACCCGGCGTAGGCAAAACAGCGATCGCAGAAGGGCTTGCTCTGAGAATTGTCAGGGGCGATGTGCCGGATAACCTGAAAAACAGAAAACTGTTTTCATTGGATATGGGTGCCTTGATTGCAGGAGCAAAATTCAGAGGAGAATTTGAAGAAAGATTAAAAGCGGTTCTGAATGAGGTAAAAAAGAGTGACGGAAATATCATTCTGTTTATCGACGAACTTCATACCATTGTCGGAGCAGGTAAAAGTGATGGTGCGATGGACGCAGGCAATTTGCTGAAACCGATGCTTGCAAGAGGTGAACTTCATTGTGTAGGTGCAACAACACTCAATGAATATCGCCAGTATATTGAAAAAGATCCGGCACTGGAAAGACGTTTTCAGCCGGTACTTGTCAGTGAACCGAATGTGGAAGACTGTATTTCTATTTTAAGAGGTCTGAAAGAGCGGTATGAAGTTTATCACGGTGTCAAAATTCAGGATCAGGCATTGATTGCGGCTGCTGTGCTGTCCAACAGATATATCTCAGACAGATTTTTGCCGGATAAAGCGATTGATCTGGTTGATGAGGCATGTGCATTGATCAAGACGGAAATCGACAGTATGCCGATTGAAATGGATACGATTTCCCATAAAATTATGCAGCTTGAAATAGAAGAAGCCGCCTTGCAGAAAGAAACCGATAAATTGTCGCTGGAACATCTCTCTCAGATAAGAGAAGAACTTGCCAATTACCGTGAAACATTCAATTCGATGAAAGCAAAATGGGACAATGAAAAACAGTCTATTGAAAAAGTGCAGAAAATACGTGAAAAAATAGAACAGACCAATGCCCAGATAGAAAAGGCACAAAATGAATACGACCTCGGACGTGCCGCTGAATTGAAATACGGTGTACTGCCGCCTTTGCAGAAAGAATTGGAAGAGCAGGAAAAAATTGCCGAAGAAAATAAAAACACCCTTCTCAGAGATCGTGTCACTGAAGAAGAAATCGCAAAAATTATCGCAAGATGGACGGGAATTCCCATCTCCAAACTGATGGAGGGCGAGCGGGAAAAGCTACTCCATCTTGATGATACACTTCACCAACGTGTCATAGGTCAAGATGAAGCGGTAGAAAAAGTATGCGATGCGATACTTCGTTCACGTGCGGGAATACAAGACCCGAAACGTCCGATCGGATCATTTTTGTTCTTAGGTCCCACCGGTGTCGGTAAAACCGAACTTGCCAAAGCATTGGCACAGGCATTGTTTGATGATGAGCATAATATGATTAGACTGGATATGAGCGAATATATGGAAAAATATTCCGTATCACGTCTGATAGGAGCACCTCCCGGCTATGTCGGATATGACGAGGGCGGTCAGCTTACGGAAGCTGTCAGAAGAAAACCCTATGCGGTTATTCTGTTTGATGAAGTGGAAAAAGCTCATCCCGATGTTTTCAATGTTCTTTTACAGGTACTGGACGATGGCAGAATTACCGATAGCCAGGGAAGAACGGTAGACTTTAAAAATACCATTATTATCCTCACGTCCAATCTCGGTTCAGATATAATACTTGAGGGCATTGAAGAAAACGGAGAAATCAGCGAATCAGCAAGAGAATCGGTCAATGCGATTCTGAAACGCAGTTTCCGTCCCGAGTTTCTGAACAGAATCGATGAAACGGTATTTTATAAGCCGCTCACAAAAGATAATATTTACGGTATTATTGATTTGTTGGTGGCTGCATTGGATCAGCGTCTTTCGGAAAAACAACTTCACATTGTTGTTACGGACAAGGCAAAGAAATATATTGCCGATAACGGTTATGACCCTGTTTACGGTGCCCGTCCGCTGAAAAGATTTTTGCAGTCAAATGTTGAAACGCTGGTTGCGAGAAAAATTATAGCAGAGGATCTTGCACCCGAAACCTGTCTTACCGTAGACGAAACAGACGGAAAATTAATCGTTCATTCATAAGGTCATATACTATTCCTCAAGATCAATTTTTTGTTTTATACCCAGTGAATAGCTTTTGAATTTATTAATATTTTGTTGCTGTTATTGTTGCTGTTATGTTGTAATATCAATTTCCGGAAATTATTGTTATTTTGAAAATAAAAACACCTGAAAGCTGTCAGACAGTTTTCAGGTGCGTACAGGAAAATGTGAATTTTGTCAACTGATTCTTGACATTATATAGAGAGATGATTGATATGACACAGGTTAATTTCAGAATTGAAGACAATTAAAAAATAAGTAAAATTCACATTACGGGAATAAGTAAATCGGAAATCAAAGCAAAAAGCCTTGACAGCGTGTAGAAATTCTGTCAAGGCTTTTAAATTCTGGTGCCGGCAGTGGGACTTGAACCCACACACCCTCGCGGATAACAGATTTTGAGTCTGTCTCGTCTGCCAATTCCGACATGCCGGCGAATCATATCAAGAACAGTTTATATTATATAACAAATCAAAATGTTTGTCAATAAAAATGTTAGAAAAAATCAAAAAATAAAAATCATCATAAAATCATTTTTAAACAGGCTCTAAGAGCAGGGCAGGGGAGAAAATCTTTCGGGAAGATCTTCTCCTTACACCGTGCCGAAATATCAGAATTCTTCTTTGATGCTTCTCAAAAACAAATCCGAAAGACCACGTTTTGCGGTCATGGTACCTGCAATTACACTGTTGACAGTATTGCAAATGGGGAGGTCTACCTTGTATTTTTCGCCGAGCAACACAAGTGCTTTGGTGGTATCGACACCTTCGGCAAGAAGATCAAATTGCTGACCTTGTACCAGCATTTCGCCGAATTTTCTGTTGTGGCTGTATTGAGAAAAAAGAGTAGCCTCGTAATCGCCCAGATGACATAAGCCGTATGCCGAAAGTTCGTTTCCTCCCATTGCTTTAATCAAACGTGCAATTTCCCTTGTACCTCTGGACATCAGGGCACCTTTGAGAGATGATAAATTCAGACCGTCCAGCATACCTGCTGCGATACCGATTGTATTTTTAGCGGCAGCACCGATCTCGTTGCCAATCAGGTCTTTTCCTACATAGAAACGGATCAGTTCACTGGAAAATTCACCAATGAGCTGTTTTTTCAGATCGTCATATCGAGAATCAATTACCATACAATTCGGAATTCCTCTGCTGAAATCCTGTGGGTGTCCCGGACCGACCCATACAGCAGTCGGTATTTGCTCTCCCAGTGTTTCGGATACCACCTCAGTCAGTCTTTTGCCCGTGCTGACTTCGATTCCTTTCATACAAAGAACCAATTTTTTGTTTTGCATATCCAATCCCGTCAAAGTACCGAGAAAAGAACGGAGTGCCTGAGCACTGATGGATATAATGATGATTTCCGCACTGTTCACAGCAGATGCAAGGTCATCGGTTACTTTGATAGATTCTTTGAATGTAAGGATATTGTTTTTTCTTGTATTTTTAATTTCGATAAACTGCGGAGCATCTTTCAATCCCCATATGGTAACATTATGTCCGATTTTATCAAGATACCAGGCGATAAACGAACCCCAGCGTCCGCAGCCGAGAAGTGTAATATTCATAAAACGAGCCTCCAAAAGAATGATGAAAATATTATATCACAGCCCGGAAAAAAAATCTATATCATCGAGGAAAATTTCTGTGACCTGTACACAAATATAAAAATGTATGGTATAATGAATTTGTTTAGGGCGTATCTGATACATACGACTGACACAAAAAATCAAGATACCGGGAGGCAATATGAGTAAATTAACAGATATTTCTTATGTCAGGGGAGTGCTGTCAAAACACGGATTCACATTTTCAAAGGCACTCGGACAAAATTTTCTGACGAATCCGGGAGTATGTCCGAAAATGGCTCAAATGAGCGGAGCGTCTGACTGTGTGGGAGTGATAGAGATCGGACCCGGAGCAGGTGTATTGACGGCAGAATTAGCAGAAATTTCCCATAAGGTAGTGGCATTGGAATTGGATAAAAGACTGCTTTCCGTTCTGAGTGAAACCTTGTCCGGATATGATAATATCAAAATACTGAATGCAGATGTAATGAAAACTGATCTGAAACAATTGCTGAAAGAAGAATTTCCCGATGGTGAAGCGGTAGTGTGTGCCAATCTTCCGTACTATATCACATCGCCTGTTATTATGAAAATACTGGAAGAACGTCTGCCGATTCAAAGCCTTACGGTAATGGTGCAGAAAGAAGCAGCAGAGAGAATCTGTGCTGCTCCCGGTACCAGACAGTCAGGGGCAATCAGTGCGGCGGTGCATTATTATTCCGAACCGGAACTGTTGTTTAAAGTGTCCAAAGGAAGTTTTATGCCCGCACCGAAAGTGGATTCGGCTGTGATCAAGCTGAATATTTTAAAAGAACCTCCTGTGAAGGTTGAAGATGAACAGATGTTTTTTAAAGTAGTCAAGGCTGCTTTTTCGCAGAGAAGAAAAACGCTTTCCAACTCATTGAGTTCGGGGCTTTCTGTTTCCAAATCTGTGATTTCGGACATTCTTTTATCTGCCGGCATCGATGCCACCGCAAGAGCAGAAGAAATGACAATGGAACAGTTTGCCAAAATTACAGAATTGCTGACATGTGTATAAGAGCCTGTGCCGCATGGCACAAAAAACGGGTCTGTCCGGCAGATGTGCCGGACAGACCCGTGACAAAAAGTTTTTATTTTTCAGATGATGATAGCAGTTGATGACGGTTGTTATCCGAAAACAGCATTTTATCGAAATGATAAACGGCTATGGCAGTCAGTACGCCGAAGATAGCACCGCAGATCACATCGGTGGGGAAGTGGACGTATAGATACAGCCTTGAAAATGCTACGGTCAGGGCAAACAGATAGGCAATAACGCCCCATTTTTTATTGTATAAAAAAATAATAGTAGCGACCGTGAAAGAAAAAAAGGTATGTCCCGACGGAAAAGAAAAATCCGGTTCGGCATTGACAAGAAGGGAAACGGTACTGTTAAGATCGTAAGGTCTGATACGCTGTACGATTGTCTTCAAAATCAGATTGCAGGTGATCACTCCGAAAATCAGATCAAATGTCAGAGTTCTGCCGAACAAACGGGTTTTGGGAATGATAAGACATACAACCGCTGTCAAAGCCCACAGAACACCGTTGCCTATCATCGAAACGACAGGCATCAGCGTATTTAAAATGTCCGATGTCATATTTTCCCGAATATAATTCAAAATGTAAAATTCCCAATCCATTCTCAAAACCTCCGACCTGAATATCGCAGCAATTATATCATAATCATTTTGATTTTGCAAACAGTAAATGAAACATCTGAAAATAATTATCCAAAAAAATATTGCAAATTCTTGACATATTATGATAGTGTGTGTTAAAATAGTCCTGATAATCGAACTATTGGTTATCATAAAATATTAAAGGAGAATTTGCATATGAAAAAGAAAGCATTGGCAATCGCTCTTGCTGCCGCTCTTGCGGTAAGTACATTTTCTATGATGTCCATTACGGCATTTGCAGAAGGAGAAACAGACGGCGGCAGTTCTGTTGTTGAAACCGTAGCAGATAGTGATATTGATATTGAAACCAAAACAGTATTCGATACATGGATTAACTATCCCAATTCCAGTTTTGGCAGAGCATACAATGCCGGCTGGAAATACGACAGCACAAATAAATGGATGAATACCACTGAAAACGTAGGTTGGACAGGCTTCTACAATCCTGACATCGATAACCTGACCACCGGTCGCTTTTCGTTTAAAATGAAAAATGAAAACTTTGACCCCTGCGGATTTACCTGGGGTATGAGAACAGGCGGAACAGATGAAGATCCTGAGTATTCTTTCTATGCTTATGAAGAATGCCACCTTAGTTCATCATACAGCACACCTTATTGGAGTATTGCGTATATCAGCAGCTGGCATCCGGCTAAAGACGGCAGTTCTCACAGAGGACCTCTCTATCATGGCACCGTTGATGCGAAAGACGGTACTTATGACCACAGCGGTAAAGATGCAGATGCAGTAAAGTATGCAGAAGGTAAGGTTCTTGCTTACGGCGAACTGGATAAGTCTCTTGTAAAAACATTCCACGACATTATGATCGATGTGAATGAGGATAAGGTGACTGTATATATCAATGGCGAAGAACTGACAAGCGTTGAAGCAGAAGCTCAGGCAGGAAGCTTCGGTCCCTATGCAGTAAGTAACCCGGAAGCATATTTTATGGATCTGAAGATGACTTCTACCAATGATGTTATGCTGAACCCTGTCTTTGAATACAGAGATGTTGCTAACGAAAAGATTAATACAGCGTTTGTGGGAGATACAGTAACCGTAGAGGATCTCTCTACATTTGAAGGTTCTGCTATTACCAAACGTACTTATACCGTTACTAAAGACGGCGAAGAGATCTATACCGGTTCCGAACCCTATACCAAGTATACAGAGGAAGTTGGTACATATGTAACATCTCTGGTAATCGAAAATGCTTACGGCATCGTTTCAAAGGCATATGAAGATACTCTTACAGTAACAGAAGTAACTGTAAGCCTTACTCCTAGATTTGCTTATGTCACCGAAGACGGTACAGAAATTACTGAAGCTCTGGTAGGCGATGCAGTATCTATTAATGATAAGAGCAGATATACGATTTCACCGATTAAGGATTATCAGTGGACTGTAAAACTGGACGGTGAAGAAATTTATACCGGTTCCGAACCGTATACCGCTTACACTGATAAAGAGGGTGTATATTCGACAACTCTCGTACTCACTAATGAAAACGGCGATGTTTCCGAAGAATATACCAAAGATCTCACAGTGACTGTTCCCGTAGAAGAAAGCAGTACTCCTTCCACAGAAGAAAGCAGTACTCCTTCCACAGAGGAAAGCAGTACTCCTTCCACAGAGGAAAGCAG
>CACYDP010000048.1 GCA_902773135.1 uncultured Ruminococcus sp.
GAGTGAGGGATTCGAACCCTCGAAACGGTTGTAGCCGTTTACACGATTTCCAATCGTGCTCCTTCGGCCAGCTCGGACAACTCTCCTAATATGCATCAAGAAGACTGCTTGCTTATTATAACACAGCGTTTTCAAAAATGCAAGCATAAATTTATCAAATAATAGAAAAAGAATAAATTAATCTTTTGATCAGACCTGTATCGATATTAATGCTTTCAAAAAAATCATTTACATTACAAAGTTCTTCTCTTATCGCCAAAACATCATCAGAATCAATATCTTCAATATGTTTTTTATACTCAACAATATTTTTAATTTTTGTAAAGCAGGACACTTCATCACTTTCGCTTTCAAAGAAATCAATAAATCCATCTATTTCTTCTATTTCATCATTTGTCAGTCTGATCGTCATAATCCATTCTCCATTCCGTGATTTAATTGAAATGATGAATCGGCAGGCTTCAGATTCGTCTGCCGATTCAATTTTTTAATCCATACGAAAATAATTTTTAAAATTAAGCCTTGCCTACCGAACCGAAAAGTTCCATCTTTTCTTTAACAGTTGCCTTGATAGCTTCAAAGCCCGGTGCAAGAAGTTTTCTCGGGTCAAAGCCCTTGCCCTGGAGATCCTTGCCGTCTTCAATGTACTTTCTGGTAGCTTCCTGGAAAGAAAGCTGACACTCTGTGTTAACGTTGATCTTTGAAACACCAAGAGAGATGGCTTTCTTGATCATATCTGCGGGAATACCTGTACCGCCGTGGAGTACGAGAGGCATTGCACCTGTTTTTTCCTGAATAGCAGCAAGTGTTTCAAAGCTGAGTCCCTGCCAGTTATTAGGATATTTACCGTGGATATTACCGATACCTGCTGCCAGCATATCAACACCAAGGTCTGCAATTACTTTGCATTCGTTAGGATCTGCACACTCACCCATACCTACAACGCCGTCTTCTTCACCGCCGATTGAACCTACTTCGCATTCAATGGAAAGTCCGAGACCGTGAGCAACATTAACGAGTTCCTTTGATTTTGCAAGATTTTCCTCAAAGGGGTAGTGAGAACCGTCAAACATAATAGATGTAAAGCCTGCCTGAATACACTTATAACAGCCCTCGTATGTACCGTGGTCAAGGTGAAGAGCTACCGGAACTGTAATTCCGAGAGTTTCGTCCATTGCTTTAACCATAGCTGCAACCGTCTTAAAGCCTGTCATATACTTGCCTGCACCTTCCGAAACACCAAGGATTACGGGAGAATTCAGTTCCTGAGCTGTAAGAAGAATTGCCTTTGTCCATTCAAGGTTGTTGATGTTGAACTGACCTACTGCATAGTGTCCTGCCTTTGCCTTAGTAAGCATTTCTGCTGCATTTACCAATGACATTGTAATCACGCTCCAAATGATAATTAATTTTTTGTATGACATAATATCATACTTACAGTTTTATATTATACATTAAAAAAACAAAAATAGGAAGGGATTTTAAAAATTTTTTTCATTATTTTTGATTGAACCTTTTATTTTTTTACTGTGTCTGTTATAATAGAGGAAGAAAAATCCTCAAAAAATTAAACGGAGGCGTTTGAAATGACCAAACACAAACAACACAGAACAAGCGTAAAAATTTTTGCTGTTGCTGCCGCAGCAGCACTGCTCACAGGCAGCGGAGGCATTGCCAACATTTTACCATCGAATGTTTCAACAAGTATCCATGCCTATGCGTTGTCCCCCACCAATCCCGAATCAGTAACCGATTACCGAATCAACGATGACGGAACGATTACCGTAACAGCGATCAATGAAGATGACATCAATGCCGTTATCCCGTCATACGTTGATTTCAAAAAAGTGACCGCTGTCAGTCTTATTTCTCCTGATGATCTGGGTACAGGAAGATATAGTAATCTGAAAACCATTACTCTGCCCGATACATTAAAATCAATTGATGATTATGCTTTTTTTGGCATTTTCTCTCTGGAAACCGTTCAGATGCAAAACGGTGTGGAATACATTGGAGAAAGTGCATTTGATCATTGCCATATCCAAAATATCGTGATTCCATCAACCGTAAAAACGCTTGGCAATGGGGCGTTTCACGATTGCAATCCCGAAAGTATCACCATGCTGAATCCAAATATGGAGATTCTGACATCTCTGAAAGGTTCTGCCACTATTTACGGTTACAGCGGCTCTACGGCAGAAAAATGCGTTGCATCTTCTAATAAATACAATGCCCACGGAACGTTGAAATTTGTATCACTGCTTTCAAACAGAAATTCAAGACTTACCAATAACCAAAAAGTACTTACCACCTCTACTTGGGTCAATTGGAACAATATAACAGCCAATGCAGATTTTAATGCTTCTTATTCGCTCAAATACAAATATTCTTACAAAGACGATATTAACAATAAATGGATTGATATTACCAAAAACTACGTTACCAATAATACCTGCCGGATACCTGCATTATCCAAGCCCGGAAACTACACCATCAGAATCGCAGCACTGGATGAAAACGGCGGCTACACCTCAAAATATACCTATCTGATGGTAAAACAGGATACAAAAAAGACCTTTAAAGACAACGGTTCAAAACTCAGTGCCTATACTTTATCAAAAGGAAATTCTCTCACTGCTTACGCAAAATTTACAGGCGGCGTTGTTCCTTACCGATATAAATACTCATACAGACTGAATAACGATGCTTGGAAAGATGTCCAGGGATATTCTACGGCGGATAAACACACCATTCACATTCCATCCAAAGCAGGTAAATATACTGTAAGAATTGCTTGCCGTGACGGCAAAGGTCAATATACTTCAAAATATTTTATCGTTAATGTAAAATAATCACTACCTATCTATATTTTTTGAGAACACATCGCAGCTGTCGGTGTGTTCTTTTGTGTAAAAATGATATGTTCCTATTTTTCACTTGATTATTTTATATAAATTTACTATAATGTTATAGGTAAATCTTTTTTGCGAGGTGGTAATACTATGAGTCCCGACCCTTACGGTAAACAGGTGTTTTATTTTCATTTTATCGGGGGCATAGTATGCCTTTTTACTTGATGCCCCCCTGATAACAGAAAGGGCATTTTTATGATCAATTACTATAAAACAATCAACGACAGAATAGAAGAAATCAAAAATTATGAAGAAGGCTGCTGGGTCAACTGTGTCGCTCCCGATGAAGATGAAGTACAGTATCTTCTGGATTTTTTTAATATTCCTCCCGAGCTTCTGCGTTCTGCACTTGACGAAGAAGAATCTTCACATATTGACAGCGAGGACGGAACCACCCTCATTATTATCGATATTCCTATGGTTGAAAAAGTATCAAAAAATATTACTTATTCCACTATGCCGATCGGTATCCTCTTTACCGATAAAAACGTGATTACCGTATCTTTGCGTGAAAATACAGTTCTCAGTGAATTTTCCGAAGGTGTTGTACGCAATGTAGTCACCAAGTACAAAACCCATTTTGTACTGCATATTATGCTGAGAATGGCCACAAAATATCTTCAGTATCTCAAACAAATCGATAAAATCAGCAACCGCATTGAACGTGAATTAAGACGCTCTGCCAAAAACAAAGACCTGAACCAGCTTCTTGATATAGAAAAATCATTGGTCTATTTTTCATCATCACTGAAATCCGATGAAATTACCCTTGAAAAAATTATGAGAGGAAGACACATCAAACTCTACGAGGAAGATCAGGATCTTCTGGAAGACGTACTGATTGAAGTCAAACAGGCAGTGGATATGGCAGGCACATATCTCAATATTCTTACCGGTACGATGGACGTGTTTGCTTCCATTATTTCCAATAACCTGAATACCGTTATGAAAATTCAGGCATCACTGACTTTGCTGGTATCCGTGCCTACGGTTATTTCCGGTATCTATGGAATGAATATTGTGGGCGGTCTTCCTTTCGATCAGGTATGGTGGTTTCCTATCATCTTCTCGTTGATATTAATGATCATTATGTATCTTATTCTGAAAAAGAAAGATATGTTCTGACAATACTCCGGTCCGTCTGTTTTCGGCGGCTGTTTTTTGAAAGGCGATGCTGTTGATGGATAAGCTGTTTCATATAGCAATCAATAAAAATCAAGGGGCAGAATATGCCATATTGCCGGGCGATCCCGGAAGAGTGCCAAAAATTGCAGAATTTCTCGATGATGCCCGTCCCCTTGCACAAAATCGTGAATTCACCTCTTACTGCGGAACACTCTGCGGTAAGCGAATCATCATAATGTCAACAGGCATAGGCGGACCATCTGCCGCAATCGCACTGGAAGAACTGGCAAAAGCAGGTGTAAAAACCGCCATACGCATCGGTACGTGCGGCGGCATTCATCTTGATGTCGTTCCGGGCGATCTCGTGATACCGACAGCCGCTGTCAGAATGGAGGGAACCTCCAAAGAATACGCTCCGATCGAATTTCCTGCTGCTGCTGATTTTGAAGTACTGTCGGCACTTGCCAAAGCAGCAGAGGAAAATCGTTTCCGTTTTCATACCGGCATTATTCAAAGCAAAGATTCTTTTTACGGTCAACATTCTCCGGAAACAATGCCTGTGGAATATGAATTAAAACATAAATGGGAAGCCTGGAAAAAATTAGGTGTATTGGCATCGGAAATGGAAACAGCTGCGTTGTTTACCGTTGCTGCGGCAAGAAAAATCAAAATCGGCTGTGTGCTGCATGCCCTATGGAACCAGGAAAGAAAAAAAATGTCCCTGAAAGATGACGATCATTTTGATATGAATGCTGCTATTAAAACGGCCGTCAATGCTCTGAAAATTTTAATAAATCAGCATAAGGAATGAATGATGATGAAAAAAAAACTGATAGCTGTTGTCGGTCCGACTGCCTCGGGAAAAACTTCGCTCGCTGTAAAAATAGCTCAAAAATATAACGGCGAGGTAATTTCTGCTGATTCTATGCAGATATACAAAGGTATGACAATCGCTACCGCAAAGCCCGATGAGGAAGAAATGGGCGGTATTCCCCATCACCTGATTGATTTTTTGCCGCCTTCGGAAACATTTTCTGTTTCGCAGTTTACAGAACTTGCCAACAAGGCAATTGATGATATTACCGCAAGAAACAAACTCCCTGTCCTGTGCGGAGGTACGGGACTGTATGTGCGTTCGCTGATCGAAAATGTCCAATTTTCTTCCGAAGAATCCGACAAAAAACTTCGTATGGAACTGAACCGGCGATACGACGAAGAAGGCGGAGCAAGTCTGATTGACGAATTATCGGCATTTGACCCCCAAACTGCACAGGAACTGCACCCGAACAACCGAAAAAGAATTATCCGTGCTATCGAAATTTACAGAACAACGGGTATGACGATGTCTGAACATATCAGAAAATCAAAATTAATTCCCTCTCCGCTTGATGTTACGGCAATCGGAATTACATTTGCAGACAGACAAAAACTGTACGACAGAATTAACCGGCGTGTTGATTTCATGATGGAGCAGGGACTTCTGGAAGAAACAAAAACTTTTTTTGAAATGCAGGCAGGACAAACCGCTGCTGCCGCTATCGGCTATAAAGAACTGAAACCCTATCTTGACGGAAAAATTGATTTGAATACGGCACTTGAAAAGCTCAAACAGGAAACCCGTCACTATGCCAAACGGCAGCTGACATGGTTTAAACGTGATGCATATATCAAATGGATATATGCAGATCAGTGTGAAAGTGTCTTTGAAGAAGCCGTCCGAATTATTGATACTTCCCTATAATCAAAAAAGAGATTCTGAAAAATCATTTCTTTTTCAGAATCTCTTTTTTAATATAACGCAGCGTTTTTTCTTCTCCCTCCTCCTTCAGCATTATAAGCATCTTTTCGAGCAGTTCAGCCGTTTCGGGATGAATAATATAATGATCTCTGGATTTCATATAATAATCGTATGCATCGGAATCCGTGTAGTCTTTGCCCCTGTAATTCTTGCACGCAGCAACACGGTCACAAAACATTTCTGCTACATATCGGACAGGCATTTTCATTCCTGCCATTTTTTCTCCGCTGCCGCTTATATCATAATCAATCCAGTATTCAAGGTGATGTTTGTTCCTCCCTTTATGATGCAGCCATGCAGAACTGTACCCTTTTTCTTCTCGTTCGGCATTGTTCGGACTGCGTGTCCCCTGATAATATTTCACTCCTACTAAAAATTCCGCAGGAGAATATTTTGACATATCATGCAGAAGCCCCTGCCGATACAACCCGATTTGAAAACACAATTTCATTACAAGCATTTTATGATGATTGATGGTTTTTAGATGTTTGAACCACTGCAACAGCATTTCCCCCTTTTGTCCGTATAGCAGACAGATATTTTTCAGATAATTTCTATTCATTATATCACAGAAAAACACAAAAGAAAACCTTTCCGTTTTTGACAAATTTTTAAACCAAAAATACAACAAAATAGTTGACAACATTCCTGCTGAATGGTATATTATAATTAAATCAAAAGTTAAAATCGTTTCCGGATAGAGGTGCGGTACTGCGTGTAGCGGGGTTCAGACTGCCAAAGTCGCTTATGCCCTGTGAATAGCTTTACTGCCGAAAATCAAATCACGGCAGGGTTTGTTTTGGGGGTATGTCACAGCGGCATATCACTGTCATCATATCATTATGATGGGGAGCTATCGTTTACATTTCTGTTTACAGATTCTGACAGCTTGCATTTTCAGACCGGAATTTTCCGGTCTTTTTATTTTATTTGGATTCGACAAGACTTTTCAAGTTTATACAAAGGAGCTATCTGATAATGGAAAAAAAATACAATGTCGGTATCATCGGTGCAACGGGTATGGTAGGTCAGCGTTTTGCGACACTGCTTGAAAATCACCCCTGGTTTAATGTTACGGTGCTTGCAGCAAGTGCCCGTTCCGCAGGAAAAACATATAATGAAGCAGCAGGCAGCCGCTGGGCTATGAAACAGCCTATGCCGGAATCTATGAAAGATATGATTATCGAAGATGCTGCTAATGTAGAAGCAATCGCTTCAAAAGTTGACTTCGTATTTTGTGCTGTTGATATGAAAAAAGATGAGATTCGTGCTTTGGAAGAAGCTTATGCCAAAGCTGAATGCCCGGTTGTTTCCAATAACAGTGCCAACCGCTTTACTCCCGACGTGCCTATGGTGATTCCGGAGATCAACAGCGATCATATCAGAATTATCGAAGACCAGAGAAAACGTCTGGGTACTAAAAGAGGCTTTGTTGCCGTAAAATCCAACTGCTCGCTCCAGAGTTATGTACCGGCTATTCATCCTCTGATGAAATACGGCGTGAAAAAAGTACTTGCCTGCACTTATCAGGCAATCTCCGGTGCAGGCAAAACATTTGAGAGATGGCCTGAAATGGTAGACAACGTAATCCCTTATATCGGCGGAGAAGAAGAAAAATCCGAACAAGAACCGCTCAAAATCTGGGGTAAAATCGAAAACGGCGAAATTGTAAAAACAAATTCTCCCTCCATCACTTCTCAGTGTATCCGTGTACCCGTTTCGGACGGTCATACAGCTGCGGTATTTGTAGAACTCGAACAGAAACCGTCAATGGAAGAAATTATTGAAACCTGGGAATCTTACAGCGGCAGAGCTCAGGAACTGGATCTTCCGAGTGCTCCCAAGCAGTTCCTCCATTATTTCAAAGAGCCGGACAGACCTCAGATCAAGTCTGAACGCAATCTCGAAAACGGTATGGCTGTATCTATCGGACGTCTTCGTGAAGATACACAGTATACTATTAAATTTGTTTGTATGTCACACAACACTCTCAGAGGTGCTGCCGGCGGTGCAGTTCTTCTGGCAGAACTTCTTTGTGCAGAAGGTTATATGGATCGATAACAGATTCTTTTCAATTGACTATTTAAAACAGGAGGTCAAGTTATGAGCAATCATATTTTTACCGGTTCGGGCGTAGCAATCGTTACCCCTATGAACAACGACGGAAGCGTGAATTTTGACGAGTACGGCAGATTAATAGATTTTCAGATCAATAACGGAACAGATGCCATCATCACTTGCGGTACAACAGGCGAATCTGCTACTTTGAGCCGTGAGGAACACTGCCAAGTAATAGAATATACGGTAAAAAAAGTTGCAAAACGTGTTCCCGTTGTCGCAGGTGCGGGCAGCAATGACACTCTCTTCGCAAAAGAGCTTTCTGTTGAAGCTGAAAAACTCGGTGCCGATGCCATTCTTTCGGTTACTCCTTACTACAACAAAACATCTCAGAATGGACTGATACGTCATTATAACTGTATTGCAGACAGTGTCAACATTCCTGTGATACTTTATAATGTTCCGTCAAGAACAGGCTGCAACATAAAGCCCGAAACGTATGCCGAACTGTCAAAACATCCGAATATCGTCGCTACTAAAGAAGCAAACGGAGATACCGCCGCTCTTGTAAGAACGATGGCTTTGTGCGGTGATAATCTTGATGTTTACAGCGGTGAAGACAGTCAGGCATTCACCATTACTGCTATGGGCGGTTTGGGTGTTATTTCGGTATTTGCCAATATCTGCCCCAGAGAGTCGCACGAAATCGTTCAGAAAGCACTGGACGGCGATTTCAAAGGCAGCTTTGCCCTCCAGAAATACTATATCGAATTGATGGACGCTCTTTTCTCGGACGTTAACCCCATTCCCGTAAAGGCTGCTATGAATCTTTGTGGATTCAACTGCGGTCCGTGCAGAATGCCTTTGGCTCCTATGAGTGAACAGGGATTTAACGCACTTAAAAAATGTCTTATCAAATATGGAATTATCAAATAAGGAATGATTATCATTTTTTGAGCTGTGCAAAATTGAAGTTTCTGCAATTTTGCACAGCTCTTTTTAAAGAAACGGAGTTTTAAAAATGACAAATGTAATAATTACAGGCTGTTCGGGAAAAATGGGACTCAGTCTTCTCCACTCCGCAGCCAACAGAAATGATTTAAAAATCGTGGCAGGCATTGATCTTGTCAAACCTTCCAATGCTGATTTTGTGTATGCGGACAGCTTTCAGAATCTGAATGTTGATGCAGATGTGATCGTTGACTTCTCCAATCCCGCTGTTCTGGATTCGATGCTGGCATATGCACTCGAACACAAAATGCCGGTGGTCATTTGCACTACCGGATATAACGAGGAACAGAAAAAGAAAATTTTTGATGCTGCCAATCATATTCCCGTATTCTACTCGGGAAATATGTCACTCGGCATTAACCTCATTATCGAACTCGCCAAAAAGGCTGCTTCTGTTTTCGGCAGTGATTTTGATGTTGAAATTATTGAACAGCACCATAATCAAAAATTAGATGCACCCAGCGGCACAGCTCTGATGATTGCCGATGCGGTAAAAACTGTACGAACCGATTCGGAATATATTTATGACCGTCATGCATATCGTAAAAAAAGAGAGAGTAAAGAAATCGGCATACATTCCGTAAGAGGCGGAAACATTGTCGGTGAACACGAAGTGATATTTGCGGGTCAGGACGAAATTCTGAAAATCAGCCACAGTGCACGCTCCAAAACCGTATTCGCCGTAGGTGCTCTGAATGCCGCTGTATTCCTCAAAGGAAAAGAACCCGGTATGTACGATATGTCTGATCTCCTCTCGTCAAAATAATACAGCGAAAGGATTTTGCAGATATGAATCCTGAAATCAGCGTGAGTTATGATATTACCCTTGTGACACTGCACAATGTACCGTCCGACATCGTATTCATCACCAAAGTGTTTGACCGCATTTCAAAAATGAATATCGATGTGGATATGATTTCCCTTTCCCCGCCTTACAGCTTTTCGACCGATCTTTCATTTACTGTCAAAGATGATGATCTGCCGGCAATATTAAGCGATGCATCTGAATTCAGTCACCATCAAATTAAAATGTCTGTCAGCAGCGGCAATTGTAAAATTTCTGTCAATGATCCCGCTATGGAACATCATCCCGGTGCTGCCGCAGCAATCTTTCATCAATATGCACAGCTTCATACCGATATACGTCTGATTACCACAAGTGAATCACAGGTTTCCATACTGATTCCAAAAGCCGATTTTGATTCGATCTGCAACAAAATTAAAAAAGAATAAACATTTTTTCAGGTCCGCTCCGATAGGAACGGACCTTTTTCATATTTTATTTTTTGTCGGCATATATATAGTCAGCGACATTCATTGATGCGAGCAACAGACAATGAGGTGTATCGAATGAAAGAACGAAAAGTTTCTAAAAGCGAAAAAAAACTTCTGTCATTTTCTCCTTCTATATCACAATGTCTTTCTTTTCGTGAACTTGTTTACCTTCCTAACTGTTGTGGAACAGTTGTTTTTTTATGGCTTACGGGCGGCAAAGGTTATTGGTTCTGGTATGAAGAGAACAAAAACAACAATCTGATCGGATATATTCTGAAAAAAGAGCGTTGGTGCAAAGCAAAAATAGACCGTACTCATATTTTAAGATATTATTGACCGGGAGGAGCTATGGCACTCACTGAAATCATCGTAAAATATAACGGTGATATTGCTTCTGCTGCTCGTTCGGCAGGTGGTACCGCTGAAATCATATCGTCAAACTATGCTATATTCAGCATTGACAGTGATAATATCCCTATGCTTTACGGATATACTGAGATCGAAGATATTGAAGTTTCAAAAAATCTGTATCTTGCGGCGTCCTATAATCTGATTTCTTCCTGTATACGCAGCGTTGCCGAAACACAAAGCTACGGACTGACAGGGCTTGGAGTTATCACTGCCATCATTGATTCGGGAATTGATTATACACACCCTGCTTTCAGAAACAGCAACGGTACTACAAGAATCCTATCCATATGGGACCAGTCTGTTAGCGGCAATCCTCCTGCCGGATTTACCCGTGGCAGCGAATATACCCGTGAACAGATCAATCAGGCACTGATGACCGGAAATGACAGCTTGGTTCCTACCAAAGATTTTTCGGGACACGGTACAGCTGTTGCGGGTATTGCTGCCGGCAACGGTCTGGGAAGCAGCGGCGAAACAATGGGCGTTGCTCCTGAATCGGATATGATTGTTGTGAAAGCAGGAAGATCGGGAAATGATTTTTTTGCCCAGAGTACCGAAATTATGCGTGCTTTGCGATATATTATTGATAAATCAAGATTTTTCAACAAACCTGTTGCTATCAATATGAGTTTCGGAATGAACAGCGGCTCTCACAACGGTGACAGTCTTTTTGAAGAATTTATCTCGGAAATCAGCAATGAATGGAAATGCAGCATCATTATACCCACAGGAAATGAGGGCAGTGCAGGTCACCATTATCACACGCTTCTTTCCTCTAACCAAATGTATGAAATTGATTTTTTTACGGCATCCGGAATCGAAAATTTTTATCTTTCTCTCTGGAAGGATTTCGCCGACAGTTTTTCGGTTGAACTGATATTTCCTGACGGTTCGTCTTCGGGGATCATAGGAATCGAAAATCAGATAAAAACCGTTCGTTCGAGCAATATCGCACTAACTGTACTCTACGGTCAGCCGAGCCGCTATTCCGTTTCTCAGGAAATTTATTTTTTGGTGAGGAGCAGTGAAAACACCTTCATCAATTCGGGATTGTGGAAATTAAAAATTTTCACATCAACGATTGTCAACGGAAATATCAATATATGGCTGCCTACACTGGAAGAAGTCACCGAAAAAACATATTTTTCCAATCCTGATGTCAATAACACAATGACAATTCCCTCCACCGCTTTAAAAGTGATTCGTGTATCAGGATATAATGACAGAATCGGCAGTATTGCTAATTTTTCCGGTGTCGGAAACAGAAACTACGCCATGCCGATTCCCGATATTGCTGCTCCCTGTGTCAATGTTTTATCGGCAAAAAGCGGAGGAGGTTTTGATGCTTTCACAGGAACCAGTTTTGCTGCACCGTTCGTCACCGGTTCGGCGGCTCTGATGATGCAGTGGGGCATTGCAGACGGAAATTCACCGTTTTTTTATGGTGAAAGAATACGTGCTTTTTTACGGCTCGGTGCAAAAAGAAGACCGAATATTTCATATCCCAATGCTTCATTTGGCTATGGCACACTTTGTCTTAGTGATACCGTATCGTATATGGAGCGGTATAAATGGGGCAGTATCTGATACAAGGGAGGAATACAATGAACAATCAGACCGTTAATGAGGATGATCTTCCTCTTTCGGAATTTGTAAAATTGCCTACTACCGTCGATTTTCAGATTATCAATACGGAAAAATTCAGAGATTACGCAAAAGATAAACCCTATCTGCATTTTGGAACAGAACTGGCTAATAATTATATTTTTATATACACGAACGAAAAATATATACCGCAGCTTCTTTCCGATCTGGGAAATGATTTTCTTACCTTCTTCCCCAAAATACTGTCACCGCTCGATATTCAAAGCAATGACAGCAGCGGCATTACACAGGTACTCAATCAGCCGTTTCTTCGTCTTTCAGGTCGGGGCGTGATCATCGGATTGATTGATACAGGTATCGATTATACTCAGAATGTGTTTCGCTTCAGTGACGGCTCCAGCAAAATTCTCGGTATATGGGACCAGACTGTTGACGGTGAGCGTGAAAAAAATCTTTATTTTGGCTCCACGTACAGTCATCAACAAATTAATGAAGCACTTAATGCCGATGAACCCAAAAGCATTGTCCCTGTCATTGATGAAGACGGACACGGAACGTTTATCGCCTCAGTTGCTGCCGCCAGCGAAACCGATAACTATATAGGTGCTGCACCGAACGCCAATATTATTGCAGTGAAATTGAGAAGAGCAAGAGACTTTTATATTGAACATTATCTTCTTCCCTCCGAAAATCCGAATCTGTACGAATCATCGGATTTTCTGCTTGGCATCAAATATATACTCGACAAATCATCAGAGCTGAATATGCCTGCGGTGATCTGCATCGGTATGGGTTCCAATACCAGTGCTCACGACGGCAATACCTTATTTGAAGATTATATTTCTTTTGTTTCCCAAAGACCCGGCTATGCCTTTGTAACGGCTGCCGGAAACGAAGCCAACAAAAAACATCATACACAAGGTAAACTCAATCCGGGTGTTTCGGCGGATATTATCAGCGTGAAAAATGACGGTCAGGGTGATTCCTTTTCAGTCATTATATTTGGTCCCGCATTTGACAAAGTATCTGTGGGAATTGTATCTCCTACGGGTGAAGTTATTCCGAGAATTCCTTTTAAATCCGGACTTGATTTTTCTGAAAGTCTGGTTTTTGAAGATACTAAAATTTTTATACGATATTTCAAAGATATTAATAATAATATTTTTGTCGGATTCAAAAATGCAACCGAAGGTATATGGGAAATACGTCTTTTCGGCGATTCGGTCATTGATGGGCAGTATTTTGCGTGGCTGCCTATTACAGGACAGGTAAGCGGAAATGTTGAATTTCTGAAACCCATACCCGAGTATACCATTGTTTACCCTGCTGCCGCTATGCGTACCATTACCTGCGGTGCATACAATGCAAAAGACAATAGTCTGTTTGTATCATCATCCTGGGGACCTACCCGTCTGCCGAGAATGGCTCCCGATTTTGTAGCTCCGGGAGTTAGTGTCCGGGGCATTTATCCGACAGGAACAGGAACTATGACAGGGACAAGCGTTGCCGCTGCCGTTACTGCGGGAGCGGCGGCACTTCTGATGGAATGGGGCATTATACAGGGAAATATGCCGACAATCAACGGAGATCTGATCAAAAGCCTTTTGATCAGCGGCTGTATTCGTGATGATAATATGACATATCCCAATGTAAAGTGGGGATACGGAAAAATGAATCTGTATAATACATTTGCCTCTTTAAGAGAAACATCGCTAAATTACGGCAGTTATTCCTTATAAGAAACGACAGGAGGATTTTTCTATGCCCGAAAACCAGTCTTCACAAAATACAAGCGGCGGATATGGTCTTTTGAAAATCAATGTATATCGGGGAAAAGTCGGTGTGCCTGCCGAAAATGCCGAAGTAAGCATTCTTGACCCGGAAACAAATGTTGTTATCGAACAGGCTAAAACCGACAGCGAAGGACAGCTCCCCCCTATCAGACTGACATCACCTCCCCTTGCTAATTCCGACAGTCACGATGCTCCCCGTCCGTTTAATCAATACAATATGCGTGTACGGCTTGCTGATTTTGGCGATGCTCTGGTAGACAATATCCAGATATATCCCGACACCACCGCTATACAAAATGTTTCACTCAAACCGCTGATAGAGGATATTTATATTCCATACCCTGTTTTATGGGGAGATTTTCCCGATAAAATACCCGAAGCGGAAATTAAAAAACTACCCTTCCCCAGCAATCTTGTTGTACTGCCGAAACCTGTTGTTCCGAGTATCATTATTGTGCACGACGGCGTACCCTCCAACAGAAACGCAGCCAATTATACGGTTCCGTTTAAAGATTATATTAAAAATGTCGCCAGTTCCGAAATTTATGCAAGCTGGCCCAAAGAAACTCTGAAAGCTAATATCCTTGCCATTATTTCGTTTACAATGAATCGTATCTATACCGAATGGTACCGGAGCAAAGGTTATGACTTTACCATTACCAACTCTACGGCATATGACCAGTCATTCAATTACGGAAGAAATATCTATCAGGAAATTTCGGATATAGTCGATGAGGTTTTTACCCTTTATATCTCAAGAACCGATGTCAATCAACCGCTGTTTGCTCAGTACTGTGACGGTATCAGAATTATGCGTGACGGCTGGCTGAGTCAATGGGGTTCAAAAGAACTGGGGGACAAAGGTTTTTCTGCCATACAGATTCTCAGAAATTATTACGGGTATGATATTAATCTGAACGAAGCTGAAAAAGTGGAAGGAATTCCCTTGTCATTCAGCGGTGTACTGAGTATAGGTTCACAGGGACAGGCCGTAACGACCATACAAAATCAGTTGAACAGAATATCCGATAATTATCCTGCTATCCCCAAATTGATAGAGGACGGTATTTACGGCAGCAAAACAGCCGCTTCCGTCAAAAAATTTCAGGAAATTTTTGATCTGCCCGTGACAAGTACGGTCAATTTTTCGACGTGGTATGCTATCTCTGATATATATAATGCCATTACCAGCAATCAATAAAAAACAAGCATAATCAATATAAAATTGATCACGCTTGTTGATGTCATCATAAATTCAGACAAATTTTCAATTCATTGATGATGGTTCGAAGATCTTCGGGAACACGCTGTTTTTGTGTAAACAAATGACTGTACAGTGTGTTCAGATTTTCTTCAAAATTCTTCGGAAGTATCTGACAGTGTTCCCTGCAATAAGAGATCAATCTTTTTTCTCCGATATGAGTGAGTTCATTGGCAGCAAAAATAATGTCAAAATACGATTCCATAAAAGCTGCAGTTCTATGGTTGATACTGATAATATCGTCACGCTTGACCGCTTTTTCTATCTGAAAAAGATAGGCAGGCATCGCATCATACAGAAGTTGGCTGTTTCGGGTAATAATATTCTTTTTCAGTTCTTTGGGATATGGTATATCGAAACGTTCTTTTGCTTTAGCAAGATTGCCGTTTCTGTCAAATATTACTTTACAGGTTTTGATATTATGCCAGATACAGGTTGTGTACCCGTTTCTCGCCTGAAATTGCTCTGTTACTGCCGCCGTGTCCTCACAGATAAACGACAAATCACGATACAATATGTCAATATCAATTCCGTTGTTCAGTGTACAGTTATCTTCGTATTCCCAAAAATGATTGCCGATTTCCATTTTGCTGCAATATTTTGATAATATATTTTTTCTCACTTCTTCGGATATATTATCCGTACAGTAAATATACACATCATAGTCGGACTTTTCGTCAAACAGTTCTCCTGCTCTTGAACCTCCCAATGCAATGGCATCTGTTTCGTTCAAGGCTGCAAATTCTTTAAATAAATCGTTTACCATTGAGCATCGCCTCATTTTTTATTTCGTTTATTACTATATATTTCACAATTTTTTAAACAGATCAACAATGCTGATCATCGTCTGACAGAAATACCGTTTTGATGGAGATAATCTTTCAATTCACCGATCGATATTTCACCAAAATGGAACAATGATGCCGCAAGGACTGCATCTGCACTGCCTTCCGTAAATGCATCATAAAAGTGTTCCATTTTGCCTGCTCCGCCTGATGCGATAACAGGAATTCCCACATTTTCGGAAACCGCTTTTGTCAGGGCAAGGTCATAGCCGTTTTTCACACCGTCACAGTCCATACTGGTGAGAAGTATCTCCCCCGCACCTCTTTTTTCCGCTTCTACTGCCCACTGAACAACATCTTTTTCTGTATTGATTCTTCCGCCGTTGATATACACGTCCCAACCGCTTTGATCATCTCTGCATTTAGCATCAATAGCCGTAACGACACATTGACTGCCAAATTTATAAGCCGCTTCATTAATGATCTCGGGTCTGTGGACCGCAGCGGAATTGACTGAGATCTTATCCGCACCGGCTCTGAGAATAGCTGTAAAATCCTCTATGGTTCTGATACCGCCGCCTACCGTAAACGGAATAAAAACGCTGTCCGCTACTGCACGCACAATATCAATCATAATATTTCTTGCATCACTCGATGCGGTAATATCAAGAAGCACCAACTCGTCTGCTCCCTCTTTGTCATAGATTCTGGCACATTCCACAGGATCTCCTGCATCACGAAGATTTACAAAACTTGTTCCTTTGACAACTCTGCCGTCTTTGACATCAAGGCAGGGAATAATTCTCTTTGCATACATTACTTTGTCCCCCCTGTGATTTCCACGAAATTATTCAAAATTTTCAATCCCACTTTTCCGCTTTTTTCGGGGTGAAACTGAGCCGCATAAATATTGCCGCTGCTGACGGAAGCATCAATTTCTGCTCCATAACAGGTTCTGGAAGAAACGATTTTTTCATCTTCTGCTTTCAGATAATAGGAATGAACAAAATATACGTATGGGTCATCTTCCACATCTTTAAAAATCCCGCCGTGATTGCGTATGGCAAGAGAATTCCAGCCCATATGGGGAATTTTCAGTGCTCCGTTATGATTGGGGATTTTAATGATTTTGCCTTTTAAAAGTCCCAGACCCTTGACACCCGGGCTTTCTTCGCTTTCTTCAAACAACAGCTGAAGTCCCAGACATATTCCGAGAAACGGTTTGCCGCTGTTCACGTATTCCATCACCGCCTCAGACATTCCGGAGCGGTTCATACAGTTCATAGCATCGGCAAAGGAACCTACTCCGGGAAGAATGGCACCGTCTGCACTCATCAGTTCGGATTTTTTATCGGTAATCATACAATCACAGCCGATATATTTCAGGGCTTTTACAACACTCTGAAGATTTCCGGCACCATAGTCGATTACAGCTATCATCTTTATCACC
This sequence comes from uncultured Ruminococcus sp., assembly GCA_902773135.1. Classification (GTDB taxonomy): domain Bacteria; phylum Bacillota; class Clostridia; order Oscillospirales; family Acutalibacteraceae; genus UBA1213. The sequence goes on from CACYDP010000048.1 coordinate 17,485, forward strand.
TTTCCTTTGTGTTGAATACTGATTCTATTCTAACACACAAAACGCCAATAATCAACAATCACAAAGCAAAAGCCACGAAAATCAATTTTATCAGGCATTTTCCTAAAACCGCTTGCATTTTGTCATATCCTACTAACAGCGAAATGGTCGAGTGAGCAAAAGCGGCAGCTGTTAACTGCCGCTCTGATACAAATGATAGAATAATCATTGATTATTCACACTTTTTTCAATCATCTGCCGTATCTCCTCAATACCGGCACCATCATTGGAAGAACATGGAAACAGCATAGCCCCCTCATATTCCGAAAGTTCTTCGGCAATTTCGGCAATATGCTGCTGAAGCTGTGATTTCTTCAGCTTATCCGCCTTCGTCAGTGCCACAATAAAAGGATAATCATGATGATAAAGAAAATCAATCATCGAAATATCATTGGCGGTGGGTTTATGACGAATATCACATATCTGTACCACAAGAGCAATGTTTCTGTCCTGTGCAAAATATCCTTCCACCAGTTCTGCCCATCTTTTCTTTTCAGCCTGTGAAACCTTGGCATAACCGTATCCGGGCAAATCGACAAAGTACGCTTCCTTTAAAGAAAAGAAATTAATGGTGGCCGTTTTGCCGGGTTTTGCACTGACTCTTGCAATTGATTTTCTGTAAAGGATCTTATTGATCAATGACGATTTGCCTACATTTGATTTCCCCGAGAAAACAATTTCCGGAATATCGGAAACAGGGATTTGTTTTGAATTGCCGTATGATGCCTGAAATTCCGCAATGTGAAAATTCATATTGGTTTCCCCCTTTTTAATCCGATACCAAAGCCGTATTCAGAACCGTGTTGATGTGGTCTGCAAAAACAAACTCCACAGAGTTCTTGACAATCTCATCTACTTCTTCCAGATCGGAACGATTGTCTTCGGGAACGATCACCGTTTTGATTCCCAGTCTGTACGCCGCCATTGTCTTTTCTTTCAGACCGCCTATCGGCAATACTCTTCCCCTGATGGTAATTTCACCTGTCATAGCCACATCGTGTCTTACCGGTTTTCCTGTGAGTGCCGATGTGATAGCCGTAGCAAGCGTAACACCTGCGGAAGGTCCGTCCTTGGGTACAGCACCCTCGGGGACGTGAATATGTATATCTTTATTCTTATAAAAATCACTGTCGATATTCAGTTGATCCGCCATTGTTCTTACACAGGTGTAGGCGGCATAAGCGGACTCTTTCATTACATCACCGAGTGAACCTGTCAGTTCCATCTTGCCGCTGCCGGTCATTACAGCTGCTTCCACAGGAAGTGTTTCACCGCCTACGGCAGTCCACGCAAGACCTGTTACCAAGCCGACTTCATCATTTTGATGCATTGTATCGTTTTTGAATTTTCTCGCCCCGAGAAAACTTTCTATATTTTCTTTCGTTATTTTTACAGATTTTGCTTCGCCCGATACAATTTTAACCGACACCTTATTCATCAATGACGAAAGTTCCCTCTCCAGCGAACGCACACCCGCTTCTCTGGTATAGCTGTCTGCCAGATCGTAAATGGCATCATCACTAATTTTAAATTGTCTTGCATTCAATCCGTGACGTTTCAGCTGCTTTGACATTAAATGAAATTTCGCAATGCGGAATTTTTCTTCACGGGTATAGCTGTCTATATGTATCAGTTCCATTCTGTCAGCCAGTGCGGGAGGAATCGAAGTATAATCATTGGCTGTTGTGATAAACATTACCTTGCTCAGATCATAGGGCATATCAATATAATGATCGTAAAAAGTAGAATTTTGTTCCGCATCCAGCACTTCCAGTAATGCCGATGACGGATCTCCTCTGAAATCATTTCCGAGTTTATCAATTTCATCAAGCAGTATAATAGGATTGGAAGATTTTGCCTGATTAACTGCATACATAATTCGTCCCATCATTGCACCGACATAGGTTCTTCTGTGACCCCTTATTTCAGATTCATCACGGACACCTCCCAATGCAATTCTCTGATATTTTCTTCCCATTGCATCAGCAATCGAACGTACAATCGATGTTTTGCCCACTCCGGGAGGTCCTGCCAGACACAGTATCTGTCCGTTTGCCTTGGGATTCAGTTTTCGGACAGCAAGTGTTTCGATAATTTTTTCTTTTACTTTTTTTAGTCCGTAATGATTTTTATCAAGTTTTTCGGCAATTTTAACAATGTCGAGTTTATCCTTAGTATAGACTCCCCACGGAAGATCAATACAGGTATCCAGATAGGTTCGTATCACATTTGCCTCTGCCGAATTGGCAAAAGAATTTTCCAGACGCTGTACTTCTTTCAGCAATTTTTCTTTGTTTTCATCGTTAGTGGCAAGATGATTGATTTTATCCCGGTATTCATTGAATTCCGTCTGAGAATCTTCTTCATCTCCCAATTCATCATGAATGGCTTTCAATCTTTCACGGAGGTAATACTCTTTTTGATTTTCCTCCATATTCAGTTTTGTTTTTTCTACAATCTCGCCTTCAATTGCAAGCACACTGTTTTCGTGCTTGAACATGGTAATGATTTTTTCAAGGCGTTTGCCGGCGTGAGTCATCTCCAGAATTTTTTGTTTTTTCTTATAGTCCCTTACCACATTATCCGCAATATAGTCCGCAAGTTTGCCCGGGTCTGTCATTTCGGACACAGCTGCGATCATATTCTGCGGAACGTGAGGATTAAGCACAGAAAATTCTTCAAACATATTTTTGGCAATATTCATCAGTGCTTCCGTTTTCACGGTACCCGGAACAGAAGTTTCTTTCAATTCCCGTGTCATTGCTTCGATGACTTCCTCGCTGTCGATAAATTCTTCCGACTTCGCTCTGTATATTCCCTTTACAATGACACGGAAAATATTCTCCCCTATCTGGGCTATCTGAAGTATATTGGCAACAACACCGACAGAATACAGTGCATTGCTGTCGGGATCGTCCTGACTTATATCTTTCTGAGCAGTCATAAACAATTCTCTGTCGCTATTCATTGCCTCCGTAAGAGCCATAATGGATTTTGACCTCATGACATCAAAATGCAGTATGGTTCCCGGAAAAATCACCAATCCTCTCATAGGTACAACAGGGATTGCCTTTAACTGTATATTTTCTTTTTCCATTACTTTCTCCTGACTGTTATTACTTTTTATTTTTCTAATTTTTTCAGTTTTTCAAATTCGGATTTGTCAACTCTTATCTGAGCATCTTTAATCAGTTTTACTTCCGAAACGTTGTAAGTTCTCAATGCGGCATCGGGCGATTTATTGAGAGAAACACTCAATTTGCCTGTAATCAGATTCATATCCTCTACCGTACCCTTACCGTCGGGAGTATCGACGATCGCTCCGATTTTGGGTGTCTTTTTGAGTAGGTCGCTGTATGCTTCCTGTTCATATTTCAGACAACACATCAGTCTGCCGCAGGTACCTGATATTTTAACGGGATTGAGTGACATTCCCTGTTCCTTTGCCATCTTAATGGAAACAGGCTGAAATTCCCCTAAAAATGAATTGCAGCAAAAAGGTCTGCCGCATATTCCCAAGCCTCCGAGCATTTTTGCCTCGTCCCGCACACCGATCTGTCTGAGTTCTATCCTTGTTTTAAAAATATAGGCAAGGTCTTTGACCAATTCACGAAAATCCACTCTGCCATCAGCTGTGAAATAAAAAAGTATTTTATTATTGTCAAAAGTATATTCCACATTCACCAATTTCATTTTCAATTGATGGGCTTTGATTTTCTGGGTACAGATTTCAAAAGCTCTTGCTTCTTTTGCCTTATTGTCGTTCATTTTTTTTATGTCATTTTCATCAGCAATGCGAATCAGCTTTTTCAGCGGGTAACTGATACTTTTATCCGATACTTCACGATTGGCCATTGCCACTTCTCCACACTCGATACCCCTGCTGGTTTCAACAATTACATAGTCACCTTTTTTCAATTTTTTGCCGTCGGGGTCAAAATAATAGATTTTTCCGACTTCTTTAAATCTTACACCAATGATACAAGTCATAAATATGATCCTCCGTTTTATGATCTCAATGCCGAACAAAGCCATGTGCAGAAAAAATTCAGATTGATATTCGTATTTAAAACACTTCTGGCTTTTTGTAATTGATTTTGTATATGAATCAGCCTGTTCTGAGGGATTCTCTTGGCTGCGTCCGCTGCGGCTTTAGATTTAACTTTAAGCCCTAATGATGCTTTTACCGCTTCGGCAGCGATCTCTGTCAGCAAATCCGCAGCATTCACCGCAAAGCTCCTGTTTTTTGCAAGCATCGATGTCAATACAAGCAACTGGTACTCGGAAGAAAGAAAGATTGCCGCATAAATCTGTTCCACAAGTTGCATTATTTCATCTGTTCCGCTGTTCAGCAGAACCATCGCCGTTCCTATATTTCCCTCCGATTCCGATACCGCTTGGCGAATTTCCTCATCGCTTTTTTCGGGCATCTGCCTTTTGACAGCAAGCAGTGCTTCTTCGCTGCTGACGGGATATAAAGAAAATATTCTTGCTCTGGAACGCACGGTCTGCAAAAGATTCGATGCCGATGATACAGTCATCACAAAAACAACATTTTCGGGGGGTTCCTCGAGCACTTTCAAAAAAGCATTTTGTGCCGGAGCAAGCATTTTATTGCAGTTCTGCAAAACAAATACTTTATTCGGAGCTTCATTGGCTTTGATATACGCCGATGCCCTTATATTTCTGATCGAATCTACCGATACTTCAGCCGAATTTTCACCGTTCACCACTACTATATCGGGGTGTATCTTTTTTTGTGCCTTCATACAGCCCTGACAAATACCACAAGGTTTTCTGTCTTCCGACAGGCAGACACAATATTGGGAAATCATATTGGCAAGTGTTTGTTTGCCTGTTCCTTTTTCACCCTCTATAATGATGGTATGCGGCAAAATATCATTTTTCATACTTTCGGAAAGTTCTGTTGTTACTTTATCATTTCCGGCAAATTCAGATAACAGCATAAGCAAAATTCTCTTTCTTCATTAAAATACAGTCTGCTTTGTTCCATAACTTTTGAAACATATCATGTAAATCAATCATATTATAAACTATTTTATACATTTTTACAAGAGATAAAAAGAACCTCGGATTTTATTCAAAAACCGAAGTTCATCAAATCTCATTTTGTCTTATATATGTCTGTATACCAATATGCCACACCTGTAAGACCGCCGCCGATGATATTTCCTATTGTTACAGGCAGCAGGTTTGTGACCAAAAAAGCTCCCCATGTAAGACTGTCCGCCGACACCGATGAATCCAACTGACCCGATGCACTTAAAAACAATCCCGTACTGATATAACTCATATTGGCAACGGAATGTTCAAATCCGCATACCACAAATACCATAATCGGCAAAAACAAGGCACCTATTTTCCCCACAGCTGTTTCTGCCATCAGAGCCATCATCACCGCAACACACACCAGTATGTTGCACATAATCCCTTTGAGCAGTGCATCAGTCGGTGATATGCTGCACTTTGCCGCAGCAGCCGCTCCTGCCGCAATTCCCGCTTTGCCGCCGAACAGCGTATATACGTGACCATAAACACATACTGCACTGACAAACAAAGACCCTAAAAAATTACCAATATAAACAATCAGCCAGTTTTTGAAAAGATTGCGTATTTTTAATTTTTTATCCAGTACAGAAATAATCATCAGACTGTTTCCGGTAAAGAGTTCTGTTCCGTTCAATATGACCATTGCCAGTCCGGCAGGAAAAATCAACGCCGTTACCAGTTTGGCTGCCGATGCGGATTCAATGGTAGATGCGGCAATCGTTGATGCCGCTCCTGCAAGTGCTATAAACATTCCGGCAAGAAATGCTTCTATCAACATTCGCCTTATTGACATACTTCCCTTATTGGCACCGTTAAGTGAATATTTTAAAACTGCTTCTTTATCTGTCATAATGATTTCTCCCGTTTTTGACAATATATACTATAATAACACATATGATGACATTTGACAATCATTTTTTATTATTTTTATAAAAATCATAAAATTAAAATATAATCATAAAACTCTTTTTTATTATCCGCATATGGTTTCTTTGTGTTCTTCTTCTGCATAAAAATTAAAAAACAGTCCATAATATTATCTGTAATCTATATTACAAGGAGAATTTTGAATATGAAAAGATTTTTAGCTGCTGCTTGTCTTGTCACAATGCTGTGTACATGTCTGGCTGCCTGCAAAACAAATACGGACAATACAGCAAATCAAAATACCAACAATCCGTCCAGTTCTGCGGTAAAAACCAGACAGCCCGACAACGGTGAAGTAACCGATAAAAACGGCATTATAGGTGATTCTGACGATACTGTCATCGACAATGACCATATCAACGATCATAACGATAATAACAACAATGACAACAATCCCAACGGAAATATCATCACAGATACCGTAAGCAATGTCGGTGATGTGGTATCTAACGTTGTCAGCAACACAGGTGATGTGGTTTCCAATGTTGTTGATAATACCGGCAATGTCGTATCCAATGTTGTCAGTGATACAGGCGATGTGGTATCCAACGTTGTCAGCAATACAGGTGATGAGGTATCCGACGTTGTGAGCCGAACAGATAATGCCGTATCAGATGTTGTCAGTGATACAGACAACACCGTATCAGATATGACAGAAAATTCACGTGAAAGAGCTTCGTAAGCTACTTTTTCAGACAGAAAAAACTTCCGGATTCCGCAGTATAATGCTTCGGGATCCGGAAATTTTATGCTTTATAAAGTTTTTTTGAAAAATGACAAACAAAATGGATTTTTCGTTAATTTCATTGAAAAGCATTGACACATTGAACAATAAAAGTTAAAATAAGACTATAAATTTATTAATTAATAGAGGGGAAATCCAAATGGCAGAAATAAAACCGTTCAAAGGTCTGAGATTCAATACTCAAAAAGCCGGCAAAATTGAAGAACTTGTTTGTCCTCCTTATGATATTATAAGCGATGAACAAAGAAAAAATTATCTTGAAAAAAACCCTGACAATATTATCCGTCTGGAACTACCAAAAGGCGATCATCCTTATGAAGATGCTCGTACAACACTTCAGACACAGCTCGAAAACGGCATATTGAAAAATGACGAGAAAGATTCCGTTTACATCTACGAGGAAGAATTTACCATAAATGGTTTACATACAAAATTCAAGGGCTGTATTGTTCGTGTCAAACTGGAAGAATTTTCAAAAGGTATTGTTCTTCCTCATGAGGAAACGCTCTCAAAGGCAAAACAGGACAGATTTAACCTGATGAAAGCAACTAATTGTAATTTTAGCCAAATATATTCACTCTATATGGATCCGGAACATAAAATCATTGACCGTCTGGATCAACTTTCATTGGATAACGCCGAGATAGAATTGACCGATGACGAAAATGTCACACATCGTCTTTGGACAGTGACAGACTCCGAACAAATATCAGCAATCTGCAAAGATTTTGCAGATAAAAAGTTATATATCGCTGATGGTCATCATCGTTATGAAACAGCACTCAATTACCGCAATTACTGCCATGAAAACAACATCGGCAACGGCGGAGAAAATTACGTGATGATGATGCTGGTTGATATGGAACACCCCGGACTTGTCGTATTGCCGACACATCGTCTGGTACGTGATCTTCCCCAATTTGACAGTGAAAAACTCCTTGGCGAATGTAAGGACTATTTCGATACAGAAGAAAACATTGCTGTTAATGACGCTGAAAAAAGACTGAAAGAATTGTATGATGACGGAAAAAAAGCATTTGCATTTTACGGGGGAAATGCTGTATGCACAATACTGGTATTGAAAGACAATGCGGTCCTTTCTCAGCTTCTCCCCGAAAAAAACGAGGCATTAAGACAGCTTGATGTTACAGTTCTGCACACTTTGGTACTGGAAAAAATTTTTGGCATTGACGCAGATAATATGGCGAAACAAATTAATCTGACATATGTCAAACAATTTGATGAGGCTGTTTCTGCTGTGGATCAAAAAAATGCTCAATGTGCGTTTATCCTGAACCCGACAAGAGTGACCGAAATCCGTGACGTTGCCGCTGCCGGCGAAAAAATGCCCCAAAAATCCACTTATTTTTATCCGAAATTGATTACCGGTCTGGTAATGAACAGCTTAGACCAGAATTAAATATCAAAACAGCACTCCCCTGCCTGCACTTATGATAAAGCGTAGGCAGGGGAGCTGCTATTATTTCAATACCGAATTTCTGAAATGGAGAAAAGTTTCATAAGGAATCTTAAGTCCTTTTGTAAGAAATTCATCGAAATCGGCATAGTCTTCCTTTATACTGTCAAAAAACGCATCTAAACAGCTTTCTTCCGCAAGAAACAAATTTTTGAACTGAAGGGCTTTTTCTTCTGTATATCCTTTTTTCAGTGCCTGTTGGTATATCATTTCAGCCATTTCAATATTACGCATATTGGTAAGCAGATAATCTTCTTTAATGGTATTCATATCGACGGAGAGAGCATATAGTATCACAGCTGTTATTACTCCGCAGCGATCCTTTCCTGCTGTACAATGCCATAAAATACTGCCTTTTGCATAATCATGTTCCATAATGATACGGATAATCCTACCGATATTATTGCGGCATTTTTCATCTTTGATCATTTTGATATATACATCTTTAAGAGAGGGAATCTGTGACTGTGTCTGATTTCTTTTCGCTTGCGTTTCTTTTTCGTGCGTCACGCCGATATTCTGTTGATCAAACAGCGGAGAACTGATGAATTCTATACGATCAATATTGACATCGGGGTTTTGCTGCTGTTCCATCTCAGTACGAATATCAAGCACAACAGACAAATGGTATTGTTCGGTCAGTGTTTGAATATCTTTTTCTGATGCATCAGAAAGACTGGCCGAACGTATCATCAAATGTTCCCCTATCGTTTTGCCATGGTCGATTTTAATTCCGCCCAGTCCCCTTATATTATGTACTCTTTCAAGATGAATGATTCTGCTTTCATTTTTTGCTGCTATTTCGGAAAGGTTACGCTCCATAGTTGATGCCTCCCTGTCAGTTTTTTCTATTCTAACATATTCATCGAACAATGTCTACCAATTTTTACTGATTTTAATAAAAATAATTAAGAGAACCTCTAAAATCATACCTCCTGCTGTCAAAGTTCATCTGACAACAGGAGGTATGATAAATTGTGGGTACAGGAACTCACAACACGGACGACCTGCCTGGGTCATCTTGGTGGGGTCGGGGTAGTACCTCAATATTCAGTAATGGGCATCAATATCTATGATAAAACCGAGTTATCGTAAAATTTGCCGTGCTTTTCGTATTCGGTAATTTTAACAGGCTTGTTCGATGAATCTACCATCACTACTTTAGGATGGTTATTTTCTGCTTCTTCAGGGGTCATATCGGCATATGCCATAATAATGATCGTATCACCTTTCTGACCGGAACGTGCCGCTGCTCCGTTCAGACAGATAATTCCGCTGTCTGCTTCTCCTGCAATCACATAAGTTTCGATGCGGCTGCCGCTGTTCACATTAACAATATGAACTCTTTCATATTCAAATATACCGGCTGCTTTCATCAGCGTTTCGTCTATGGTGATACTGCCGATATAATTCAGTTCGGATTCGGTGATCACAGCACGGTGAATTTTGCTTTTCAGCATTGATACCAGCATTATTCCGCCTCCTTGTCAATATCTTCTGTGAAAAAGTTATCTATCAGACGGGTTTTGCCGATATATACCGCTATGGCACACAATGCCGGACGATTCAGAACCGGAATCTGCTGCATTGTTTTGCAGTCTACGATTTTGACATAATCGATTCTGGCAAGAGGTTCATCCGCAATCATTTTCTGCATTGCCGCAATAATTTCCGAACAATCGGTTTCTCCTTCCTTCACCATCTGTTCTCCGAGAAAGATTGATTTGGACAAAACCAGAGCCGCCTTGCGTTCTTCAGGCGTAAGATAGGTATTTCTGGAGCTCTTTGCCAGACCATCACTTTCTCTGATGATAGGACAGCCTATAATATTGAGATTCATATTCAGATCTTCTGCCATATGTTTGATCACGGCAAGCTGCTGGGCATCTTTTTTACCGAAATACGCATTATCGGGCTGAACAATATTGAAAAGTTTGGTAACGACCGTGCAAACACCTCTGAAATGAACGGGACGGCTCAAACCGCAAAGCTCGTTTGTCAGAACCGTCATATCGACAAAAGAAGAAAATCCTTCATTGTACATTTCTTCCGGCTCGGGATGAAAAATCAAATCTGCTCCATGCTCCTGCACAAGTGCCGCATCATGCTCTATATCACGAGGATAACTCTGAAGATCTTCATGAGGACCGAACTGCATCGGATTCACAAAATCCGAAACAACCGTTCTGTCATTTTCTTTGACGGATCTGTCTATCAGGCTGGCGTGTCCTTCATGGAGATAGCCCATTGTCGGCACCAGACCTACGGTCAGTCCCTGTTTTCTCCATTCGGCTGTTTGTCTGCGTACTTCCTCTATTGTTTTGACGATTTTCATAGATCAGTCCTCCGATGTCAGTTCCGCAAGAATATCTTCCGAAATCTGATAAGTATGTTCTTTTGACGGAAATTCTCCCGATTTTGTTTCACGTATATATTCTTCTATTCCTTGGCACATTGCCGTTCTGATTGCTGCAAACTGCTTTACAAACTTCGGAACGTGGTCTGTCGTCAGACCGAGCATATCCTGATAAACCAGGACCTGTCCGTCACAGCTGCTGCCGGCACCGATACCAATGGTAGGGATTGATAATTGTTTTGTAATGATTTCTGCAAGTTTTGACGGAATTCCCTCGAGTACCAGAGCACAAGCCCCTGCCTCTTGAATTTTAATAGCATCTTCTATGATTTTTTTAGCTGCTTTGGTACTTTTGCCCTGCACTTTAAAACCGCCGAAAACATTGACCGACTGCGGTGTCAGTCCCAGATGTGCCACAACAGGAATTGATGCATTCACAATTGCCTGAATTTGCTCACAAACTTCCGCACCGCCCTCTAATTTCACAGCATTGGCACCGCCTTCTTTGATCAACCTTCCTGCATTCAGGACGGCATCATAAACACTTGTCTGATAAGAAAGAAACGGCATATCGGCAACGATAAAGGCATTTTTGGCACCTCTTGCCACAGCTGCCGTATGATGAATCATATCTTCCATTGTGACGGGAAGTGTGTTTTCATATCCGAGCATCACCATTCCCAGCGAATCTCCTACCAATATGGAATTGATTCCGCACTCATCAATGATTTTTGCGGTCGTGTAGTCATAAGCAGTAAGCATCGTTATTTTATCTCCTGATTGCTTCTGCGACATCAATGTTGAAACCGTATTTTTCATTTTGTTCTCCTTTGTAATAATAGTTATCTTTCCTTTTATATTAACAGGATAAGGTACTATTCTATTATAATACTTCGTTTGCGATAAATCAATGCTGTTCATCGTCTTCACAAAAAATCAATTGTATTCGTTTGGCAGTCGGCAGTATAATCAGCTTGACCCATTAATCACAAAGTCTATGCTGCCTTGTGCAACACTGGCAGACCGGACAATGATCGCAACAGGATCACCTATGGAATAACTGATGCCGCTGAAACTGTCACGTGTCATGGTTGTACCGTTAAACTCAAAATAAGAATATGGCTGTTCTGTGAGATTCACAAATCCTTCTATCCCATTCTCTATGACAACATAAATTCCTTTGTTGGTAATGCCCGATATAATGCCGTTATGCTCTTCACCGATATGTCTGCTCATATATTCAGCAGCATAGCATTTCTCCGTTTCACGCTCTGCACGCATTGCACGAAGTTCCCGTTCCGATGACATAGCAGCCGATTGTTTAGCAAAATCAGCAAATTCCGATTCTATTTTATCAACGGGCACCCCGGCAATCAGTGATGAGAGAATACGATGTATAGAAGTATCGGGATAACGTCTTATCGGAGAAGTAAAATGACAATAATCCTCCAGAGAAAGTCCGAAATGTCCCAGAGGACGAACATCATATCTGGCTTTCGCCATTGTTCTGAGCACTTGTGAAGAAATCAGTGCCGAGTACTTTGTTTCTTTCGCTTTGGTGATGAGTGCTGCAAGATCTGTCTGATGCAAACCACTCTTTAAACGCCGTGTTTCAAAACCACAGGCGGCGGCAAGTTCCGAAAGCGTTTCAAGACGCTCTTTTTCGGGAGCTTCGTGTACCCGATACACAAAGGGAATCCCTGCACTTTTGGCATACAAGGCTGCCGCCCGGTTTGCCATAATCATAAATTGTTCTATCAGTTCTTCTGCTTTTCCTCTTTCTCTTGCCGAAACTCCTGTACAGACACCGAACTCGTCCAGTACAAAACGAAGTTCGGTGGATTCAATTTCGAGTTCCCCTCTTTTACGGGCTTTTTCTTTCAACAGTTCTGCCAGTTTCTGTGCTTCCAATATCGATTCGTAAACAGGGGCATATTTTTCCTTGAGTTCATCATCTGCTGTATGATCAAGAATTTTATTAACTTCTGAGTATACCCCTCTGACCTTGGAAACGATCACAGATTTTTCAAAACGATAATCTATGAATTCCGCATTGTCATCAAGAATCATCATTGCAGAAAAAGTCAGCTTTTTGACACCGGCATTCAGCGAACAGCAGCCGTTTGAAATTTCAACAGGCAGCATCGGAATCACACGGTCGGCAAAATACACCGATGTTCCCCTTTCCATTGCTTCTTTATCCAGCATACTGCCTTTGGTAACATAATGGGATACATCCGCAATGTGAACACCAAGTTCCCAACCTTTTTCCAATTTTTTAACAGAAATTGCATCATCAAGATCTTTGGCGTCCTCACCGTCAATAGTAAAAATGGCTTCGTCACGCAAATCGAGCCGTTTGGCAATTTCTTCGTCCGTTATCGGTTCTGCCGCTTTGAGAGCTGCTTCGTGCTTGACGGCAACGGTAAATTTATTCGGAATCCCGTTGGCATCAATAATGGCATCGGCACAGATCTTTGCCGAACCGGCATTTCCGTAAATACGAATGACCCGTGCATACACCCTTTTTTCTTTTTGGTTATAGGATATAGCCGCCTTGACTTTATCACCATTCCTGGATTTCAGTTCTCCGCCCTGTACAATGCGAAGGCGGTAAGAAAAAAGATTATCGGGCAGAACATATGCCTTGCCTTTTCTTCCTTTCGCTCCTTTTTCACGTTCGATCGTACCGGTGATAATTCTGGAACCTTTTTCAAGTACCTTATCCACTTCGCCTGAAAGACCCTTTTCGGTATCACGTATATTTTTCAGCATCACCCTGTCACCTGGCAAAGCGGTTTTCAAACAAGATGTATTGATATAAATATCCGGCATATCTTCATCTTCAGGGTGAGCAAAGGCAAAGCCCCTGGAATATCGGACAATGGTCGCTGCAATACAGTTGGCCGCTGACGGAAGGGCAATTTTTTTTCTTTTGATAATAACCAGCTGCCCTTTGGATTCCAGATAAGCAATGGCATTATTAAAATCTTCGGTTTCAAGAAGTCCCGTCATCAGCTGAAGGTCACGTCTTTCCACAGGCTCTTGCTGATCCTTCAGAATATTCATAATTATTTCTGTGTCTTTGATATTCATCAATTCTCCTCCCTGTTTTTATGATTCCGTCATAAACAGTATGCCCAACGTTCCCGGTCCGCAATGCGAAGATATGGTACAGCTGGCACGGGTCACATAAATTTTTTGGAATAAATGAAGTTTTTCGAGTTCGTTTTTGACCGTTGTCACATACTGCTGCTCTACTCCTGCGTGTGTGATAAAAATTCTGTCGGTTTTAATTTTTTTGAATTGTGACAATTTTTCGTGAACATACTGAATCAGAACACGATCAAATTTTCCTCTGTATTTTTTTCCTACGGTCATAGAGCCATCTTGATTATCAACCTCTATACAGGGTTTCAGGCTGAGAAGATTGGCTCCCAGCATCGCCAGTGTGGAACACCGTCCGCCTGCCCTGAGATAGTTGAGCTTATCAATAACAAAACTGCTGTGGCATCGGGATACAAGTGCTTTCAGGTCGGAAACAATTTCTGCTGTATCCAGTCCTTTTCTGATCCTGTCATAAGCCTCTAATACGATATGTCCCGTTCCTGTCGAAAGATTGCACGAATCAATCGGATAAATATGTCCCAGCTGTTCGGCTGCCCTGACACAATTGGCATAGGAAGATGAAAGTGCCGAACCAATATTGATATGTATGATGTCATAGCCTTGTTCCACATACGGCTGAAAAGCCGCTATATATTCGTCGGTATTCACTGCCGATGTTTTGGGAAGTGTTCCCGTTTTATCAAAATGCTGATAAATCTCATCAGGCGTTATATTCACACTGTCATCATAGCTTTGATCATTCAGGATAATATGCAGGGGTGTATAGATGACCCCCGTTTCGGCGGCAAGTTCTTTTGAAAGATCACAAGTACTGTCTGCACTTAATAATATTTTTGACATTATTTTCCTCCGTTCGTTTTTCTTTCTCTGCGTTTTTGCTGTCGTATATCGCTGCCGACAAATTCTACCCTGTCAAGCATTCCTATAATTCTGGAAACCGTACGGAAATTATATTTTTCCTGAAGTTCGGCAATCGTCAGATTCGTACTGATAATCGTAGGCTTCGACATAATCATTCGTGAGTTAATGATATTATAAATCGCCGATACGGAAAATTTCGTGGTAAACTCCGTACCCAAGTCGTCAATAATCAGCAAATCACAGTCCAGTACTAATTGTTCGCTGTTTTCTTCCCGTCCCCTGCCGCTGAAACGTTCATTTTCAATTTTGGAGAGAATGGCCGGTGCTGAAACATAGATCACACCGTAACCTCTGTCAATCGCTGTTTTGGCAACAGAAAGTGACAAATGGGTTTTTCCCAATCCGGGACCGCCCTGAAAAAGCAGACTGCGTGAATTTTCGGAAAAATCATAAGCATACTTCCTGCAAAAAGCCAGTACTTTGGTCATCACCGCACGAGCAGACGTTTTTCCGCCGTTCAGCAGCGAATCCGAATAATAATCAAGCGAAAAACTGTCAAAATCAGACAGCGACAGCGGCGAAATTTTATTCAGACGTTCATAGGCAGTTTCTCTGAGCAGGGTTCTCATACAGGAGCACATTTTTCCGCCGACATATCCCGTATCACCGCATTGATCACACTTATGCCATTCCTCAAGGTAATTGTCGGGAAAACCGAATTTCAGCAAAATCTGATGCAATTCGTCCTGGTATGCCAGATTTTTGACTTTCAGTTTTTCCAGTTCGTTTTTAGCATCTGCACCCGAAAAAACCGCTCTGGCGGCAGCAATGGAAGTTTTGGCTGTCAGATGCACCAACTCTTCGGCTCTCGGAGAACGCTGATAAAGAATCTGCCGTCTTTTTTCCAGTGCCTGTTCATTGTACATGCGGCGGCGTTCCAGTTTTTTTTCCGCTTCATCGTATACATCTCTTGCATATCCCATATTCACCACTCCTCATCGATAATGCTTGTGCTTTCATATTCGGATATATCATAGGTTGCCCCATAATTTTCCTGCTTTTTTGATTTCTTTTCGTTTCTTTCCCGTGTTTCTCTTTCGACCTGTTCCAAATTGGATATGCCCGAATGATGCCAGCGTTCCAGTATGGAATTAACATATTTCGGTATATATTTTCCTTTCAGATCCACACATATTTCATATGCTTTTCTAATCATATCCGATGTAAATTTCCATTGATTGATCCACGTATCCGCCAACTTCACTTCTTTTTCGGTAGGAGAATGTTCGTCCATTCCTATGGTACGCTGAACGATTCTGGCAGCATTGCGTCCGCCGGTAAGACGTTTGATTTTTTCATCAGCTGCTTCCAGTGTAAAAATTTCTTCATCAGCCCAGGAAATCGCCATTTTTTCGATATAACGCATATTACATTTGCCAATACTGACGGCATATTGCAAAAGCATAATGATCACTTCGACAGGAAGTCCGTCATATTCATTCATCAGCAGCAGAGTCGCCTTATCGTTATTGCTTGTGATACGTCCGAAAATCTCATCGGCAGAGTGCATCAGAAATTCGATACTTTTATCATTCAAGGTACGCTGTGCAATATACTTCGGATCGGGTTTTTCGGGACGTGATAAAACACGTTTTTTCTTTGTTTCTTTAGGTTCGGAGGGATTTTGCGGTTCCGGCGGCGGCGTTTCAGAGGGATTTTCCGTTGGACATTCCTTTTCCGCTGCTGCTTTTTCTTCCGTTCCTGTCTGCTGTACGGGTTCTATGTTTCCTTCGTTGACAGCAATCACACCTGTCTGTACCCAATACTGTATACAGTCACGGATATCTGCCTGCTGCATAGAAAGCGATGCAGCAAGGTCTTCCACTGTAAAATTATGACCGGCATAACGCAGAATCCACAAAATCACTTTCAGCTGAGCCGCTCCTGCCAATTTGATATGTTGATCGACAATTACGCTCGGCACGGCAAAAATACTCTGCCAGACTCCGAGATTGATATTATATTCCATTGATTTTCTCACCTTTAAACCATTACTGTGCCGCAAATTCTTTGATTTTTTCAAGAAGAACTGCCCTGTCGTTCTTGATTGCTCCGTCCATCACAAGACCGCATAGCATTTCAAGACATTCGCCGATTTTTTTCCCGTCTTTGATATTGCAGTTTTTGACATCATATCCGTTTACTGCAAGTTCTTTTACCGAAAAAACACCGTTGTTGGCGATTTCGTCATCATAAATTTTTTGCAGTTGGCTGATATATGCCAGCTTATCGGGAATAGTGGACGGATTTTGTGCCAATGCATCGGCACGTTTGAGTTCAAGCAGCTCGGGATAAAGTTTGGGGCCTGTTCTGGCAATTTCACGTCTTACATATTTGGGTTCGGCAGGTACACGAACATCGTGCCATTTGACAAGAATGATAACATCTTTTTTTGTTTTATTATCAAATCTCATTCGTGTCATAATTTCTTCTGTCATTTTGGCACTTTCTTCCGGGTGTCCTTTAAAATGTCCGATACCGTTCTGATCCACTTTATGTTTTTTCGGTTTTCCGAAATCGTGGAACAATGCCGCTGTGCGAAGCAATATTTCGGGCTTGACCGCTGCAACCGCCTTGATCGTGTGTGTCCATACATCGTAAATATGGTGCGGATTATTTTGTTGAAGTCCTATCATAGGCTTGATTTCAGGAATCAATACACAAAACACATCTGCATATTCTGTCAGAATTTTTTCAACATTTTCGCCTGTCAGTATTTTGACAAATTCCGACAGAATTCTCTCGGCAGAGATTTTGACAAGCAAACCGGCATTTTGATGAATACTGTCAGCGGTATTTTTTTCAATATCAAATCCGAGCTTTGAAGAAAATCTGAGTGCACGAAGTATTCTGAGAGCGTCCTCATTAAAACGCTGATCCGGGTCACCGACACAGCGTATCAATCGGTTTTGTATATCTTTGATTCCATCAAACTCATCACATAAGCCCTGCTCATCATTATATGCCATTGCATTGATGGTAAAATCACGGCGTGATAAATCTTCTTTCAGATTTTTTACAAATGTTACGTTTTTAGGGTGGCGGTTATCCAAATATTCGCCGTCGGTACGGAAAGTTGTAATTTCATAATTTTGATGCTCAAGCCTTACGGTGACGGTTCCGTGTTTCATTCCGTTTTCAACAATATTTTTTTGCCCCAGTATTGCAAGAACTTCCTCCGGAGCGGCAGACGTGCAAATATCCCAGTCAGACGGCTTTTTGCCCATCATACTGTCACGTATACAGCCCCCCACCGCATAGGCATCGAAACCTTTCGATTGAATCTTAGCAATCATTTGCTTTACGGGCATCGGCATATTTATATTCACTGTTTCACCACATTTCAATATTATCCATTAATAATAAAGCACCTGCAATGTTGTTTACATTGAAGGTGCTTGGGAATATCTTTGTCAAAATCGATTGGTATCAGCCTTCGCTCGATACAGATTCAGCTGTGCTTTCTGCTACCGATGCTGCTTCACTTGATGCTGATTCAGTCTTGCTTTCTGCTGCCGACGCTGCTTCGCTTGATGCTGATTCAGTCTTGCTTTCTGCTGCCGACACTGCTTCGCTTGATGCTGATTCAGTCTTGCTTTCTGCTGCCGATGCTGCCTGGCTTGATGCTGATTCAGCCTTGCTTTCTGCTGCCGATGCTGCTTCGCTTGATGCTGACTCATCTGTGCTTTCATCTTCGGATTCTTCCTGACTGACTACCGACGTTTCGGAAGAAGTATCAACAGCGGTATTTTTCGGCATAAAATACTGAATCGCATTCAAAGCAATGACAAATATAAAGAATGCAATTGCACAATATTTTGTTACTCTTGCGAAGATCGCATCTGCTGTACGGGCTTTACCTCTGCTAAGAAACGAATCTGCACCGCCTGTGATAGTACCCAGACCTGCCTGATGACCTTCCTGAAGAATAATGACGATGATCATAATAACAGAAAAAATCAGAACCAACGCACCTATAATAATTTCCCAAATTCCCATATTTTAAAATCCTCCTGCGAAAATAACATTTGTTTTAACAATACTCATTTATCATATCATATTAGCAATGTAAAATCAAGTGCTTTGTTAAATAAAAATTTATGATAATTTTATGTATAATATCCTGTAAGCGGAAGAATACTATAAGTGATGAAAAAAGCGTTTGCTTTCATCAACTATCGTACAAAGAATTTCCGCAGTTCAAATATGGGCTGCGGAAATTTTTTTAAAACATCATCTGCTCCCCCAGTTCATCAGCTCTGGGAACCAAACCTGATGAAGGTATCGTTTTGGCACGGTATCTGTCAGGGTTAGTAAGCATTGTATTTTCAAATACTTCCGCAGATATGATACGGTGTCCTTTTTTGAGTTTCATCACTGCCACACCCTGCGTATTTCTTGTGGTCTTTTCCAGAAGATCGGAAGATTTAAAAATCAGTATCCTGCCCGATGAGGACCTCAATAGGATATCCGCATCGTCATTTTCGGCGTAGACAATGGCGGCAAGGTTCTGCTTATCCGAATAGGCTCCGGTGAGCTTTTTACGGTTGGTTTTTGTGGCATAAGAGGCAAGCGGAACTTTAGCAATCTTTCCGTTTTCAAAGACAAAGAATACATAACCCTTATAATCTTTGGAAGGTATCATATACAATGCATTTTCGCCCTCATCAAAGGACAATCTTGACGGTATATACTCGCCAAGCACACTTGTTTTGGTATCGGAGAATTCGTGAGCCTTGGTCTTATATGCCTGCTGCCGATCGGTAAAGAAAATGAGATCGGTGTGATTGGTGGTTTCAAAATGTTCTATAATTTCATCGCCCTCTTTCAGCTTGTGCTCGCCGCTCATTCTGAGTGACTGAGGGGTGATTTTCTTGAAATATCCTTCTTTGGTAAAGAACAGATTCACCGGATAATCGGGTATATCCTCGACAATTTCTTCCTCAACAATATCATCGGCAAAAATAATCATACTTTTTCTGGGCTGACCGTATTTTTCGGCGATTTCTTCCAGCTCTTTGATAATGATTTTTTTGATTTTGGCATTGCTTTTAAGTATGCCTTCCAGTTTTTCAATTTCTTTTTCCAACTGTGAAATATCGTCTGTACGTTTGAGAATGTATTCACGATTCAGATGACGCAGTTTGATTTCCGCAACATATTCTGCCTGTACTTCATCAATGCCGAATCCTTCCATCAGATTGGGAATCACCTTATTTTCTTCTTCGGTGTTCCGTATGATGCTGATTGCCTTATCAATGTCCAGAAGTATCTTTTCCAGACCTCTCAGCAAATGCAGTCTGTCCTGTTTTTTATGCAGATCAAAAAAGGTTCTTCTCTTGACACATTCAATCCTGAATGCCGACCACTCATTCAATAGTTCCCTCACTCCGAGCACTTTGGGAGTTCCTGCAATCAGAACATTGAAATTACACGAAAAACTGTCTTCCAAAGAAGTCATCTTATATAATTTCTGCATCAATTTATCCGGATTCATTCCTCGTTTCAGATCAATCGTGATTTTCAGACCATCGATACCGGTTTCGTCACGAATATCCGAAATCTCCTTGATTTTTCCCTGTTTTACCAGATCGATCACCTTTTCAATCACTGCCTCCGCAGTGGTCGTCTGAGGAATACTGAGAATATCAATACAGTTCTGGGATTTATCATAATTATATCTGCCTCTGAGCCGGATACTTCCACGACCCGTCCGGTAGACATTTTCCATCACTTTTTTATCATAAATAATATCTGCTCCGCCTGTAAAATCGGGTGCTGTAAGCGTAGACATAATATCAAAATCGGGATCTTTCAGAAGCTCTGCTGTGGTTCTGCATACTTCTGCAAGGTTGAACGAACAGATAGAGCTCGCCATACCTACTGCAATACCTGTATTGGCATTGACAAGCACCGATGGAAATGCTGCCGGAAGCAGTGTGGGTTCTTTCAGTGTATTATCATAATTATCGACAAAATCAACAGTATCCTTATCTATGTCATTAAACAGCTCATTACAAATCGGGTCGAGTTTTGCTTCCGTATATCTTGATGCTGCCCACGCCATATCACGACTGTAAAATTTACCGAAATTTCCCTTTGAATCAACAAAAGGATGTAAAAGTGCCTCATACCCCCTGCTCAGTCTTACCATTGTATCATAGATCGCTGTATCACCGTGAGGATTCAGTTTCATTGTCTGTCCCACAATATTAGCCGATTTTGTTCTGGTCGAACCGAGCAGCCCCATTTTATACATCGTATAGAGCAGCTTTCTGTGTGAGGGCTTGAATCCGTCAATTTCCGGAATTGCCCTGGAAAGAATTACGCTCATTGCATAAGGCATATAATTTTCTTCGATTGTTGACGCTACCTTCTGTTCGACGATCTCCCCCGCACCTGCAATATATCCCTGTATCCGAGGCTGCTGACTGCCTGCTGATGTTTTCCTTTTTTTTGCCATATTTTCTTTCACCTGTATTCTGGTATTATCAAATCATAAATTAGAAATATCGGACGATTACGAAACATCGAGATCGTCAATATATTTATAGCCGTTTTCAACAATATAATCTTTTCTGCCGCTGAGGTTATCTCCCAGAAGTATATCAAACATCTGAGAAGTCCGTGCCGCATCGTCCGGCATAATTTTGATCAGACGGCGTGTAGACGGATTCATTGTTGTCAAACTCATCATATCGGGTTCATTTTCACCAAGACCTTTGGAACGCTGTACGGTGAATTTTTTATCGCCTATTTCTTTGATGAACTGTTCTTTTTCGGCTTCGGTATATGCAAAATACACCTTATCTTTGGTATTGATTTCATAAAGAGGAGATTCGGCAATGAATACTTTGCCTTCCTCTATCAGTGTCGGAGTCAGTCGGTAAACCATCGTCAGCAGCAACGTCCGTATCTGAAATCCGTCAACATCGGCATCTGTGCAGAAGATAACCTTGTTCCAGCGGAGCAGGTCCATATCAAATGAAGCAAGATCTTTATTAGCTTTTGATTTCACTTCTACCCCACAGCCAAGCACTTTTAAAAGATCTGTAATGATTTCGCTTTTAAAAATCTTGTCATAATCTGCTTTCAGACAATTCAGAATTTTGCCCCTGATAGGCATAATCGCCTGAAAATCGGGATTACGGGCTTGTTTGCAGGCACCGAGAGCCGAATCACCCTCTACGATAAACAATTCTCTTTCTGCCTTGTCTTTGCTTCGGCAGTCAACAAATTTTGCTACACGTCCGGTCATATCCATATTGCCGGCAAGGGTCTTTTTGATATTCAGACGTGTTTTTTCGGCACTTTCACGGCTTCTTTTATTAATCAGCACCTGATTGGCTATTTTTTCCGCATCGAGCTTGTTCTCGATAAAATAAACTTCCAGCTGATGACGCAGATATTCTGTCATTGCATCTTGTATGCCTTTATTGGTAATCGCCTTTTTCGTCTGGTTTTCATAGGACGTGACACTTGAAAAGGAGGATATAACGATCACAAGACAATCCTTTACATCATCAAAATTAATTTTATTTTCATTTTTATTGTACTTCCCGTTTTGTTTCAGATAGGAATCAATGGAATAAACAAAAGCGTTTTTCACTGCTTTTTCGGGAGCACCTCCGTATTCGAGCCAACTGGAATTATGGTAATATTCCGAAACGGACACTTTATTGGAAAATGCCAGTGCAATATTAATCTTTGTTTTGTATTCCGGCTTATCGGAGCGGTCACGAACCATTCTTTCCGTCTGCCATGTCTGAACCTGCGAAAGTGCTTCCTCTCCCACGATTTCCTTAACGTGGTCTTCGATACCGTTTTCGTATCTGAATTCGGAAGTTTCAAACTGTCCGTTTTTTTCTGTTCTGAAAATAAAATGAATGCCTGCGTTGACGATTGCCTGACGCTTGATGGTATCAATATAATATTCATCGGAAATATCAATATCCGTAAATACTTCCAGATCGGGTTTCCAACGGATTTTTGTTCCTGTTTTTCTGCCCGTATACTGCTCACGTTTCAGACCGCCGACATTTTCACCGTGTTCAAAATGAAGTGTAAAGCGTGTCCCATCACGGCGAATATCAACATCCATATATTCGGACGAATATTGGGTAGAACAAAGTCCCAGACCGTTCAGTCCCAGTGAAAATTCATAGTTTTCCGCCTGACTGTTGTTATATTTGCCGCCTGCGTATAATTCACAAAAAACAAGTTCCCAGTTATAGCGTTCTTCATTTTTGTTGTAATCAACGGGTATTCCTCTTCCGAAATCCTCTATTTCAATAGAGTGATCGGCATATTTTGTTACAATAATTTCCTTTCCGTAGCCCTCTCTCGCCTCATCTATCGAGTTCGAGAGAATTTCAAAAACAGAATGCTGACAGCCCTCGATACCGTCCGAACCAAATATCACAGCAGGACGTTTTCTGACTCTGTCCGCACCTTTCAGAGAACTGATACTCTCATTACCATATTCTTGTACTTTCTTTTTTGCCAATTTCTTTCCTCTCCCGTATATGACAGGTATTGCTGTCTCAGAGCCTGTTTAACATCTTGGCACTGCACGACACAGATATAAAAACAGCCTCTTAATTGTTCATAAGTTCCGTTCCGTCATCAAATTTGCCTATTACTTCCTTGAAATAACCGATAATCCAATCTTCAAAGGATTTCCCCGTTGGGTGGGGCATTTGCAGTCCGTGATCAAAAAATGATGTCTGACCGCACATATCGCCGTCACAGATCAGCATAATGCAGTAAGTGCTGCCGGCACTGGCAATTTCCAGAAGACCGCTGTACCCTTCTTCACGCACACTGCGGTAGGCTTCTTGATTACCTGTTTGGTAGACATCGGTAACAGCTTTTGCCCACTGATCCCAGATTTCCTTGGTAAGACCGGAATGAATGATAGATGTTTTGCCGCTGATGCTGTAAGGATAAGTATAGTAATCAGGCTCATTTCTGACGATCTGATAATCCACATGTCTGCTTGAATGTGCGTAAAAATTGCGATATTCAAGTTCTTCGAGAGAATAAATACCATAGTACGGACCTGCTCCGCCGTTGCCGACCTGTGTCAGAAAATCCACATATCCCTGCGGAATGTTGATTTGATGACGCTGTTCAAATTCTCTTACCTTTGACAGCGGTACAACCGGATTGAGCCGGTATCTGTGTCTGTCCGCACCGAACTGCTCACACTCGTTATCAAGTTCTCCTGCACGTTTGATCAGCTGAATCAATCCGGCTGCAAATTTCGACATTTCGGGAAGCGTACTGTCAGAAAGCTGTCTGATGAATTCCAGTCCCGTTACTTCCGTACTTTCCGTATGATTGATCTGTTTGATCTTATCAAGTCCGGTAATATTCATCTCTTGGGTATTATCGCCCGATTTTTTGATTTTGTCAAGTCCGAGTATTTCCATTGTTAGCCTCCTAGTTCTTTAATTTTATCACGAAGATAAGCTGCGTGTTCAAATTCCAACAATTTTGCCGCCGCTTTCATTTCTTTTGTCAGCTGTTCGATCATCTTTTGTCGTTCTGCCTTTGATAGTTTCGTTTTTGAACGTTTCTCAACATCATCGTGAGAAGAAATTTCAATAATATCATTGACTTTCTTGACAATGGTTTTCGGAACAATGCCGTTTTCTTCATTATATTTCTGTTGAATGGTACGGCGTCGTTCGGTTTCCTCTATTGCTTTTTCCATAGAATCTGTTACCACATCGGCATACATAATGACCTTGCCTTCGGAATTTCTGGCGGCACGTCCGATCGTCTGTATCAAAGAACGCTCACTTCTGAGGAAGCCTTCTTTATCGGCATCAAGTATCGCAACCAGTGATACTTCGGGAATATCAAGACCTTCACGGAGCAAATTAATGCCGACAAGCACATCAAATTCGCCAAGACGCAGATCTCTGATAATTTCCATACGCTCCACAGTATCTATATCGTGATGCATATAACGCACTTTAATACCCACAGATGTCAGATAGTCCGTAAGATCTTCTGCCATTTTTTTCGTAAGAGTGGTGACAAGCACACGTTGCTTGCGAGCTGTACGGAGATTGATTTCAGAGATAAGGTCGTCCATCTGTCCTTCTACGGGTCGTACGCTGATTTCAGGATCAAGCAGTCCGGTCGGACGTATTACCTGTTCGGCAATGACCTTACTTTTTTCTTTTTCAAGATCACCGGGTGTGGCACTGACAAATACCGCCTGATTGATTCTGTCGTAAAATTCGTTGAAGTTCAGGGGTCTGTTGTCAAATGCCGACGGAAGTCTGAACCCAAAATTCACGAGATTTTCTTTGCGTCCCCTGTCGCCCCCGTACATTCCTCTGACCTGAGGCAAGGTGACGTGCGATTCATCAACAAACAGCAAAAAGTCTTTCGGAAAATAATCAAGCAGTGTGTACGGAGAGGAACCCGGTTCTCTGCCGGAAAGAACCCTCGAATAATTTTCGATACCCGTGCAGAATCCTATTTCACGCAGCATTTCAATATCATATCTGGTACGCTGTTCGATTCTTTCAGCTTCCAGCAGTTTTCCTCTGTCCTGAAAGAATCGGATACGTTCTTCCAGCTCTTGCTCAATTTCGGATACTGCCTGCTCCATTTTATCTCTCGGGACAATATAATGTGAAGCAGGATAAATTGCTGCGTGACGCACAGTACCTTTGACTTCGCCCGTAACGGAATTCAGTTCGGTAATTCTGTCGATCTCATCACCGAAAAATTCCACACGGATAATGGTATCGCTGGATGATGCCGGAAAAATTTCCACAACATCTCCTCTGACACGAAATTTATTACGGGTAAAATCTATATCATTTCGTTCATACTGCAATTCTACCAATTTTTTAAGCAGATCATCACGGCTTTTTTCCATTCCCGGACGGAGCGAAATCACCATTGTACGGTAATCAATCGGGTTGCCGAGAGAATAGATGCAGGAAACGCTCGATACAATAATGACATCTCTGCGTTCGGAAAGTGCAAGCGTTGCAGAATGACGGAGTTTGTCGATCTCGTCATTAATGGAACTGTCCTTTTCGATATAGGTATCCGTTGTCGGAACGTAGGCTTCGGGCTGATAATAATCGTAATAGCTTACGAAATATTCGACCGCATTATCGGGAAAAAATTCTTTGAATTCACTGCAAAGCTGTGCCGCCAGCGTTTTATTATGAGCCAGTACAAGTGTCGGACGGTTCATTTTCGCAATGATATTCGCCATTGTGAACGTTTTGCCCGATCCTGTTACTCCCAGAAGTGTCTGTTCTTTATTGCCGGCTCTGATACTTCTGACAAGTTCGTCTATCGCCTGCGGCTGATCTCCGGTAGGCTGATAGTCCGATACCAGTTTAAAATGTTCCAAATATTTCACCCTTTCTTCATCACTTTTTCTTCACAGAGGAGTTTCGCTCTTTGCGAAGAGCGAGCAGGAGCTCTGTCCCTGCACCCCGCCACCTTTGAAAAGGTGGACGAAACTTTGCATTTGACAGATCACTGCTGACGAGCTTTTCGCAGCAAAGCTCCCGGAGGAATAACAGCCGATGAAGGCACTATCAGTTTTTGCATAGCGTGAGGAGCAGATTCAATGCTTTCGTGTTTATCGTTAAACATTTTATCAATTTTCACATTAAATGGGATTCCGTCCGGAGGAAGTACATCAAGTATATCCCCGACAAAGAATTTGTTACGCTGTGTAAGATAGGCTGTACCGTCCCGATAATCATCACAAACAGCAACTACGTCATATTTCCGTATGTATCCGCCGTTAGATGTCACCTGTCCGGGTTCATTTCCGTAGAAAAATCCCGTATTATATTCACGATGGCTTACTTTTTCGAGTTCTTCTTTGATCCAGGGGGCAAGAACCCAGTCCTTTCCCTGACGGTAATAATCGTTTAGTGCGTGACGATAAGCATTTGTTGTCACAGCAACATAATAAGCGGACTTTGCTCTGCCCTCGATTTTCAGACTTTTGACACCCGCTTTCATTATATCATCAATATGTTCTATCATACATAAGTCACGGGAATTATAAAGATAAGTTCCGTCATTTTCTTCATTGACAGGAAAATAATGTCCGTCACGGTGTTCTTCAAAAAGGTGATATTTCCACCGGCAAGGCTGCGTACAGTCGCCCCTGTTGGCATCTCTGCCGGTAAGATAGCTCGAAATCAGGCATCTTCCCGAAAAAGATACACACATAGAACCGTGTACAAAAACTTCCAGTTCCAGTTCGGGATTGGTTTTGGCACGAATATCCGCAATATCATCAAGTGATAATTCTCTTGCCAGAACCACTCTTGAAGCTCCCATATCATTCAGCACCCGTGCGGTCTGATAATTGACGATTCCTGCCTGAGTGGAAACGTGACGTTCTACATTGGGTGCGTATTTTGCGGCAAGCGACATCACTCCCAGATCGGCTATGATGAACGCATCAACGCCGCAATCCTGACATTGTTCCAGAAAATCCGGCATCAGATCGATTTCATTGTTCCGGGGAAGCGTGTTGCAGGTAACAAATACTTTTACGCCCTTTTGATGTGCTTTGTAAACCGAACGGGCAAGTGTTTCCATATCAAAGTTCGATGAGGCGGTTCTCATTCCGAATTGTTTACCCGCCAGATAAACCGCATCTGCTCCGAACCTGAGAGCACTTTCAAAACATTCGGCATCTCCTGCGGGAGAAAGAAGTTCAGCCTTTAACATTTTTATACCTCCGAAAAACAGTTATTATTCTGATTATATTACGACAGCACCGATTTTTCAATGTTTGTTTTTGATATTTTATCTTTTGAAATGCCTGTATGCAGTTTCTGTTGAGATGCTTTGTATAAAATATACGAAAGAACAGCAGACCGTCCTTATTGATAATAAACGCTTTTTAACAAAATAACAATGATTTATTCAATATTTTTGGCATTTAAACGTCCTAAAATTTACCCTTATGTTATTTTACCTATTTTTTTAAATTTATTTTGATAAAAATTCGATAAAAAATTGTTAAAAAGGTTGCAATTTGATTTAATTTTGTGTAAAATGTATATAGTAATATTGATTAATCGGATTGCTGATACATTGATGTGATTGATTCGTCAGATGATACAATTTTCATCTGTTTCGTCTGATGCACCGCTCTTGCAAAGCGGTTCGGTTTTCTCAGTAAATAATCGATCTGTACAAATTTTCAAAGTGAGGGAATACTATATGTCCAACAGACTTTTTCAAGGCGTGATACATCAGATGCGTGACGCTATCGACAGAACTATCGGCGTTATCGATGAAACATCGGTTGTGATCGCCTGCAGTGAACTCGGAAAAATTGGTGAGGTTAATGAACATATCACTTCCGAAATGCTGACCTCGTCCGCCCCCTTTGTCCTGAACGGCTATACATACAAATCTTTCGGCAGCAAACCCAGAAGCGAATATGCCGTTTTTGTTGCCGGCAATGATTATTCGGCTCAGAAATATGCGGAGATACTCTCCATCTCTCTGGGAAGCATCAAGCAGTATTATGATGAAAAATATGACAGAGGAAACTTTATTAAAAATGTGATCCTTGACAATATCCTCCCCGGTGATATTTATCTGAAAGCTCGTGAACTTCGCTTCAACTCCGATGTCACAAGAGTATGTATGCTCATTAAAATTACTTCAAAAACAGATATTTCCGCTTATGATGTCATTCAGAATCTGTTTCCCGACAAATCCAAGGACTTTGTTATCAACATTAACGAAACCGATATTGCCCTTGTCAAAGAAATCAGAAATGACATCGATTCAAAAGATCTTGAAAAACTGGCAAGCTCTATCGTTGACACGCTTTCGGGAGAATTTTATACCCACTGTGTGATCGGTATCGGTACACCTGTAACAGGCATCAAAGATCTGGCTCGTTCTTTCAAAGAAGCTCAGGTTTCTCTGGAAGTCGGCAAGGTTTTCGACACCGAACGCACCATCGTCAGCTACGATAACCTCGGTATCGCACGACTGGTTTATCAGCTGCCCACAACTCTCTGCGAAATGTTCCTCAAAGAAGTGTTCAAAAAAGGTTCCATAGAATCTCTTGACCAGGAAACTCTCTTCACCATTCAGCGTTTCTTTGAAAATAACCTCAACGTTTCGGAAACTTCCAGAAAATTGTTCGTTCACAGAAACACTCTTGTTTACAGACTTGAAAAAATCAAAAAACTCACCGGTCTTGACCTGAGAGAATTTGAGGACGCTATCGTATTTAAAGTGGCTCTTATGGTTAAAAAATATCTTTCTGCCAATCCAATCAAATATTAATGACATGCAATCCGGTATGATCTCTTTCATATCGGATTTATTCTTATAAAAATCATTCCGAACCTGTCCGGCACCAACCTGTATTCCCGGACAAAACAGATTTCTGTCATATTGCCAAAAATATATTTGACGAATGATGAAGAATGATTTATACTATATCAGTATTGATGTACAGCGGCAGTGTCTGTATCGCTGTACATACGAAAGGCAGGATAGTATGATACATTTAGAGAATGTTTCAAAAATTTACCCCAACGGCACAGAAGCATTAAAAAATATCAGTATCGATATAGAAAACGGAGAGTTTGTCTTTATTGTCGGTTCGTCAGGAGCGGGCAAAAGTACGTTCCTTAAATTGTTAATGCGTGAAGAAAAAGCCACTTTCGGTAAAATTAAAGTCAATGGTCACGATCTGATGAAAATCAAAAAAAGACGTATCCCCTATCTCAGACGTACAATGGGCATCGTTTTTCAGGATTTCCGGCTCATCTCAAAAATGAATATCTACGATAATGTCGCATTTGCTATGCGTGTTGTCGGCACTCCCGAAAAAGCAATCAAAAAACGGGTTCGGTATGTTCTGGAACTGGTGGGACTCAAAGGCAAGGAAAAACGCAAACCTAACGAAATTTCCGGCGGTGAACAGCAGCGTGTAGCACTTGCCAGAGCGTTGGTCAATCAGCCGGAAATCATTATCGCAGACGAACCTACCGGTAATATCGACCCTGAACGTTCTTATGAAATAATGAAGATGCTGGTGGAAATCAATAAACGAGGAACTACTGTGATCGTTGTAACTCACGAACACGATCTGGTGGAAGAATTCGGCGGAAGAGTACTCCACATCAATGATGGTGAAATCACCGAAGATAAATTTGTCAAAACAAAATACCACGAAGCTCCTATCTCTCTCAATGATTCGGAACTGGAATTTGATTTCGGCGACGATCAGACTGCTGCCGAAAATGATACCAACAAAGAGGAGGCAGAGGAAGAATGAAGTTTTCAAGTACAGGATACCTTATCAAAGAGGGTTTCAAAAATATATGGAGCAATCGTATGATGTCGTTGGCATCTGTCGTGGTTTTAGTATCGTGTCTTTTGATAACGGGAGCAGCGTCTTTGATTTCTCTGAACGTCAGTACATTGATCTCAACTATCGGCGAAGATAACGAAATTACCGTTTATCTGAAATATGAGCTTTCTGACATTGATTCAATGAAAGTAGGTCCTCAGATACAGAAAATTGATAATGTTTCTGCCTGTGAATATTACTCCAAGGACGCTGCCATTAAAGAGTATGAGGAAAAACTCGGTCCTATCTATGACAGTATGCAGGGCGACGACAATCCTCTTGTCAATGCCTATAAAGTACAACTCAATGATTTGTCCGAATATAAGACAACCGTAAAGCAAATCAAAAAAATCAACGGTGTGGAAAGTGTCAGCGACAGAAGCGACATCGCAAGAAAACTGACAAAATTAAATTATTTCGTCACTCTTGTCGGTTCCTGGGTCGTGCTGATACTCGGCATTGTTACTTTATTTATTATCTCCAATACCATTAAAATGACAATGTACTCCAGACGATATGAAATCAGCATTATGAAATCGGTCGGTGCAACCAATGCCTTTATCAGAATACCTTTTGTGATAGAAGCGATGATCATCGGTCTTTTGTCGGGATTAATTTCATCGGGACTGATTATCGCACTGTACAATCCTATCAGAGATTCGGCTGCGGGAATTGTTCCCCTGATCGGACAGTCTGCATTGACAGTGGAACAGATATGGCTGAACACATTGCTGATGATGTCGGGTGTAGGTGTATTGATAGGCATTGTGGGCGGATTCATTTCAATCTCCAAGTATCTCAAGGGGGGAAAATAAGTGAACAGCAAAAAACACAAACCTTTGATTACGGCTGCCGCTGTACTGATTGCATTGGCGGCATCTGTGTTCCAGAATGTTTTCGCCTTTGATATCAACGAAAACTCTCAGGAACACTATGAATTGGAACAGCAGGCATCTGAATATGAACAGCAGCTTGACGATACCGAAAAAGAAATTGCTGATAAAGAAGCCGAAAGCAAAAAATTACAGCAGCAAATTTCCGACCTCAGCAAAAAGATCACACAAAGCAACAACAAGATCAAAACCCTGAACAATGAAATCGATGAAAAACAAAAAGAAATCGACGAAAAACTCAAAGCTGTGGAGGATCGTCTGAATGCTCTCAGAGTAAGACTTCGTACCATTTACATACAGGGAGATACTACTTCTCTGGAAGTAATACTCGGTGCAAAAGATTTTTCCGATTTTATGGATAAAGCTGAACTGGTTAAAAATCTTTCGGATTACGACAACCGGCTCATTCAGTCGCTGCAATCCGAGATGGAGGTCATCTCTCAGGAACAAAAAAAGCTCCGCAGTGATAAAGAAGCCATCGAAAAAGAAAAGACAAATCTTGAAAACAACAAAAACAAAATTAATAAACTCAACGAAGATAACACCAAGCTGATACAGGAACTGAAAAGCACCAAAACAACCCTTGAAGATGAAATCAAGCAAAATGACGAAAGACAAAAAGTGCTGGAAGATGCACTTGCCGAATACAACAAGGAACTGTCAGAACAGTTAAAACAGAAACGTCAGCAGGAAAAACTCGCAAAGCAGCAACAAAAATCTCAGCAGATACAAAAAAAGCTCGCCGAACAGCAGCAAAGAGATTCTCAGAATCCCGAAATCGTTGTGCCTGCCACGGAAGATGATAAGTTCCTGTGGCCTTGTCCCGGTCATACCAATCTGACTTCTACTTTTGAAGAATGGCGGGGTGCCAACAATCACGGTGCTCTCGATATAGCAGACGGAGATGTTTATGCCGCTAAAGTGATTGCCTGCTATAAGGGTACGGTTATCTCTACTAATACCGACTGCACCCACGACTACGGAAAATACGAAAGCTGCGGCTGCGGCGGCGGATACGGCAACTACGTTATGATCGACCACGGAGGCGGAAAAGTATCCATATACGGTCATCTTTCAGCCGTTTCGGTGGTTGCCGGACAGGAAGTGGCAACCGGACAGCTGATAGGCTATGTAGGCTCTACGGGATATTCCACAGGTCCTCATCTCCATTTTGAATTACAGCTTGACGGCGTTCGCTATGACCCGCTTACAGAATATGAATAAAAAAAATTTCAGCTGTCACACAAGCAAGTGTGACAGCTGTTTTATTCATCAGTCATTATGATAATTGTTATGAGGTCTGCGGTCATTGTTTCTGCGGAAACCCTGACGCTGTGATGACGGTCTTCTTGGAGGAAGATCATTTTCGGGAGTCAATCCCTCTACCTCGATCAATGCTTCACGGCGTGACAGATTCAGTCTGCCCTTATCGTCTATATCAAGTACCTTGACGATGATGACATCATCAATATTGACAGCATCTGTTACCTTTTCGGTACGCTTGACATCAAGATGTGAAATATGGCAAAGTCCCTCTTTTCCGGGAGCAATTTCAACAAAAGCACCGAAATCCATAATGCGTGTGACACGTCCTTTATAGATAGCACCGGGTTCGGGGTCACTGACAATCGTGTCAACAATGGTCATTGCACGTTTACAATTATCAAGATCAATGCCGCTGACAAATACGTGACCGTCTTCTTCGATGTCTATTTTAACATCACATTCGGCACAGATTTTCTGAATGACCTTACCGCCCGAGCCGATCACTTCACGAATCTTATCAACAGGAATCGTTGTAGAAAGCATCTTGGGAGCGTATTTGGACAGTTCTTTTCTCGGTTCGGGAATGGCTTTGAGCATTACTTCATCAAGAATATAATCACGTGCCTTATGTGTCTTATAGAGTGCTTCCTTGACCATTTCGGGTGTCAGACCGCTGATCTTGAGATCCATCTGTATGGCGGTGATACCCTCGTGTGTACCTGCAACCTTAAAGTCCATATCGCCGAAAAAGTCTTCCAGACCCTGAATATCGACCATTGTCATCCAACGGTCGCCCTCTGTAATAAGACCGCAGGAAATACCGGCAACAGGAGCTTTGATCGGAACACCTGCGTCCATCAGCGACAATGTCGAACCACAGATAGAACCCTGTGAAGTAGAACCGTTTGACGAAAGAATTTCGGAAACAAGGCGAATGGTATACGGGAATTCTTCTACCGACGGAATAACAGGCACCAAAGCACGTTCTGCAAGAGCACCGTGACCGATCTCACGTCTGCCGGGTCCTCTGGAAGGTTTTGTTTCACCAACCGAATAGGAGGGGAAATTGTAATGATGGATATATCTTTTAGACGTTTTGTCATCAATTCCGTCCAGAATCTGCTGGTCGCTGATCGGACCGAGTGTCGTCACCGTAAGAACCTGTGTCTGACCTCTGGTGAAAAGTCCCGAGCCGTGCACTCTCGGAAGAATACCTGCTTCGGAAGCAAGCGGACGTATTTCGTCCATTTTTCTGCCGTCAACACGTTTTTGTTCATCGAGCAGCCAGCGGCGTACAATGAATTTCTGGGTTTTATAAAGGCACTCGTCAATTTTTTCTGCCTGATCGGGATAGATTTCATCAAACTTTTCGTGAACAGCTTCGTAAATTGGTTTCAGTCTTTCATCACGAACGGTTTTATCGTCTGTATCGAGAGCTGCACGAATATCTTCGAGTGAAAACTCCTTGATTGCTTCAAACATCTCCTGATCAGGTTCATTGCTGGGATATTCAAATTTTTCCTTGCCGATCTCAGCCTTGATGGATTTGATAAACTCAATAATAGCCTGGTTAGCATGATGACCTGCCATAATACCGTTGTACATTACATCATCGGGAACAATATCCGCACCGGCTTCTATCATTGCAATACGGCTGTCTGTGGAAGCAACGGTCACAGCCATCTTGGAAACTTCTCTCTGTTCCTTATTAGGATTGATCACAAATTCGCCGTCCACAAGACCTACCGAAACAGCGGAGATCGGACCGTTCCACGGAATATCCGAAATGCTGAGTGCAATAGAAGTACCCACCATAGCAGCAATTTCCGGCAGGCAGTCGGGATCATATGCCATTACCGTACATACAATCGAAACATCGTTTCTCATATCTTTCGGGAAAAGCGGACGAATCGGGCGGTCAATTACTCTGGATACCAGAATTGCCTTTTCGGAGGGTCTGCCCTCTCTTTTTCCGAAACCGCCGGGGATTTTTCCGAGTGCGTACTGTTTTTCTTCATAATCAACGGAAAGCGGGAAAAAATCCACACCTTCTCTCGGCTTTGCAGAAGCTGTTACGGCAACGTGAACCACTGTTTCACCGTAGCGGATAAAACAAGCTCCGTTGGCAAGCTGTGTTGTTTTACCTGTTTCAACAACAAGCGGACGTCCTGCAAATTCCGTTTCAAATGATCTGAAATTTTCAAACATATTTTTACCTCCATAATTTTAAGGAGTACGTTTCGGTTTAGCAATAAAACCAAAAGGCACAACCGTTGTTTACCTTCTCGTTTCACTGCTAAAACACGAAAACGCACCTTATCAGAAATGCATTGACGGAAACAAGGCAGTCTGTATTAAAGACAGACTGCCTCCTGACCACCAATTATTTACGAATACCGAGTCTTGCAATAATAGAACGATAGCGTTCAATATCAACCTTTGTAAGATATTTGAGAAGGCTTCTTCTCTGACCGATCATCTTGAAAAGACCTCTTCTGGAATGATGGTCTTTCTTGTGTGTTTTGAGGTGCTCGGTAAGGTCGTTGATTCTCTTAGTGAGAATTGCGATCTGAACTTCGGGAGAACCTGTGTCGCCCTCGTGAGTTGCATACTCTTTGATGATAGCATCTTTTTCTGATTTAAGCATTTTTTATCCACCTTTATCAAAATATTTTTGTATCCCCTGCGATCTCAGTCAACGGCTGTGGATTCCCTGACGGGCTTTACCCGAAAACCGGGAACGAGGCATCAACGTTTATGATTATAACACAGATTTCATTCGTTGTAAAGAGAAATTGTTTTATTTTTTCAAATCTTGTTTCATCACTCCAGCGTCAGCTTGTACGGTGTCAGTCTGCTGACAGTTGTTCCGTCACCGAGCTGTCCGTTTTTAT
The DNA here is from genome assembly GCA_902773135.1 of uncultured Ruminococcus sp. GTDB lineage: Bacteria > Bacillota > Clostridia > Oscillospirales > Acutalibacteraceae > UBA1213. The sequence continues at coordinate 52,599 of CACYDP010000048.1, forward strand.
TACTTCCCCAAGCATATACATCACCGTCGTTTGTCAAAGCTAAAACGTGATAATTGCTTACTATAACCTTCTTAACATTTGCAAGAACTCTGATGGGTTTGGATACGTCACGATGGCCTCCGTTTCCTATCTGGGCATAGTGATTATATCCGCACATATACAAATTGCCTTTTTCAGTGATCGCTGCTGTGATATTGTCGTATGCATCAAGATAAGCAATTTTACTGTGATCAGGCTCTGTGCTTTCTTCTTTGATACTGTTGTCGGAAGAATCCTCACGGATCTTGGTTTCTTCTGCCGTTTCGCTTGGCTGCAGTATTTCATCAGAAGAAACGGAGGAAGCGTCCGGAGATGCCGTATGATTTTGTACGGCAATCAAAATACCTGTTCCTGCCGAAACAGCTAAAATAACAGCTGCCACAGCAGAGAAAGTCAAAACTGATTTTTTCTTTTTGTTGACTGATGGTTTCTGTTCCAAAAAGTTTTTCATACAACTCTCCTCTTTTCAGTAAATATTTACTATATTGTACATCACACAAAAAGAAAAATTAATCTTAAAAAACATTTTTTTCCAAATATCTGCTGTTTTATTTCTTTTTTCTTTTCTGTAAGTGTATCAGCCATTTGGAAAGATAATGTCCGATCAGCACAAAAGCCGCCATCAAAGCCGCATAATCCAATATCAGCAATATCAGCGGTTCATTGCGGTCAAAAAAGACGAACACTGTTTTCAAAAATAAATAATCGGCAATGTCTCTTTTCCAAAATGCATAGATGCCATATCCTGCGGCAGTAAAGCCTATTATCCTTAAAATAGTACCGCAGGCTTTTTTCCGACAGAATAATTTCTTTATTTTGTTCAGCATTACATTCCAATGAAAACCCAGATGCAGCGACATTATGATCAATCCCCAGTAAGCACAGAGCATATGTGTTTTTCTTGCAAAATCCGCACCGATCAAGGAAGGCAAAAACCGATACAGATGACGGGAAAGGGCGATACCGCTGACGGCTGAACCCAACACACACAGCATCATCAATACAATCATCAATGTCTGTACAGACCGTCTGAGCGTATATTTGCCGTGAAACATCTCAGCCGTCCATTTTCTGTTCAGAAGATGATGCACAATCAAAAGCACGATCACCAGCGTTCCGATGATCTCGTGCAGGAGCGAACCGACAAGTTCATAGGGCATCAAAAAAAGTATGGCAAGTGTCATACAAATATCAACCATGATTTTTAATATCGTTTTTTTATTTTTCATAATGTATTCCCCATTTGGTTCTGATAAGATCAATCGTTCTCTCCTGTACGGCTAAAATAGCAGGAGAACCGTTGTGCTTTTTATTTGATGGTTTTGTTCCATCTTTTTGCTCATCATAAAAACCTCCTTGTCAATGTCAATACACTTATCATATCTTATTTTCCATTCTAAACCATTTGAGCAAAAATTACAATAGAAATTCAACACCAAATATAATATTATGAAAAATTATGTCGATATTATTGATTTCTGTCCCGATTTGTTATAAAATAAATATGTAAAAAACACCTGTATGATAAGTTACACTCCAAGAGTATCATCTGTGAGATACAGTTCCGATATATCTGCCGGGGCATACAGCAAAATCATAAATCAGTTATCGTTTTGCACTTATTTTATTGAAATCAACTCACCTTAGCGAATTATTCAGTTATTTTCAGATACATCTAAACAGGATATGGAGGAATCTATGAAACGCAAAACAACCAAAAAACTTCTTACTGAATCATTCAGGGAGCTCGCTGAGAAAAAGAATATTAATAAGATTACAGTGAATGATATTACCAGAAACTGCGGCTACTCCCCGGCAACATTCTACCGCCATTTTAAGGATAAATATGACCTGATCGTATGGAATTATACACAGGGTGTGGCTGAGATTATGGCACAAATCGACAACAGCAGTTATCCTTGGAAACAAACCCTGATTGACGGTGCTAACTCATTTCAGGAAAATAAGGAATATCTTGCAAATCTGCTGATACATACAAACGGACATGATTCATTCGTCCGCAATATGACGGAAATCAATTATACCGCACTGAAAGAGTATATTTTGAACTCGGCTAAAATCGGCGTGCTTGATGAAAAAACGGATATGTATATTCATCTGTACTGTCAGGGAACAGTAGCACTGAGTTGTGATTGGATCCTCGGCAAATACAAGGCTGCACCCTCTGAAATCGCTGAGGTATTTGAAAACTCCTTACCTGAGCCACTCAAACAATATCTTTTATAAAATGATAGAATTTGGCAAAAATCTCTCATAATGATAGATTAAGCGGTAATTCTTAATTGAAAAAAATTCTTTTATGATACAATATTTTTAAGGTTGCACACAATATAAAAGTGCACAATATTATATTAATTTAATGGAGGCTTTCATTATGACAAAAATTGAACTTTTAAAGGCATTTGCAAAGGGTTGGTTCGGTAACTCTCAGCAGCATTCTATCCACGCTCAGCTTCTGAAGGCTCGTGGAATGAATAAACTTGGCGACAAGATCATGGCTGAATCTGATGAGGAATGGGAAGAGGCTAAAAAGGTCAATGCAAGGCTTATTGAGCTTGGTGAAACACCTGTTGTCGAGATCGAGTCTTATCCCGTCATCACTGACATTAAGGAAATGCTTGAGTACGACTGCAAGGAAGCAGCTGAAGCTCTGCCGATGATGTCAAAATCGCTGGCTATGTTTGATGATGACTATGTTACAAGACATATGATTGAACAGTTTATCCTTGATGAGCAGGAACACTACAACTGGGTAAAGGGTCATCTCTGTCTGATTGAGCAGATCGGCATGGAAAACTACATGATCGAGATGCTGGGTGAATAATCATGAGTGAAAAAGAACAGATTCTTGAAGCAATGAAAAAAGCCGGTGAGCCGCTGAATGCCGGCAAAATCGCTGAACTCACAGGTCTTGACCGCAAGGTTGTTGACAAAACAATGACCGCCATGAAAAAGGACGGATCCATTGCATCCCCTGTCAGATGCAAGTGGCAACCCGCTGACAAATAATAAACTGACCGGCATACCTCTTTACAACGAGATATGTCGGTTGTTTTGCAAAATAAAGGGAAGGAATATCATCATATGAAAATACTGTTTAATGATGGACATACCGGAGAATGTCCGGCTGAAAAAGAAGTTGAGGTGCTGCGTCATTCAGCAGCACATATCATGGCTCAGGCTGTAAAAAGATTATATCCGCAGGCACATTTCGGCTATGGTCCCGCTACGGAAAAAGGCTTTCATTATGACATCGACTTCGGAGAAGCTGTTATAACAGATGAAGCTTTGGCAGATATTGAAAAGGAAATGCGGAAGATCATAAAAGAAAATCTGCCGTTTCGCGTGTTTGAGCTGCCAAGAGAAGAAGCTGTTAGTCTGATGCAGGAACGCGGTGAGCTTTATAAGGCTGAACATATAGGCGATCTGCCCGATGATGCAAGAATCACATTCTATCAGCAGGGTGACTATATTGATATGTGCGTTGGTCCGCATCTCACATATACAAAGGCACTAAAGGCATTCAAGCTTACTGCTGTTTCGGGTGCATACTGGAAAAACGATCAGAAAAATAAAATGCTTACAAGACTTAACGGTGTTGCCTTCCGTACACAGGAAGAACTTGATGCCTACGAAACGCAGGTTCGTGAGGCAAAAGCTAGAGATCACCGCAAAATCGGCAGAGAAATGAAACTGTTTATGACAGGTGACCTGATCGGAAAGGGACTGCCAATGTTCCTGCCGAAGGGCTATACCGTATGGCAGGAGCTTGAAAACTACATCAAGGAAAAGGAGCGTATGCTTGGCTATCAGCACGTTCTTACGCCATGCGTCGGCACGGTGGGGCTTTATCAGACCAGCGGACACTGGGAGCATTATCGTGAAAATATGTTCCCTGTAATGGAAGTGGAACAAGAGCAGTTTGTTCTTCGTCCAATGAACTGTCCGCACCATATGATGATTTATTCCAATCAGCCTCATTCCTATCGTGATCTTCCTATCCGTATCGGCGAGATCGCACATGATTTCCGTTTTGAGCCCAGCGGCACTCTGAAGGGCATCGAAAGAGGTCGTCATTTCTGCCAGAATGATGCACATCTGTTTGTAACTCCCGAGCAGATAAAGGACGAAGTAAGCAGCGTTGTCGATCTGATATTTGATGTATATAAGGACTTTGGAATCGAAAACTATCGCTGTGTACTGTCACTGCGTGACCCGGAGGATAAAGTAAAATATCATCAGGACGACGCTATGTGGGAGCGTGCAGAAAACGCTTTGCGTGAAGTGCTGACGGAACTCAATATATCATTTACAGAGGAAATCGGTGAGGCTGCTTTTTACGGACCGAAGCTGGATGTCAATGTTCTGCCTGCTGTGGGAGCAGAATATACACTGTCTACCTGTCAGCTTGATTTCTGTCTGCCTGCAAAATTCAATCTGACATATATTGACAGGGACGGAACAGAAAAAACACCGGTAGTGCTTCATAGAGCAATACTTGGCAGTCTTGACCGTTTTATGGCATATCTGATCGAGGAAACAAAGGGTGTGTTCCCTGTATGGCTTGCACCGGTACAGGTCAAGGTTCTGCCTGTTTCTGAAAAGAGCAACGAGTATGCCGAAAAGGTGTGGAAGGAACTGAAAAATTGCGGAATACGTGCAGAACTGGATGACCGTAATGAAAAGATCGGCTACAAGATACGCAGTGCACGACAGGATGATAAAGTTCCTTACATGATAATTGTCGGTGAAAAGGAAGTATCGGAAGGTACTATATCAGTCAGGGTTCGTGCAACTGACCGTACACATAATGATACGCTGCCTGAGTTTATAAAGACACTCAAAGAACAGATCAAAAACCGTAATTAACAGATAATTATATCAGAAAGGATGGATTGAATTATGAATAAATCATTTTTTTCCTTTATCGGAGGAATATGCACAGGTATATTTCTGATGATACTTTATCTTCACCGCAGAGTTATCAAAGCAGCTTTGTGCGGTGAGAAACTTCCAAAGGCACCGAAAATCTGCCCTGCTTTTAAATCGGAAGATGATGACGAATGATGCATACAAAAACAAATACACAGTTCATGACAAATGAAAACATAGCAGATAAATACAGTTCTATCCGTCTGAAAAATCAACTTTGTTTTCCACTTTACGCCTGTGCCAAAGAGGTTGTGCGGCTCTACCGCAAGCCTCTTGGAAAATTAGGCTTGACCTATACACAGTATATCGTGATGATGGTTTTCTGGGAACACGGCGGAATGACTGAAAAGGAGCTGGGCGAAATCATTCATCTTGATTCGGGTACGCTTGCACCCTTACTCAAGCGTTTAGAAAAACAAGGATATATTATCCGTACTCGCCCTGAAGGGAACGAACGTAAATTGTTTATCTCGCTTACTGAACAAGGAACAGCCTTAAAGGACAAGGCTGTCAATGTTCCTTCATCAATGAATGGCTGTATTCCCCTGTCAGATGAAGAATTGTCCGTGTTGAAAAAATTGTTGGACAAAGCACTTGCCAATATGTTCAAATAAAAAAGGAGACTACAATATGAATATTAAAGCAGTAAAATTCAGAAAAGACGGCTTTTACTCACAGCCCTTTGCTTTTGGCGGAGAGGAAGGACCCGATAAATTCGACCCGAATATCCGTTATCGTGGCAGTCTGCAAAACTATCTGATTGACACGGGCAGCGAAGTGATACTTGTGGATACAGGTATTCCTGCCGGCACACCGGAGGAAAAACCTGATGAAACCAGTGCGGTATTTACAGGCAAGGACATTTGCAGCTATATGGAAGCACTTGCAAACCTCGGCTACAAGCCTGAGCAGGTAACGAAAATTCTTCTTACCCACAAACACAGCGACCATTCAGGCGAACTGAAATCTTTTCCGAACGCTGAGATTTTTGTCAATGAGGAAGAACTCAATGCAGCTGAATTACAGGGAATTCCGAATCTTGTGCCTGTGCAGTTTACAGACGGTGCATATTATAACTTCCCGGAAAGTCAAAAGATTATCGACGGCGTTACTTTTATCAAAGCCAAAGGTCACACCAATGGCAACAGCATTGTTGTGGTAGAAAAAGATAATCTATTCTATATGATTCACGGCGACATCACCTATGTTGACGAGGCACTGTATCAAAACAAGCTTTCTGTTGTGTTTGATGATTTAGCTGCCGCCCGTGAAACTATGGACAGAGTGCGTGAATTTGTGTGCAACCACCCGACAGTATACTGCGGTACACATACACCGCAGGGATATGAAAATCTTGAAGCGAACCGTGTAATAGATCTCGATAATCCGGTTGAAACTGTTCTTGCAGAGGTTGACTTCACCGAGAAGGAAGCAACGGGAATCTACATTTGCTCCATCTGCGGATATGTCTATGATCCCGAAGAACACGACGATGCAGCTTTTGAGGATTTGCCGGACGATTGGCGTTGTCCCAGATGTAAACAGCCAAAGGAAAAATTTAATAAGGCATAAAGCAGACAACATTCAATATTCTGCTAATTGTGGGTCCGGGGCAATCAGTCTTGATGGGGTTTTGGCGAAACCCCCACATATTCCATAATCGGCATCGATCAATATCGTCTGCTCAATATAAAAACAGGAGGTTATATTTATGCAAAACTTTGATTACCAAACTCCGACAAGGCTCATTTTCGGCGAAGGCGTTATCTCTAAACTTCCCGAAGTAATGAAGCAGTTCGGCAAAAAAATACTGCTGACCTATGGCGGCGGAAGTATCAAGAAATTGGGGCTTTACGACAAGGTAAAAGAGCTGCTTGACGGCTTTGAAATTTTTGAGCTTTCCGGTATCCAACCAAATCCTAAGTACGATCCGAGTGTACTGGACGGTGTTAAAATCTGTAAGGAAAACAATATTGATGTTATCCTCGCTGTCGGCGGCGGAAGTGTTCTTGACTGCTCAAAGGCGATTGCTGCCGGTGCACTTTATGACGGCGATCCTTGGGATCTCATTTCCTACAAGGCTGTCGGTAAGGCTTCTCTTCCGATCGTGGATATTCTCACGCTCGCCGCAACAGGCAGCGAATATGATCCCGGTGCAGTCATTTCAAGAACAGAAACAAACGACAAGATCGGTTATATGGACAATAACAATTATCCGAAAGTTTCCATTCTTGACCCTACCTACACATTTACTGTTTCAAAAAAACAGACCGCCGCAGGATGTGCTGATGCTATGAATCATATTATGGAACAGTATTTCTGCCAAGATAGTACACTGCTTAACGATGGTTTCTGCGAAGCCGGACTCAAGAGCTTGATGGTCAACGCAAGAAAGTGTCTTGAAAACCCCGAAGACTATACTGCAAGAGCCGAGATGATGTTTGACTGTACACTTGGCTGCAACGGCATTTATTCTCTCGGCAACAGCTATTCCGGTTGGCCGTGTCACGGAATGGAGCACGCACTTTCTGCCTACTATGATATTACTCACGGAGAGGGGTTGGCAATCATCACTCCGAGATGGATGAAACACATTTTAAATGACAAAACTGTTGACCGCTTTGTCAAGTATGGTGTAAATGTGTTTGGAATCAACGCCGATCAGGATCATTTTGATATTGCCAATCAGGCGATCGATGCAACATACAAATTCTTTGAGTCGATCAATATTCCTATGCACCTGAGAGATGTGGGCATAGATGAAAGCCGCATCGGCGAAATGGCACACCATGTAGCTGAGAACGAAGGTCTGGAAAACGCATGGGTACCTCTGACTGAAAAAGATATAGCAGAGATATTGACGGACTCTTTATAATAGTTGATCATAACAAGGAGACTTTTATCATGTCAAATGCAGCAAAAGTAAACGAATTTTTAGACAAGGCGAAAGTGTTTTACTTTCTGACTACGGATGGGGAACAACCGAAAGGCAGACCGTTTAGCTTTCATATGCTGGAAAACGATAAACTGTACTTCGGATGCGGCACATTCAAAAAAGTCTATGCACAGCTTACATCAAATCCGAATGTTGAAGTACTGGCTGTCAGCGGCGGAGATTTTATGCGGTATGACGGCAAAGTGCATTTTGTAAAGGATGATGCACTGCTGGATAAGGTACGTGCCGCTATGCCGCAGATCTATACCAATTTCATCTAATGAATCAAGTAGGAGGCTGACCATTAATTGAGCAGCCAACCTCTACCCCACCGTGCGTACCGTTCGGTACACAACGATTTAATCTTTTCATTGCAGCACCTTGCATCAGTCAAGTATTCGTCATACCCGACTGATGCAAGGTATTCTATTTGGGTCAGATCTTTTTGCTTTTCTCTGACATTCTCATCGCCCTGCTTTAAAACAAAAAAGCCTACCCTTTCAGATAGACTTTTTCGACAAGATGAAGTGTGTTTTTATAAATACACTTCAAAAATATCCGTTTTCATTGTATATCCACAATCGTTTCAAAGGGGATTTCTCCCGATGAAAGAATGAGTTTTTTTCCGTATTCATCAACACCCATCAATTCGCCCGATAACTCTTCATATGAACCGCCGGACTTATGATTATCTGCCAGAAAATATGTCACCGATATAACAGGACGATCAAATCTTATGTTCATCAATTCTGCTATTTTTCGATTTAATTCTTCTATTTTTGAATCATCAAGAATCATGGGACGATCGGTACATCTTGCCGTTTCCTGTAAAGCAGCATGATGACCGATCAGTGCCGCAAACGGTGCAAACTGTGCCGCACGGTTCAATCGGCTCATACGAGGATGATTTTTCGGACCGCTGTATTGGTAATCAATAATGTCATCATATTTTCCGCTGCTCATTATGCTTGATGCCCCCCTATTACGCTGTTTCTTTCAACAGCTGTTGCCCCTTCCTCCAGGCTTGTCACTTTCAGAATGGCATTTTTTCCGAATTTTTTCTTGATACCCAGAACAGTATCCTGCATTTTTCGTTCACGTGCTCTCTCTTTCTTCTCTTTTTCCTTAGAGGCATCCGCTTGCTGATAATCGGTAAAAAAAGTGAGTTGTTGGTTGGTTGTTTCATCGGGAATTTGATCTTCGTTTATCACATTATTGACTCCTATGGTAACTCTTCTGATTAATAATTTCGGATCGGTAATTTTCTGATAAAGTTTCAGAGCGGCTTTTGAGATAATTTTTGTCGAAGATGTATATCCTTCTAAATGATAAGAACCGTGTGACGGTTTCGGAACTTTTCTTCCGTATCTGTCATTGGCAGTTTTTCCCTGATAGTTCCGGCTACCGACATTTTCTCTGTCATAGCCTATATCCAGCACAATCTGATTGGTCGCACATTTTTTCTCTACCAGTTCAAGTGATAAATTCTCTGCCATTTCCTTAATAATGATGGCTGTTTTTTGATAGTCATAGGGACATTTCAGCACCTGCCCGCTGCTTAAACTGTTTGTGCCGGGCCGATAGGCTTTAATATCGGCAATCGTACACGGTTCATATCCCCAGGCATGATCGATCAGCAGTTCTGCATTCACTCCAAAAAGTCTGTACAAAAGATCTTCGTTATAAAATTCATCGGCTCTTCCTATGGAACATCTGGCAATATCGCCCATTGTGTGAATACCGTTTCGCTCCATTTTTGCCGCATAGCCTTTTCCAACACGCCAGAAATCCGTAATAGGCTGATGATTCCACAGTTTTTTTCTGTATGACATTTCATCAAGTTCGGCAATTCTGACGCCGTTTTTATCTGCCGGAATATGCTTGGCTTCTATATCCATTGCCACTTTGCACAGATACAAATTACTTCCGATACCTGCCGCTGCGGTGATACCTGTTGTATGATAAATATCCAGTATCACCTTTTCGGCAAGTTCATAGGCACTGAGCTGATAAGTATCGAGATACGGCGATACATCAATCAAAACCTCATCAATGGAATAAACGTGCATATCCTCCGGGGAAAAGTATTTCAGATAAATGCTGTAAATTCTGGTACTGTATTCTATATAATAAGCCATTCTCGGCTTTGCGGTAATATAGGACAATGATAATTCGGGCTTTAATCTTAGTTCCGTTTCATCATAGGTTGACCCGGCAAAGGCTTTGTTTCCGTTCACTTTTCGTCTTTGCCGATTGATATTTTCCACACATTCGATCACTTCATATAATCTTGATCTTCCCAAAAGACCGTATTTTTTCAGGGACGGAGTAACAGCAAGACAAATCGTTTTTTCGGTTCTGTCTTCATCTGCCACGACCAGATGGGTAGTCAGGGGATTCAGTTTGCGTTCCACACATTCTACCGATGCATAAAAAGATTTCAGATCAATAGCAATATACTTCTTTTGCTGCATAAAATCTACTCCCCCAAAAATAGAATGGAAAACATTTATTTCATATTTTCATCATATACAGCTCTTTCTCCGCCGATAAATTTGGCTCTGGTTCTTGCACCTGTGATGTGTGCTTCACCGATTTTTTTTGTTTGGAAGCTCAGTGGAACGGCTACTTCTTTCAGGTGCATACCGATCAGAACCCCTCCGATGTCAATGCCGGCATCTGCCTTGATATGCTCTGTGGCACAAGGTTCCCGGAATGTCCGGTAAGCAATAGTAGCAAAAGAACCGCCTGCTTTTGGCTGAGGCACAACATTGACAATTTCCCTGTTTTGTTTTAAGACAGCCTCTTTCTCGGTAATAATGGCTCTGTTAAGGTGTTCACAGCACTGAACGGCAAGATAAATGCCCCGTTTTTGAATTTCGGGATAAATGGCATCAAACAAAGCCTGTGCAATATCCATACTGGAAGCTGTACCGAATGCTTCGCCCTTTACGGTGCTTGACGAACAGCCTATGACAAAAATATCCCCTTGTTGGAGATTCGATTTTTCAAGTGCTTCCGATATAACCTCTTTTGCCTGTTGTTTAATTTTTTCGTACATAAAAAACACACCCCATAAAAATACATTCAGGCACCTCAGATGAGATGCCTGAAAAAAATCCGGAAATTATTCCTCTTCTTCTGCTGTTTCGTCAATAAGAAGAGCCTTCATAGAAAGACTGATACGCTTCTTATCGAAGTCAATCGCCGTAATCTTAACACTTACTTTCTGACCTACGGAAAGAACATCTTCGGGTTTTTCCACTCTGTCATTTGAAATCTGAGAAACGTGAATCAGACCATCAATACCAGGGATAATCTTAGCGAAAGCACCGAACTGTGTAAGACCGACAATTTCTACCTCACATTCGGTTCCTACGGGATACTGATTTTTGAGTATTTCCCAAGGATTATCCTCGTCCTTTTTGTAGCCGAGAGAAATTTTACCCTTTTCAGCATCAAGAGCTTTTATGTAAACCTCAACGGTATCGCCTACATTCACGACCTCAGACGGATGCTTGATTCTGCTCCAGGAAAGTTCCGAGATATGAATCATACCATCAATACCGCCAATATCAACAAATGCACCGTAAGAAGTGAGAGATTTCACAACACCGGTATACTTCTTGCCTACTTCGGCATTTGCCCAGAATTCTTCTGCCTTCTTCTTACGCTCGTCATTGAGAACGGAACGAATCGAACCTACGGCACGTCTTCTCTGCTTTGTTACTTCAATAATACGGAAAGAAACTTCCTGCTTAAGAAGTCCGTCAAGGCTTTCACCTCTTGCAGCAGTTGCCTGAGAAGCAGGGATAAATACTCTTACACCGTTGGATACAGCGATAAGACCGCCCTTAACGATTTCGGTAACAACACCTGTGATAATACTCTTTTCTTCTTCAGCCTTAACGATCGTGTCCCAACCCTTCTGAGCATCAAAACGCTTTTTGGAGAGAAGAACAGTACCTTCCTGATCGTTTGTTTTCATTATAATAAGATCGAGTTCATCGCCGATTTTCACGAGATCTTCGGGTTTTGCGTTGGGATCGTTTGAAAGCTCATTCAGCGGAATGATACCGGTCTGCTTTCTTCCTACGTCAACACGAACCTCTGTCGGAGTGATGCTCTCAACTACGCCTTTTACCCTACCGTCTGTATTATAATTTTTGAAAGACTCCTCAAGGAGTGCTTCAAATTCGCTGGGTTCTGTTTTGATTTCTTCCGGATTTTTAATTTCTTCTGTCATGGTAACAAGTACCTCCTTTATTATGCTTTCCGGAGTCGAAGCTCCGGCTGTTACACCGACTTTACGGGCATTTTTTACTGCGTCAAGCGGTAATTCCTCTGCCGACTCTATCAGATAAGTTTCACGGCACTTATCTTTACAAATCGTATAGAGCTTATTGGTATTGGAGCTGTGTTTACCTCCAATGACAATCATCAGGTCAGAATCAGCGGCAAGAATTTCCGCCTCGGACTGCCTGTCAGTCGTTGCACTACATATTGTATCAAATATTTTCGCATTTGTACATAGTTTTTGCAACATTTTTAAAATTTTTTTCCAAAGCAATGTGTCAAAAGTCGTTTGAGCGACCACACACACGGCTTTATGTTTCAAATCAGGAAATTTATCCATCATTTCCGAAAATTCATCACAGTTAGTGAACGAATGATATTCTCCCCGGCAATGCCCGATAATTCCCTGTATCTCGGGATGGCTTTCATCTCCTGCAATCAATATAACTTCACCGTTTTCCGAATGTTCCTTCACGATTTTATGAATTTTCAATACAAACGGGCAGGTAGCATTACGGCAGTCAATATGCAGATTTCCGATACGCTCTGTCACTTCTTCCGGTACCCCGTGAGAACGTATAACGAGCGTTTCGCCGTTTTTGACATCATCAGGTACCTCCGCAATTTTTACTCCTCTTGATGCCAGTTCATCAACCATATGCTTATTATGAATAATCGGTCCGAGCGTATAAACGCTTTTTCCCTCATCAAGAAGTTTTTCTACAATGTTGACGGCACGGCTGACACCAAAACAGAAACCTGCCGACTTTGCAACTTTCACAGTCAATGTTGTTCCTCCAACTGAGCATAGATATGCTCCTTGATTATCTTTGTAAAATCACGTGCCGTTTTCAGCGAATCGTCATCGGGCGGCATCAGCACTTCACCAAACCTTACGGTAATTTTCCGAAAAGGCCGTACAGCCCCGTTGACATAAATAGAAACGGGCAATACAGGAACACCGTTTTTGACTGAAAGCAATGCCGCTCCCGACTTCGGTTCAAATGTGCCGTCCGTTACAATTTTTCCCTGTGGAAAAATTCCTACAACATTTTCTTCGGAAAGAATTTCGGAAGCCTTATTAACCGACCGTCTGTCCGAAGTATTGCGTTTCACAGCAAAGACACCGCACATTTTCATAAACGCACGCACAAAGAATCCCCTGTCGGTAAAAAATTCCGATTTTGCCATAAAGTAAATATGCCGCCTGATTCCCAATGCCAGAGCCACAGGGTCAAACAAACTGATATGGTTAGCACATATAATCAAAGGTCCTTTTCGGGGAATATGATCTTTGCCCTGATAATGCAGTCTGTAAAACGGGCGGACAAAAATCAGTGCAAGAATTCTGAAAATATGATAAATTATTTTAAATCATTCTCTCTGAGTTTTTTGATTTCGGACATAATCATCCGGCTTGCATTGCGGTATTCTTCGCCGCTGCCCTTTTCAAGACCGAGCTGCTGCGGAGTAAGAGGAGTCCCCCACGATATAGTGACTTTCTGGAATACTTTGATTTTTTGTTTTTTCGGGGTAATACATACGGGTATGACAGGAACATTCATCTGCTGGGCAACGATTGCCGCACCGGATTTCGGACGCAGAAACTCGCCTGTTTTGGAGCGTGTACCCTCTATAAAGATTCCAAGAAGTTTACCGTCATTTACAACGTTTTCAGCCTCATTGATGGCTTTGCCGTCACCTGCACCCCTTGTGACAGGAAATGCACCGAGCGTGCGGATAACTTTTGCTGCCAATTTATTTTTAAACAATTCCTGTTTTGCCATATAAAAGATTTGCCGCTTCTGTGTAAGAGCCAGCAGTATCGGATCATAGTTTGACAAATGGTTGGAACATACAATATATGCTCCGTCTTTCGGAACATTATGCTTTCCGTTGACCTTATAAAAAAACAGCAGTTTGAATACAGGAATAAACAATATTCTTCCGATAACATAAAGGAAGGGGCGTTTCATATGATATTCTCCTTTATGATTGCTATGATCTTTGCTATGGATTCTTCAAGAGTCATCGTTGTGGTATCGACTGTGACGGCATTATCTGCCGGTTTCAGAGGTGCTTCTTTACGATGGCTGTCTTCATAATCACGCCGGATAATATCAGAAAGAATTTGATCGTATTCGACTTTTTCACCCTTTTCTTTTAGCTGAAGAACACGGCGTTGTGCCCTGTTTTCCGCAGATGCCGTAAGAAAAATTTTGACATGGGCATTCGGAAGAACCACTGTTCCTATATCTCTGCCGTCCATAATGACATTGTCGGTCTTGGCAAAATTACGCTGGAGATCTAAAAGAAACTGACGGACTTCAGGTATCTGAGAAACCTTTGATGCCGTCATAGATGCCTGCTCGGTTCGTATTTGGCTGCTGACATCTCTGTCATTCAGCAAAACATGCTGTTCGCCGTTCAGAAAGACAATACTAATATCTGTTTCGGCAAGCATTTCCGCTACGGCATTACTATCGGCAGTATCAATATTTTTTTCAAGACAGGCAAGCCCTACTGCACGATACATCGCACCCGTATCAACATAAATAAAACCAAGTTCGTGAGCCGCTTTACGTGCTATTGTACTTTTGCCCGCACCTGCCGGACCATCTATTGCAACCGCTATCATTGAGTATTTCCTCCGTTCGCAAATGATATACACTGATTATACCATATATATTTTTTTTTGCAAGTGCATTGCCTTATCTCTATTGACAAAAAATTGCCTTATCTCTATTGACAAAAAAGTTGATAGAATGATTGACAAATAAAATATCATTTGTTATAATAAGTATGAAAAGTATGTTTTTTATAATTTTTCAGAAAAACATTTAACAAATAATCAATTTATTAAGAGGTGTTAAAATTGAAAATGAAAAAATCTTTAAGTATGGCTCTCGCACTGATTTGTTTAACAGCTGCTTCTTCTGTTACAACCATTCCGGTATATGCCGCACAGGAAAGCCTGTATGATCCGGATAGTACAGTTTCTGATACTGTCTGCACACACGCTGAAACACATACCAATATCACCAAAGAAGCAACTTGCTCAGAAAACGGTATGCAGGTGACAATATGTGATACTTGCAGCGAAACTGTTTCCACAGAAGAAATCGCTATGACAGAACACCATTGGGACGAAGGCATTGTTACCACCGAGCCTACCTGTATTGATACAGGTGAAAAAACTTACACCTGTACAGACTGCGGAACCACTCGCACAGAAACAATTGAAGAAACGGGTCATAAGTATGATGGCGGTTCTGTAACAAAAGAACCAAATTGTCTTGAAAAAGGTGAAATGATCTTTTTCTGTGAACACGATTGCGGTTCTTATTACACCAAAGAAATTCCTGCTTTAGGTCATAGCTACGACGAAGGCGTTGTAACAAAGAAACCCACCTGCACAGAAAAAGGCGTGAAAACTTTCACCTGTCAGAATAAAATATCCACGTATCCATGCGGTGATCAATATATAGAGGAAATTCCTGCTACCGGACACAGCTTTGATGAAGGTAAAGTCACAAAAGCTCCCACAGAAACAGAAAACGGTATAAAAACCTATACTTGTACAGTGTGCAAAGAAAAAATCACGGAAAATATTCCGGCATTACAAGCACAGAAAACAAATGATGACAGTAAAAAACACAGCGATACAGAAAACCATTCCGACAACAAGAAAGTGTCAGCTGCCGATACCAACAGCAGTCAATCCGTAACAAACGAATCAAAAAACACTTACAGTAAAAAAGACACCGGCACAGAAAATAATTCCAACGACAAGAAAGTGTCAGCCACCGCCGCTAACAACAGCCGTCACTCCGTAACAACCGAATCAAAAAGTACTTACAGTAAAAAAAGCACCGGCACAGAAAACAATTCCAACAACAAAAAAGTGTCAGCTACCACCGCTAACAGCAACAGTAAATCTGTCACTAACCAATCCAAAGGCAATAATATTGATGCACCAAAAACAGATGATAGCTTTGTATCCATAGGAATGTCTGCGGTTA
>CACYDP010000049.1 GCA_902773135.1 uncultured Ruminococcus sp.
CCAATCAAATGGGATAGAGGGTGCGTGTTACACCCATTTGTAGTAAATATGGCGTAAGCCTGTTGAACAATAAAGAAAAACATTTTTAACAAAATTCCGAATATATTTTCATATTTTGAATGTTTTTTATAACATAACAGGCTTTAAGGAGGTAAAAAAATGTCAAGAACATGGTTAATAACAGGCGTATCAAGTGGTTTCGGAAATGAGATGACAAAGCAGCTTCTGGAAAAGGGCGATACGGTGATCGGAACTGTGAGAAATACAAATAAGGTGGAGGAACTGATCGCAAAATATCCTGATACCTTCGACTGTCAGATCCTTGATGTGACGGATATAGAGCGTATCCACAGCTTTATTCCGGAGATGTTTGAAAAACACGGAAGGATTGACGTAGTGGTAAATAATGCCGGATATGGTCTGTTTGGTGCAGCAGAGGAACTGGACTATGCAAACATTCAAAAGATTCTCGATACTAACCTGACCGGACCGATTATGATCATTCATGACAGCCTTCCGTATCTCAGAAAACAGGGCGGCGGACGCATTATCCAGCTTTCAAGCTATGGCGGACAGGTAGCGTATGCAGCAAACTCCATGTACCATGCTACCAAGTTCGGCATTGAGGGCTTCTGCGAATCTGTGGCACAGGAAGTGGCAAAGTACAATATCGGTATTACTATCGTAGAGCCGGGCGGAGCACGCACAGAGTTCCGGTATGGCAGTGCTCATGTAGCAAATCTGATGCCGGAGTACGACCACGTACACGCCTTCCTTAATATGCTTGATCCCAAAAAGGGACTTGCACCCGGAGACCCGGCAAAGATGGCGGCAAGAATGATAGAAAGCGTTGATAAAGAGCCCGCACCTCTTCGTATGGTGCTGGGTTCGCAGGCATTGAGGGCAACCATTGAAAGACTGGAAGAGCGTGTTGCGGATTACAAGACTCAGACCGAGTTGGCAGCTTCTACGGATGTAACGGAATAAGGAGGCAGCTATGGCTATTACAAAGTTTGCACAGAACTACCACGAGAAAATGTTTCCGGGGTATGTATCAAAGTTTTTGCAGACCGACCCGGAGTTTATCGAGAGATTTGACAACTTTGCCTTTGATGAGGTGCTGCATATGCCCCTTGCAGAGGGACAGGAGCCTATCAGTGATGTGACAAGGCATATAGCAATCCTTGCGGTACTGCTGGGCTGTCAGGGAATTGATGAATTCAAGGCTATCGTTCCCGCAGCAATGGAATATGGTGTTACGCCTGTGCAGATCAAGGAGATTGTTTATCAGGCGGTGGCGTATCTCGGCATCGGCAGAGTGTTCCCATTCCTGAAAGCAGTCAATGAAATTTTTGAAGCAAAGGGAATTGCACTTCCGCTGCAGCCACAATCAACAACAAATGCCGCTGCACAGGATGACGGAATAAATCCAAAAAACCGCCGTGTTGCCGGAACGCAGGTACAGGTGGATATTTTCGGTGACGGTATGAAGGAGTTTTATAAGAGCGGTCCTCAGGACAGCAGACATATTAACTATTGGTTGGCGGATAATTGCTTCGGGGATTACTATACCAGAGGGGGACTGACGCTTGCAGAAAGAGAGATTGTGACATTCTGCTATATCTATGCACAAGGCGGCTGTGAGCCGCAGCTTGAAGGTCACACGGCGGCAAACTTCCGTATGGGGAATGACAAGGGCGTGCTGATACAGGTAATCTCTCACTGCATACCGTTTATTGGTTATCCCAGAACACTAAACGCACTGGCGGTTATTAATAAGGTAGCTGAAAAGCTGTCAGAATAAGGAGGAAAACTTATATGAGTAAATTGATTGTATTTTTTTCATACAGCGGCGTGACGAAGCGGAAAGCAGAATCTCTGGCAAAGGAAACAGGAGCAGAAACATTCGAGATAAAGGCAAAGGTTCCTTATACAAGAGCGGATGTCAACTGGCAGGATAACAAAAGCAGAAACGTGCTCGAATACAAAGACAAGTTATCCCGACCGGAAATTGCAGCTATGCCCGACCTTGCAGATGTTGATGAGATCTGGATCGGATATCCGATCTGGTGGTACACTCACCCACGCATTATCAATACATTTTTTGACATGGCTGATCTAAATGGTAAAAAAATCCATCTTTTTGCTACCTCATCATCAACCGGAATAGAGGGCAGTGTGAGGGAACTTCGGGAAACATATCCGACAGTGAATATCGCCGATGGAAAGAAAATTTGATTCGTATAAGTAACACTTATTAAAGACCGCCTGAAATCGAATTGAAGATTTCCGGCGGTTTTTTTATAATTAAATTATGAAAGGCGGTGCTGTATGGAAGAAAAAGAACTGATAAGAAGTGCTTATAAAAAAATGTATGATGGCATGATTACAAAAGATGCGGCGGTCCTTCGTGATGTACTGGATAACAGCTTTATACTTGTGCACATGACCGGAATGCGTCAATCGAAGGAAGCGTTCATCAAAGCTGTAATGAACGGTACACTAAATTATTTTTCGGCAGAGCATGAGCACCTGCCGGTAGAGGTAAACGGTGACACAGCGGTTCTTACAGGACAGTCCTATGTTGCAGCCGCAGTATTCGGCGGTGGCAGATCGAACTGGCATCTTCAGCAGAAATGCAGCTTGAAGAAAATAGACGGAAAGTGGAAAATCACCCGTAGTATAGCATCAACCTATTAAGGAGGAATTAAAATGTCAAAAAATCTGATTATTTACTATTCAAGAACTGGAGAGAACTACTGGAATGGAAGTGTAAAGAATATCTCCAAGGGCAATACAGAAATTGTTGCGGAGTTCATTCAGAAAGCGGTAGGAGGAGATCTGTTTCAGGTGGAAACTGTGAAACAGTATGCAGCGGATTATTACGAGTGCATTGAGGAGGCAAAAGCGGAGCTTCGCAGCAATGCAAGACCTGAACTGAAACAGTATCTTACCGATATTTCACAGTATGACAACATTATTATTGCCGGTCCCTGTTGGTGGGAAACTTATCCGATGGCAATCTTTTCACAGCTTGAAAAGTTGGATTTCACCGGAAAGAAGGTATTTCCTGTAATGACACATGAGGGCAGCGGTCAGGCAGGTTCAGCGGCTGCCCTGAAAAAACACTGCAAGGGTGCAGAGGTGGGAAGCGGACTTGCTATACACGGAGCAGATGCCGCCAAATCGGAAAGAACCGTTGCAGGCTGGGCAAAAAAAGAATTAGGTTAGGGTATGCGTCTGGAGCTTAAAAAATATCCGGAAAGTCTGGATAGTTATGATACGATATTCTTATGCTACATCAACCGGTGAAATACGCTTCCGATACATGTACTTGGGTTCATCGTGCGTTATGACCGGAACGGAAAACACATTATTCCGGTAAACACTAGCAAAGGAAGCGGTGCAGGAAGAAGCTTAGAGAAAATACATGAGGTTTGTGTGCGGTTGCATTTTGTTTTGTAAAAATGCGAAAACTGTTGAAGTTTTATTTTTTGGCAAGCTCTTTTACTATCTCACCAAGCAGCAAATATCCTTCAAGAGAAAGCACCTTTTTATTCTTGCTGTTTTGCTCCCGAAAGGCTGATAGCAGCCTATTGATTATATCAAGCTGATGATCGGTGAGATTGTATGCCGAAATAAGATTACGTTTTTCCATTCCGGCAAGATGATCAAGGGATACATTAAATATACGGGCAAAGGCCTTTACAGTTTCAAATGTAAGTGACTGATAATTGTTTTCATATCTGCTTATTATAGATTTCTCCTTGTGTATCAACTCGGCAAGCTGTTCCTGTTTTAAACCTCTAGCTACTCGCAGCCTTTGAAGTATCATTCCCATTCCCAACAGACGACTGGGAAAACATTAATTAATTTTTTTAATACTATCAAATTCTGCCTCGCTCATCGTGCGGGGCTTTTTCTTTTGTAAAAAGGCGAAAAAGAGTAATAATAGGTGAGGTAGGTATATGTGTTAGTACAGATTTAGATTTATACGACAAGAAAATGAATAAGTATCATAAATTTCTGTTGGTTAAAAAGTGCATTTTTTGTTGACATCAGTGTCTATCAACGCTATAATTATGTTACTATTAGTAACATCGGAGGGATAAATACGGACTATGGAAACGCTGAATAAAACGACTTATACCGAGCCGAATAATGCATAACGATTTTTTTCACAAACAGAAGGAAGCATTTGCCAAAAGCA
>CACYDP010000050.1 GCA_902773135.1 uncultured Ruminococcus sp.
TATGTTGGTTGTGGTAAATTAACTGTAACACAGGTTCTTCCTATTTGCTATTCTTTTTTTCTAACTGTAACATATCAATTGTAAACCAACAACTCATTCAAAAACCCTGAAACAATACGTTTGACAATAAGTGTTTTTTTTGATAGAATTTTAAAGAATAAAAAAGTAAAAAGATTTATGAGGGATAATATGGAAACAAAATTAACAGAAGAAAACAAAATATCGGGATTTGCAGAGCTTGACCTTCCAAAAAATATTGCAAAAGCCATTGACACTATGGGATTTGATTCTCCCACAGAAATACAATCGAAAGCAATACCGCTTATCCGCCAAGGAAAAGATGTCATCGGCAGATCTCAAACCGGTACAGGAAAAACAATGGCATTCGCCATACCTGCCATAGAAAAAATCGAATCAAGCCATCACAAACATAATGTGCAGATTCTGATAATGCTGCCTACAAGGGAGCTTGCTATACAGTGCAGCGATGAAATCAAAAAACTGACAAAGTATACCGATGGCATCAGACCTGTTGAAGTTTATGGCGGTGCTCCTATGGACCGACAAATCGTAAGACTGAAACGTGCCAATATCGTCATAGGAACGCCGGGAAGAATTATGGATCATATGCGTAGAAAAACGCTGAAACTCGATCATATCAAACTGGTTGTACTGGATGAAGCTGACGAAATGCTGAGTATGGGATTTAAAGAAGATATGGAAACCATTCTTCGTGAAACTCCTGAAACACGTCAGACCGTTTTATTTTCGGCAACGATGCCCCCTTCCATTATGGCTATCACCAATGAATTTCAGAAAAATCCCTGCGTTGTACAGGTAAATAAAAAACAGGTCACGCTTGATAATATCATTCAAAATTATGTTGATGTGCCTATGGGCAGAAAAACAGATGCATTAAAACTTTTGATACATTATTTTTCACCGTCTTTATCTATGGTATTCTGTAATACCAAAAAAACGGTCGATGAAGTAACCGAAGCACTCAACAAGGGAGGTTTTAATACAGATGCACTGCACGGAGATCTCAAACAATCGCAGCGAACTGCTGTAATGGATAAATTTCGCTGCGGCTCTACCAATATACTGGTTGCCACAGATGTTGCCGCAAGAGGTATTGACGTAAACGACGTGGAATATGTATTTAATTACGATGTTCCTCAGAATAACGAATATTATGTCCATCGTATAGGCAGAACGGGACGTATCGGCAAAAAAGGCAGCACCGTTACAATATGCAGCGGCAGACGTCAGGTAATGACACTGCTTAACATTGCACATAATACCAAATCAAAAATTACAGAAATTGCTGTCCCGACATCAGGCGACATCAATCAAAAACTCAGCAAAGACAATATCGGCAAAGTTGAAGAAAAACTCAGTGAAACGATTGAAGAACGTTATACCGATATGGTAAATATGCTGCTTGAAAAGGGCTATTCTCTTTTTGACATTGCGGCAGCAGCATTGAAAATGAATTTTGCCGATAAAGAAATTGCTATTTCGGATATTAAAAAGGAACGCAAACAATATGGTAAAAACGGCGATCAGAATTTCAGCAAAATTATCCTCAACATAGGACGTTCCAGTCATGCCGCTCCCAATCATATTGTTGCATCTATTACGGAAAGAAGTATTCTTCACGGTTCGGATATAGGTAAAATTGAAATATATGATGACAGCACAGTAGTTGCTGTTCCCTCTGAAACCGTCAACGAAGTCATTGACAGTATGTACGGTGCGAAAGTTTGCGGCAAACCTGTCAAAACAATGCTTTTTGGCAGCGAAAAAAATAATCGCCCGAAAAACAGAAAAACAAATCTGAAAGACAACAGAAAAATATTGCATAATAAGAAAAAATTTGACGGAAAAAAATCTTACGGCAACAAAAGTCACCGCAGAAGTTCAAAGCGTCAGGGCTGATAATGCCGCTTTTTGCGAAAGGGTTTTGTAATTGAAAAAAAATATTTGTATTCTGCTTTTATGCATTACCGCTGTGTTAGTATTTTCGGGATGCCAAAACCAAAAACAAAACAACGTTTCTGCTGTTTTACAGCCATCGGTAAATCCAAATTTATCATCGAAAGAGAATCAAGATAATGAATCTTCCGATGAAGAATCATACGAATCTTTGCCTAAAAGGGTTGAACGAAAAGATAAGGATACTTTGAAATATAAAATAGAAAGCTCTGCATATACCGTATTTTTCCCGGATTTATTTTTTATACAAGATTCCGATTATAAACCCGAAAGAGGAATTTATCTCCAAAACGATGAAGGCACCGCCACTCTTATCATTGAAGCCGTAGAGGACAATATTGTTGATAATGAACAACTAAATGCGTACCTCAGGGGAAAATATCCCGAAACGGAAATTTCCAATGACGAAAGCTGCGTGGTGCTTACAAAAGAAAGTGAAGACCTTAACGGCAATCATTTTATCTTGATACAAAAAATGCAGACAAATGAAAACGGATATATTATTGCTGCTGTCAGCTGCAAAAAAGAAGTGTCTGAAAATTATAAAAAACTAATAGATCATATTTACATAAAGAATGAATCTTTATCATCAAATAACAGCGGTTCTTCCGATCTTTAAAAATGGGAAGAACCGCTGTTATTTGATCCTATTCAATATTATTAAGAAGATTTTTGCACATCAGAAAAATCATAAAAGAAATAAAAATATTCCATATAATGACAGGTATACCGATAATAGTTGCAGCAATATAGGTAAATTGCCCGAGAACTGATACCGCATAAAGTCCGCCGATAATTCCCGGTATCATAAGCAAAACAATAAAAGACATATAAAATGTGATAAATACACCTCTATTTCCGTCCATACCTACGATCCGCTGTGCAAGAATATTGGCGGAAATATATACACTGCCGAAGCTGCCGTAAGTTATCATCGCTGTTATAATATCAATGATATTTCCGCCGCAGACAATTCCTAAAATACCAAACGCAACTATACCGTCAATATAAGGTTTAATAATACTTGTGGCACCTGCCATTATCAATTTTTTCACGGCACTGTCAGGTATCAAAAAGATATACGGTTTTGACAGTTCTTTTACCCAATCCCCCGCAGCACTGAAGAAAAACTGAATATATACACATATGATCACAGCAGCAATATAGGTAACCGTTGATGGTATAGAACTGACGGCTGTTTGAATAACCAAGCCTGTTATCAATGCAACACAAATCAAAACAACGGAACTGATATTAAAAAACATAAAACGAGAACGTCTGGAACCTTCCCGGAGATGTTTGAAAAAAATGCTTGATGCACCTTTCCCCTTTTTGATACCTGATTTTTTAATATCGATCGGTTTATCGCCCATCCAGTCGCTGTCTCTGACTTTTCCCGACCGCATCGAATCACGCCATTCATAGTAGCTTTCAGCTCTGCCTATCACATCTTCGTAGTAATCGAGTCTGGCATTGCTGAAAACGATAATTCCTATCAATACCAAAACAGCAAGAAGCAAAGAAAAAACAATAACATTCATTGTATTTCCCTTTATAATGCCAAAAACAAGACCGTGCATCCATCCTGTAATCGGGATATAATCCAAAACACCCTGCGTGATTCCCGAGTAAAGATTTTCTAATGTCATTCCCTTTGAAAACATATGTACTGCAAGTATTCCCAGTGCCGATACAGGCATAGCAAATATCAGTATTTTTAAAAATCCCGCTCTGCCCGGATGTCCGCTGCTGATACAAAAAATTAAAAGCGTGATTATCTGAACCAGCACCAACATCAACATAATACCGCCGATAAGCAAGACCGCATTGGAAAGTGTGATATCAAACATCTTCATAGCCATACCGCCGTAGGAACCAAATGTAACGACAAGAAGCAGCATTGATGCCAACTGGCGTCCTACACCATAAACCAGTATTTTTTTATCCGAAATCGGTGCCGTAAAAATATTATTGACATCACTCATTCCAAAAAAACTGGTACCTGTACTAAGTCCTTTCAATAAAATCGGTATACTGATAAAATACAGCAATGCCTGATAGGCACCGCTGAGTATTCTTTCATCAAACGAAGAATCAGGTGCCCCTCCCGGCATAAAACTGACAACTAATGCATAGATCATACTGATGATCAATAATGAATAAAGTATCAGCCGTAAAGGATGACGTATTGTATCTATAATGGCATTTTTAACGGTCTTACGCAGCATATAAACAATCGAATCCATATCCAATCCCCCAAATCAAGTTTTGGATTCTTTTTTTTCGGTAATAGAAAAGAAAAGTTCCTCAAGATTTTCACCGTTTTTCTCAACATAACTTCTTGTACGTTCAGCTTCGATTTTGCCGTTCATCATAATAAATACCTTGTCCCAAAATTCTTCCACACTGTCAAGCATATGAGTACTGATGATAATGGATATTCCTTGCTCACGCATTTCTAACAGCATTGCTTTCAGTTCCTTAATGGCATGAGGATCAAGCCCTACAAAAGGTTCATCAAAAAGTACGGTTTTCGGTTCTATCAAAAGAGCACAGCAAATACTGATTTTTTGCTGCATACCTTTTGACAGTCCTTTTCCCAGCTTATTGCGTTTATCATCAAGCTCCATTCTTTTTATCAATTTTTCTGCTCTTTCTTTCCAACCGTCAGCAAGTCGATACGCTCTCGCTATAAATTCCATATGCTCCCATACAGTAAGCAATTCAAACGGTGCAGGTATTTCGGGAATATAGCCCAGAATTTGTTTTGCTTCAACACTCTTGTTATTAAAACCATTAATCTCTATTTCGCCTTCAAAACGCAGAAGTCCTGCTATACATTTAATGGCTGTTGATTTTCCTGCTCCGTTCGGTCCTGCAAGAACAGCTATTTCACCGTCATTGACTATAAATGACAGATTATCGTTGGCGATAAATCTGTTATATTTTTTTGTTAAATGTGATACATTCAGCAATTCTTTCACCTCTTACATAAAATCTATTGTATATTTTAACAAATAAATGTATAATTTTCAATAACATATGTAAAGATTATTGCTATATAATCAAATACGATTGCAAAAAGCAAATCAATTTCTTTTTCTTCATAAAATTTACTGAGATGATGAAAAAATATACTTTCTTAATATGATAAAACAATATCGTGTTTTAAAATAAAGAACTCTTTCATTTTTTGAAGGAGTTCTTTATTTTGAGAATTTAAGTATTCACTTTCGCTTGTATATATGAATCCGAATATTTTTCTTATTTTTTGTTTTGATTGTTTTTTAATATATTTAAGACTGTCGCATAATGCATTCTTTTGCGACAGCCTTTTTGAACAATTATTTTCTTTTTGCGAACCAAGCAGGATACCAATTCTGGAACCATTTTGTAAAAATTCCCATAATAATTGGCAATACATTATTGATAATAGCGGTATAAATAGAGAGGTTATTTTGAATCAGAAAAAACGTCCAGATCGATGTCAGTATGTATAAGATTCCCCATAAAATTGTCAGTATCTTATTTGTCTTCATAAACAGCGGATTCTCTAAAGCACTTTCACCATTATAATTATTCATCGAATAATGTGCTGTAAGCGGTATTTTTGTGATACACGATATACACCATAATAATCCGAAAGACAAATACGAAACCGGAAGCATGATATTGGCACTGCCTAATAAGATCGCTGCTATGGAAAACAGTATAATCGCTGTACTTGAAATTACATCATAAATAGTCTTTTTATTTTTAAAGAATACAACCGCTGTCAAAGCACATACTGCAATGGAAATAATACTGCCGACATAGGCATCAATAGCAGCTCCAACCCAAAATGCAATCCACGGAATCAACAGTATCATCATATTGGTCTTTTTTTCGGGAACTGCTTTACCGGAATTATTTTTCTTAGGTTTTTTGGAACCAAAATAATCGTCCCAGTGAATCATCAGTCCAAAATCGCCGTCTACCCGATACAATTTTTTCATCATTGCATCTTTGCCTGACATTTTCCC
Organism: uncultured Ruminococcus sp.; assembly: GCA_902773135.1. GTDB lineage: Bacteria > Bacillota > Clostridia > Oscillospirales > Acutalibacteraceae > UBA1213. The sequence goes on from CACYDP010000050.1 coordinate 6,021, forward strand.
CGATGCAATATCATTCCATACACTGAACGGTGTTTCGATTTTTGTGGTGTATTTTTTGAAATTGTCCTTCAATACATCATATCCGTCTTTATGCAGTACGATCTGATATTTTTTATCGATATCCGTATAATCCATTTCCAAAACAATATCTTTGCCTTTGTAAGCTTCCTTATTATACAGAGCTGCCATCTGCTTCGTAAAGGTATAAGATTTATCGGCTTTTTCACCTGTTTCTTTTTCAATACCCCAGCTGGCATCAGCCATCGCTTCAAAGGTTTCTTTCGGATACAACATCGTATCAATCAATTCTTTGGTACCTTCCGTAATACCCCCCGACATAAATTCTGCACCCGCCTGTTTTACATAAGACAGATATTCATTGGTACGTTTTGACAATTCGGGAACTCTGAACAATTCACCCTGAGAGCAGTATATTTTTTCATATCTGCCCTTGCCCAGAAAATGATCAAACATCAAATCAACCGAACCGTAATTTCCTTCAGTTGTATAAAAACCACATGTTGAAATGACAATATGCTTTTTAGCGGACATATCATATCTTGTAGGATGACTGCCTGATTCCGAATCCTTTACCATAAAGGGCAATACTAAAGGAAGTTGTCTATCGATAACATTTTTCAGTTTGCTGGGAACATTAAAATAATACAGAGGAAATGACCATATTACCAGATCTGCCCACAAAATTTTCTCCAGAACATAATCCATCTCATCTTTGATTACACAATGTCCCGGTGTTTTATTCCAACAGGAAAAACATCCCAGACACGGCTTGATATTTAAATTATTGACCTGTACTTCTTCATATTCAATCTCGTTATTGACTTTGACACCCTCTACAAATGAAACTGAAAGTTTGTAGGTATTGCTTCTTTTTCCTTTTGGGCTGCCATTAATCATCAGTACTTTCATTTTTTAAATCCTCCAATTCCTGTATACATTTGTTTGTCCATTCGTTAACCATTTTGATGTACATTATGCCGTATTCAATGGTCATTTTCCAATATATCGCATTTTCGGGATTTTTTACCATTTTCTGATATTTAGTGATATTTGGCGGAGATGCCTGCATACCGGATATAAATTCTTGACATTCTGCCTGAATACGTTTAAAAAATTCAACGTTTTCTTCTATACTCCTCTCACCTCTAAAAAAAGTTTTCATTAAAATCGGACTTTTCGTTTCAAAACCGGTATCGTCCTCCAACAGCCATCTGTTTAATTCTTCTTTGCCGCTTGCAGTAATCGAAAACAGCTTTTTGTCAGGCTTACCATTTTGAGAAATATTCTCGTCCTTGACCCATCCCTTATTTTTCAGAGTTTGAAGTTCCCGGTAAATCTGGCTTGTCTGAGCCGACCAGAAAAAACGCAATGAATTTTTAAAAGTCAGCATAATATCATAGCCTGTCATTGCTCCGTAATTTAACAAACCCAATATCCCATGTTTGAGCATAAAGCACCTCCAAATAATATATTCCATTTGTTGAATATAATTATACATCCACAAGTAGAATATGTCAATAGTGGAATATAAATTTTCTTTTAAATTTTTATCAACAGCTTGTATTTATGACGATATAAACAAAATTTACGGTAATCAACTTTATGATATGTCAGATTCATCATATCATAAAATCAATCACCGTAAATAAAAAGCATTATACAGTTACCATTATCATCATAAACACGATATACAATTTGTTTTGCTTTATGATAATTTAATTACATCTACTTTGTCATAAACTTCATAAAACCTTTCTGTATACACAACATTACCATCATCATTCAAAATGTGATAATATATCGCACCTTCCGTATAACCTGCTACAATCTCTTCTCTTCTTTCCTGCGGGGTATTGGCATCAATCCAATATTCCCACCGTGTCGTTCCACTTCCACCTATAAAATCCGGATATGGCTGTATTTTTTCAATTTCTTCTTTAATATATTGCATCAGTTCATATTCTTTTCTGTCACCAACACTATTTAGTATCTCTTTTAATTGCTCCAATGTCAGTTTAGGATCAGTCTCTTTAACAGTACCCACAACTAATTCCTCCTGATATGGATAATCTCCAATATGTGCATAAGCATTACTTGCAATTTTAAAAATCTTAGCATATTGTTCATCACTCAGTCCCGGTCTACCCCGAACCAAACCAGCTAATTCATCAAATGTAAGATTAATATTCGATTCCGGGTATTGTTCTATAACTCTTCTGGCAATTTCTTCCGATTGCTGTATTTCTTCCTCCGTGGGTTTAGAAAATTCCACCGGTTTCTGACGGCTGCTTTCTTTTTGTGCTGATGATTGAGATGACAGTTCAGATGATATACTTGATCCGGTTTCTGCTTTTTTTGATTCCGTTTTCGGCTTTTCTTCTTTACTTTTTTCAACAACAGAAATCTGCGGTACTTCTGATGAGGTGTTTTTATTTTCGTCTGCTGCTGAGGATTCAACAGCAGACGATTCTGTATCGTTATCGGTCGTTAAGGTGCTGCTTTCCGGTGTTTGTCCTGTACAGCCTGACAAGACAGCAATAATCAATGTGATGAGCAAGAGTTTGTATGTATTTCTCTTTTTCATATTACCTATCCTCCTATGTGAGATTAATCTCATAAGCTAACAGTTCCTCTACATCGTAGTTTTCTTGACGTTCATAAGCATTATATATAAGATTTTTATTATCAATATACTAACACATCGCTTTTTCATAGTTCAAGTGATTTTTATCAATCGTGAAAATTTCGTCAATTTGTCAAAAAAGTCAATTCACTTTTTATGCGAATTTAAAGCGTAAAATTGACATTTAAAGAATAATGTACTATAATTTTAAGAAATGGTTATAGGTTAAATTTATGATTTTCAGGGATATGGGAGATATTGATATGCCTACGAAATATTTTTTTAGCATTAATTTGCTTATCAAAAGTGATTCACACATTGAAAAATCAATCAGTTCCGTTATTTCTGACGAATCGTTTTTTAAAGAACACGTTCAGCTTCTTTTGATAAATTCGATCGGCAGTGATTTTACATATGATATATGCAGGAAATATTGTGCTATGTATCCCGAAAATGTTCAATTTATTGATGCGGAGGGAAAAAGCACCGCAGAATGTTATAACGAAACACGCTCCATCTCTTCAGGACAGTATATCGCCTTTATCGATAACTACGGAGAATATTCCAAAAATGCCCTTTCTTCTTTATATAACATCATTAAAAAGGGAAAAATACCTGTTGTATGTATTCAGCCGCTTATTTCACCGCCAGGAGAAGATGTTCGTCCTTATACCGATGATATTGACGAAGGTCTGATCAAACTCCGGGATAATCCCGACCGTTTTATTTTGATGCTCGGCTGTTACTTTTTTCACCGGAAGGTTCTGAACGATGTGTATTTTGATGATAAATTGAAACTTCAGAACGATGTGAAATTTATCACGGATATTCTCCTGAAAACTTATTCCTATGTGTTTATTCGTAAAATACTGTATACTTCCAATACCGCTACCGAAAAAGAATTTGTCAGATATGAACTCCAGTACAGCAAAAGATTTTATATTAAATATGTCAACGAATTTATTATTCCTATGCTGAAAAGCTATATCGGTTCTTCAATTGTTCAGGCTGTAATGATGTATCTGATTAATGTAAAATTTTCACTAAATGCTGACGACAAATACAATAATGTCATCGCCGGACGCTATGTTACCGAATTTATTGACTGCATCACTGAGGCACTCACCTACATAGATGACTCTATTATTTTAAGCAGAAGGCTGTGCAATATATGCAATCTTGATGAGGAAATGCCGTTTCGTTTTCTGGCTATGAAATATCATAACGAAAAACTCCACCCTGATATGACAATTGTGCCTAAAAATGAAACTGCCGAGAAAGTATATACCAAAATGAACGGTCATCTATACAGTGTTCAACTATCAAATGAAATTGCTTTCAGCATTAATAAATCTCTCATTCAACGTTCCGAACATATCAGAGCGGAAATTTCTGCCATTAATTTTGACAGAGATGGTCTTTATATAGATGCTTATCTGGAAGGCTGTGCTTGTATTGATGAAAAATACTTCACATTGAATGCTATTATCAATCGTAAAAAATACAACGTTATCCGATCGGAAGTATATACTACCAAAAAATTTTTTGATATTCCTTTTTTGAAAAAATACTCTTTTCGTATGTTTATTCCCGTCAGCATGGGCAAAGAAATGGATACAATATATCTGATGATGAAAATTGCTAATTTTTCTTTTAAAATCAATATCGGATTTAAAAGTACCTATGCACGCCTTTCCGACGGCGTAGAACACAGTTATTGGTGTTTCAATGATCGCTTGTTGACCTATGACAGAAAATCAAAAACCATCATTATACGACGTGCAACAGACAGTCTGATAGGTCTTTATGAAAATAAATTCATAAATGAAATCAGCAAAAAACTTACCATTGCGGAATCTTTTCATTATCGCCGCATAAGAAGTGCTGTAAGACGGTTCATATCAGATTCTCAACGTCATAAAACCATTATGTTTTATGATAATGAAGAAATCAATCTTAACGGAAATTTGTTGTTTCGATATTTTTCAAAATTTAAAAACAACGAATTAATAGATGTCTATTTTTCAGCACAAAGAGAGTCTCTTGAACAGGCTTTTCTGATTGATTCAGGATATGCGGGAGTTCTTGAAAAAGGCTCAAACAAAGCTAAGATTATTGCTATGGCAAGCGACATTATCATTGCGGTCAATAATGATGTATATCGTTCTCTGCAGTTTGACAAACGGGATATTGATCTTCTGAAAGACCTGTTTCATGCCAATATCATATCCATCAAAAATTCTTTTGCCACAATTGATACCCCCGAATTTAACAACAGGCTGAATGACAATATTCAAAAAGTCTTTTGTGCATCTGTAAAAGAAAAAGAAAAACTGTTGCAGACACCATATGATTATGATGAATCAATGATAGAAGTTTTGGGTTATCCTATGCTTGACGCTATCAAAAATAAACAGGAAAAAATAATTATGTTTGCACCGGGAGAACGAAAACTTTTTTGTATCTTTGAAAATTCTAATTACTATCACTTCTCCAACAGCAGATTTTTTAAAGTGTACAATAGCATTTTTTCAGACCCTGAATTTATGGCTTCCCTGAAAGTTCTCGGATACAAGATCGCTGTGATTATGCCTCATTCTATCGAAAAATATATCAAAATGTTTCATATAGACAGTGATGTAGTCACGCTGTATCATCATACCGAACAAAATGAAACCGAACTGATTGAAAAATCCTCTGTTTTGATTACCGATTATTCCCATACAGAATATAAGTTTGCCTATCTTAACAAACCTGTTATCTATTACCACCCTCAATCTTTGCCGATACAGAAAGAATACAAAGAACAGCATCTTTCAAAAAATGTGTTCGGGGACATTGTATATGATGATAAACAACTGAAAGAAACGGTTATCAAACTTGCCAAACGTGATTTTCCTCAGCCTTTGAGATTTGAACGCAGATGTAAGGATTTTTTCCGATATACAGATGGCAATAATTGCGAAAGAATTATGGATAATATCATTGACGGAATTTTTCCTAACCGATAAAAACACCAAAAGCGATGGCCTTACGCTGTCGCTTTTGGTGTTTTGCACAAAAAATTCAGAATTTTTTTGTAATTTTGCAGATTTTTCAAAAATTACTGACAAAAAATCAAAAAATAAATTTATCTTAAATCTATTTACATTTTTAATAAAAAGTTTTATAATATCTAATATAAATTATATAATATTTCAAAGGAGTCTTTTTATTATGGCAAGATTTACATTACCAAGAGATTTATATCATGGAAAAGGTGCCCTTGAAGCACTCAAAACTTTCAAAGGCAAAAAAGCAATTGTCTGTCTTGGCGGCGGAAGTATGAAACGTTTCGGGTTTATTGACAAAGTGGTTTCTTATCTTGAGGAAGCCGGATTTGAAGTGAAACTGTTCGAGGGAATTGAACCTGATCCTTCCGTTGATACAGTAATGAAGGGTGCTCAGGCTATGTTGGAGTTTGAACCTGACTGGATCGTTGCAATCGGCGGCGGCTCTCCCATCGATGCAGCAAAAGCAATGTGGATTAAATATGAATATCCCGATATTACTTTTGAAGAAATGTGTAAAGTTTTCGGAATACCCACTCTCAGAAAAAAAGCTCAGTTCTGTGCTATTTCTTCTACATCAGGTACAGCTACCGAAGTAACCGCTTTCTCCATTATCACTGATTATAAAAAAGGTATTAAGTATCCCATTGCCGATTTTGAAATTACTCCCGATGTTGCAATTGTAGATCCTGAGTTGGCTGAAACAATGCCTAAAAAACTGGTGGCTCATACAGGTATGGATGCTATCACTCATGCGATAGAAGCTTATGTTTCAACAGCAAACTGCGATTATACCGATCCCTTGGCACTTCACGCAATTAAAATGATTCAGTCCGATCTGGTAGGCTCCTATAACGGCGATATGGAAAAACGTGATTCTATGCACAATGCACAGTGCCTTGCAGGTATGGCTTTCTCAAACGCCCTTCTCGGTATTGTTCATTCAATGGCTCATAAAACCGGTGCTGCTTTTGCTGATTATGGTGCTCATATCATTCACGGTGCTGCCAATGCAATGTATCTGCCGAAAGTTATCGCATTTAACGCCAAAGATCCAACTGCACTGAAAAGATACGGTGAAATTGCTGACTTTATGAAACTGGGCGGAAACAGCGATGAAGAAAAGGTTGAACTTCTGATTAAATACCTTAGAGGTATGAATGACGATCTTAATATTCCCCACTGCATTAAAAATTATGGTGCAGATTCTTATCCAACAGAACAAGGTTTCGTTCCCGAAGAAGTATTCCTTGAAAGACTTCCTGAAATTGCTAAAAATGCAATTGGCGATGCTTGTACAGGTTCCAATCCCCGTCAACCCAGCCAAGAAGAAATGGAAAAACTTTTGAAATGTTGCTATTATGATACAGAAGTAGACTTCTAAATAAATTTTTTAAATCAAGTAGGAAGCTATCTATTAGTTGAGCAGCCGACCTCTCACACCACCGTGTGTACCGTTCAGTACACGACGGTTCAGCGGTTTCTGTTCGTCAGACTGAGAGTTTGCTTTCAGACAAACTTAAAACTCCCTGATTTTCAGATTGATTGAAAATCAGGGAGTTTTTAGTATAATTATTGCAATGCATTGATTGCTGCTTTTATCATTTCGATTTTTTCTGCAAATTTAGCTGCATTTGCTCTGACTTCGGCAACCACTTTTTCGGGAGCTTTTGCCATAAATCCTTGGTTATTAAGTTTCTTTTCATTAAATTGCAAATCTTTTTCTGCTGCTTTCAATTCTTTATCCAGACGCTTTAATTCAGCTTCTTTATCAACAAGTTCGTCCATAGGAATATAAATTTTGGTATCCGCCGTAACAACAGTCACAGCACCTTCTATCTCAAATTCCTCTGCAACGTTGACTTCACTTGCACTGGCAAGACGCAGGAAAAATTTTGCTCCGTTTTTGAAGGTATCAATGTCTTTCGTGGCAATATAAATTTTTGCTTTTCTTGACGGCGGTACATTCATTTCTGCTCTGCGGTTTCTGATAGCTTTAATGGCATCCATCACAGCATTCATTTGCTTTGATGCTTCAGGGAAATGATATTTTTCACAGTATTGCGGATAACTTTCAAGCATAATCGTTTTGCCGCTATGAGGCATCGACTGCCATATTTCTTCTGTAATAAAGGGCATAAACGGGTGCAAAAGTTTCAGCGTTTTGTCCATTACCCAAACCAGTACCTGCCTTGCATTCTGAGCGGATTCTCCTTCGGACTGAAGTCTGGATTTGGCAAGCTCGATATACCAGTCACACAGACAATCCCATATAAAATCATATATTTTTTGTACTGCGACACCGAGTTCAAATTTTTCGAGACTTTCGGTAATTTCTTTTGCTGCGGTATTCAATGTCGAAATAATCCATTTATCCTCTATGGTAAGCTCATCAGGAAGTTCATTCTTCACATCGTAATCATCAATATTCATATGAATGAATCTTGCGGCATTCCAAAGTTTATTGGCAAAATTTCTGCACGCCTCCACTTTTTTAGGAACGAATCTCATATCATTTCCGGGACTGTTGCCCATTACAAGGAAGAAGCGGAGAGCATCTGCCCCCATTTCATTGATAACATCCAGCGGGTCAATACCGTTTCCGAGAGATTTTGACATTTTAACACCGTTTTCATCTCTTACAATACCGTGCATAAATACTGTATCAAATGGCTGCACACCGGTCTGTTCCACAGCAGAGAAAATCATTCGTGCGACCCAGAAGAAGATAATATCATATCCTGTCACAAGTGTACTGGTCGGATAAAAATATTCCAATTCAGGTGTTTTTTCGGGCCAGCCGAGTGTTGAAAACGGCCATAACGCAGAACTAAACCATGTATCGAGAGTATCAGGATCTTGCGTGAGGTTATTTTTTCCACATTTCGGACAGCTGCACGGAGTTTCCTTAGCAACAATCGTTTCTCCGCAGTCGCCGCAGTACCATACCGGAATTCTATGACCCCACCAAAGCTGACGTGAAATACACCAGTCTTTGATATTTTCCATCCAGTTATAAAATATTTTGTCAAATCTTTCGGGAACAAATTTTGTTTTTCCGCTCTTGACACATTCTATTGCCGGTTCTGCAAGAGGTTTCATCTTAACAAACCACTGTTTTGATACTCTCGGTTCAATAATCGTTTTACAGCGATAACATGAACCTACATTATGTTGAATTGGTTCAACTTTAATAAGATAGCCGCCTTTTTCAAGGTCATCAACGATTGCCTTACGTGCTTCATATCTGTCCATACCACAGTATTTTCCACCGTTCGCGTTAATACTGCCATTTTCTTCCATGATATTGATAACAGGCAAATGATGACGAAGTCCTACTTCAAAGTCGTTAGGATCGTGTGCAGGTGTAATTTTAACAACACCCGTACCGAAATCCTGCTCAACATAACTGTCGGCAACAATCGGAATTTCTTTATTAACGAGAGGAAGAATCACTGTTTTCCCCACCATATCCTTATAGCGTTCATCATCGGGATGAACAGCAACCGCTGTATCGCCAAGCATTGTTTCGGGACGTGTTGTGGCAAGTTCTATATATCCGCTTCCGTCACTGAGAGGATACCTCAGGTGCCAAAAGGAGCCATTATGTTCTTCAAAAACAACTTCTGCATCTGATATGGATGTACAGCAGGTCGGACACCAGTTGATGATCCTCTCACCTCTGTATATTAATCCTTTATCATAAAGTCTTACAAAAACATCTTTCACTGCTTTGGAACATCCTTCATCAAGAGTGAATCGCTGACGTTCCCAATCACATGAACTGCCAAGTTTTTTAAGCTGTTCCACTATGGTGTTGCCGTATTCTCTTTTCCATTCCCAAGCACGTTCCAAAAATTTTTCTCTGCCAATATCTTCTTTTTCTATGCCTTCTTTACGCATATTTTCGACAATTTTCGCTTCAGTTGCAATCGATGCGTGATCTGTACCCGGAAGCCAGAGTGCTGAATATCCCTGCATTCTTTTAAAACGAATGAGAATATCCTGCAATGTTTCATCGAGTGCGTGTCCCATATGAAGTTTGCCTGTAATATTCGGCGGCGGCATCATAATGCTGTACGGTTTTTTATTTTGATCTACTTCAGCATGAAAAAAACCGTTGCTTTCCCAGAACTGATAGATTCTGTCTTCAAATTCACCGGGATGATAGGCTTTTGCAAGTTCTTTTGCCATAAATGTTCCTCCAAATTTTAACTTTTAACATCACAGATTCTGATGTTGATCGTAATATCAATCGTCGCTGAAAAACTGTCAAAACGACAATTTATATTATCCCACGAAATGCTTTGTTTGTCAACGAAAATGATAAATCTTTAAAACACATTACATTACAATTGATGATTATTTCGTTGTAACTATTGATTTTACAACAAAACCATGCTATAATCATAGCAGTTGAAAGGAGTTGTTCCATATGCAGTTATCAAGCAGATTCACCATAGCAGTGCACGTTTTTGCTTGTATAGAAATTTTCAAAAATCAGTATAAGATCACCAGCGATTTTTTAGCTTCAAGTATTAATGTCAATCCTGTTATTATCCGCAAATTACTCGGTCAGCTGAAAGAAGCAGATTTAATTGTTGTGCAGAGAGGCTCTGGCGGTGCAAACCTTGCAAAATCTGCCGAGCAAATCACTTTGCTTGATATTTATAATGCCGTAGAGTGCGTGGATCACGGAAATTTATTTCATTTTCACGAAAATCCGAATCAAAACTGTCCTGTCGGCAAAAATATTCATTCTGCACTTGATGGACAGCTGTTCAGAATACAGTCCGCTATGGAAAACGAAATGAAGCGTATCACCATAGCAGAAATTATCAATGATATAAAATTAAAAATCCGGGAAAATGATCCATCGGAGGACAGTATATGAAAAATCTGAATTCTGCTACCGATAATATTTTTATGCTGTTTTCTTCACGGTTTCCGATGACATTTTTGGCAACAATATTGATCAAATTGATAATGGCGGTACTATTTCGGTTGATACGATTCAAAAAAGAAAACCAAAATGTCAAAAATATTATTTTTATTCTTGTCATTCATCTTCTCACTCAAACTCTTTTTTATTTATCAATTACAGCATTCAGTATCGACGGGTATATCCTCTCCGAAATAATAATGATAATGATAGAGGCGTTTTTATACTATCAATGTTTTAAACCGATAACTATTCATAAAACTATTTTCTATTCGGTGACTGTTAATATACTCAGCCTTTTCTGTATGATCATCGTTTTATTCATATAAGGTTACCGCAAGGTCATATAATTTATCACGCACTTTTTGTACTATAAATTTAAAATTTGATAAAAAAATATGGAGTCTGCTACAAAAATAAGAAGGTTGATTTTAAATATCTTGACTTATAAAAAAAAATGATGTATAATTTTGGCAACAACAGCAAAGGTGCTGTGGGTTGAATCTTAAATTTTATTTTAATTTTCAAATCCACAGTGCCTTTTTGTTTTTATCATTAAATATTCAGAATGGGGAGTTCGTATTATGCCAAATGTACCTGAAATTTTCGGACGATATGTCTTTAATGATGCAGCGATGAAAGAACGTCTGCCGAAAGATACTTATAAGGCATTAAAAAAGACGATTGAAGAGGGTAAATCACTTGACATTAATGTTGCAAACGTAGTAGCACACTCAATGAAAGAATGGGCGATTGAAAACGGAGCAACTCATTTTACACACTGGTTTCAGCCTATGACAGGCGTTACCGCAGAAAAACACGACTGCTTTATCTCGCCGACAAATGACGGAAAGGTCATTATGTCATTCTCAGGTAAAGAACTGATTAAAGGTGAACCTGATGCATCAAGTTTTCCATCAGGCGGCATTCGTGCAACTTTTGAGGCAAGAGGATATACGGCATGGGATCCAACCTCTTACGCTTTCATCAAAGACGGATCTCTTTGTATTCCGACAGCATTCTGCTCCTATACGGGCGAAATACTGGATAAAAAAACACCGCTTCTTCGCTCAATGGAAGTAATGAATAAGCAGGCAATCCGAATTTTAAGAATATTCGGTGATACAACTACTAAAAGAGTCAATACCACCGTTGGTGCGGAGCAGGAATATTTCTTGATCGATAAAGCCGCTTATAAAAAGCGTAAAGATCTGATCTACTGTGGAAGAACACTTTTTGGTGCAAGACCTCCCAAAGGACAGGAGTTGGAAGACCACTATTTTGGTTCTATCAAACCTCGTGTTTCTGCTTATATGAAAGAACTTGATGAAGAACTCTGGAAACACGGTATTCTTTCAAAAACTAAACATAATGAAGTCGCACCTGCACAGCACGAACTGGCACCGATATTCGATACCTCCAATATTGCAACAGATCATAATCAGCTTACAATGGAAATTATGAAGAGAATTGCTGAAAAACACGATCTGGTATGCTTGCTCCACGAAAAACCGTTTGCAGGTGTCAACGGTTCTGGTAAACACAATAACTGGGCAATTTCTACCAACACAGGAAAAAATCTCCTTGATCCCTCACGAAATCCTCGTGAAAACACTCTTTTCTTGGTATTTCTTGCCGCAGTTGTCCGTGCCGTTGATGAACATCAGGATCTCCTCAGAATTGCCGTTGCAAGTGCCGGTAACGATCACCGTCTGGGCGGTAATGAGGCACCTCCGGCTATTATTTCAATGTACCTCGGTGATGACCTGACAGAAGTTCTGGCATCCATTGTTAACGATGAAGATTATATCAGAAAATCAAGAAGCGTGATGGACACCAATGTTGACGCAATACCGAATTTTACAAAAGATACGTCTGACCGTAACCGTACATCACCATTTGCTTTCACAGGCAATAAATTTGAATTCAGAATGTTGGGTTCTGCTGAAAATATCGGCTGCACGAATACAATTCTTAACACCATCGTTGCCGATGTTCTGATGGACTTTGCAGATCAGTTGGAAAAGGCCGATGATGTAAAATCCGCTGCGGAAGAACTGGTTAAGAAAACAATTACAGAACACAAAAGAATTATTTTTAACGGCGATAACTATTCTGAAGAATGGGTTGCAGAAGCAAAGAAAAGGGGTCTTCATAACTTCCGTACACTTCCCGATGTTATGCCTCTTTACTGCTCCAAGAAAAATGTAGAACTTTTCGGCAGACACGGTGTCTATTCGGAAGTTGAACTCCGCTCAAGAAGCGAGATTCTTCTTGAAAATTATTCCAAAATCATCAACATTGAAGCACTTACCGCTCTTGATATGGCAAAGAAAGATATTGTTCCTGCAGTTGCAGCCTATATCAGAGAGCTTGCAGAAACAGCTAATCTTATTAAATCTGTTGATCCTGAACTTGTGACTGTTCCTGAAGTGGAATTGGTAAAGAAATTTACAAGTCTTCTCGGCTGCTTTACAAAGAAAATTGATAATCTCGACAAAGCGGTTATGGGTGCTAAAGAAATCACCGATGTTGCAGAAAATGCGATGTATTATAAAGAAAGTGTTCTTGGAGCAATGCAGGAACTTCGTGCAGTTGCTGATGAAATGGAATCTAATATGTCCTCTAAACTCTGGCCTTATCCGTCGTATGGAACACTTTTATTCAGCGTTTAATCTATTAGCCTGACCGAACTGTGGCTTCTTGTTAATACAGGAGTATAAAGGGAGCTTTTGTAAAGAAGCCAAATACAGTTCTTTCATAAAAAGGAAGGGAAAATCAGCCGCCAACACAGTTGGCGGCTGATTTTTATTAAAAGAAATTATTCATAAAAATAATATCACAGTATTGATTCATCTTCCTTTACCTGTTATAATAAATCCATTCTGCAATCATCGTATAATTAAGTATACGAAAAATAATGAACAAAGGAAAGATGAATGATGATAAAAGCAGTTTTATTTGATTTAGACGGAACATTACTGCCAATGGACCAAGATGTGTTTACAAAAGCATATTTTAAGGCTCTTGCAAAAAAGCTTTTACCTCTCGGATACGAACCTCAGAAATTAGTCCGATCTATGTGGAACGGTATGAAAGCAATGTCAATGAATGACGGAAATCAAACAAATGAAGCCGTGTTCTGGAAAAGTTTTAAAGAAGATTACGGAGATGATGTAATAAAAGATAAAGATACTTTCGATGATTTTTATCGATCAGAATTCCAAAATGTTCAATCCGTGTGCGGAGTAAATGCAGATGTAAAAGATGCTGTTCGTAAAATAAAGTCTATGGGACTTCGCACCATCACTGCAACTTTGCCTGTGTTTCCTCTATATGCCATTGAAAGCCGTATACGCTGGGCAGGGTTGGTACCGGAAGATTTTGAGTACATTACATCATATGAAAATTCTTACCACACAAAACCAAATATTGCCTATTATCAAGATATTGCAAAAATCATTAATTGTCGTCCCGAAGAATGTTTAATGGTCGGAAACAATGTAGATGAAGATATGATTGCCGAAAATATCGGTATGAACGTTTTTCTTGTTCCCGATTGTCTGATCAATGAAAACGGAAAAGACATTTCAATATATCCCCGCGGTGATTTTAAAGATCTTGTAAAATATATTGAAACCATTCATTAAGTTTCCATATAGGCATTATAGAACAATCCAATACAACAAAAAGAATGACCAGGCACCCCCTATCGGGCTACCCGGTCATTCTTTTTTTGGGGGGGCTTAATCCGACAGCCCCTTTGATAAAAATAATGATTAAAAAATATTATGAAAGTTCATCAACGAGCTTCTGAAGTGCTGCAAGAGCTTCTTCGGGAAGTTTGTCATAGCCACCCTTTTTCTCTGCAAAACCATTAACAGCATCTACACGGTTTTCCATCGCACTCTTAAGAGCATTCTTATAATCTTCATCATCAAGATTCGGTTCAAAGCCTTCCCATTTGAGAAGTTCGATGTCCTCGAACGGACCCCACTTTTCAAAGTTAGCTCTGCCTTCAACGATTGCCTCAAGAATACCAAGGGTATCTTCTTTCTGAACCTTTTTGCCCATAAAGTCGCCTGTGTTGACGATATAGCAAGCAACATTCTTTTCTTCAACGAGCTTCTTGAACTTAACATAGTCATTAACAAGAGGATAGGTTCTGAACGGGTTAGCATACGGAACAATACGGAGTGCATTCATATCCGTACCTGCCTTTACACGTTCAGCAGTTGAAGTTTTTGTTGCAAGTGTAGCACCCATTACAGATGCAAGAGCTGCACCTTTGAGTTTTACACAAGGCGGAATGGCAGGATCTTTCATAATCCAGATAATAGAATTAACAGGAGAACTGATCTTATCAACACGGTTCGGTGACCACAGTTTTGACTTGATTGCACGACCGTTGCCGTTTCTTATATCTTCTGTTACCAACTGAATTTTACCGTCTTCGTCCTTTGTGCAAGAACAGTTCTGAACACTGAGAAGATACTTATTATCAGGGCATCCTGTCGGATAATCGGCTGTTTTATCAAAATAAGAAGGTTCAAGAGCAATAGAAGCACAAGTATCAGAGTTAATGATAAATGCGTCATCGTGAAGAACCGTAATGCTTGGATACTTTCCGTCGTGCTTAGCGTGTGTAAGCGTTGACTTACCCGAACCGGAAAGACCAAATACAGAAGCAACATATTTGCTGCCGTCTGAAAGTGTATATTCTTTCTGACCGCCGTGACAGGAAGCATAACCGTTGCGGTTAGCAATAGCCCACGCAATAGTAAGAGTACCCTTTTTATGTTCACCAAAGTATTTCATACCAAGGATAGCTGCACAGTTGTTGTCAGTATCGAAATAACAACAGGTCAAATCATCGCTAAGACAGCTGTAATCAACATCAGGCGAAGGTGTAGGTACCCACTGAGGATCAGAGAAGATATAAATATCAGGTTCATTGCCATTGCCTACGGGCTGAGAATCCTTATACATTTTTGAATATGTATCATTAATATACTGGAAGTTCAACAGCCAGTTATACATAATTACTTCGTCACCTTCGGGAATGAGAAGATGAGCTTTTACCATAAATTCAGGATCAAGACCGATATATGCAGTTGCGTGATAAAGTTTTTTGAAACGTGTTTTATAGATAGCATCCATAACAACCTTATCCAACTTTGTATCGTCAACGCCGGGTTCACCCTTGATGCGTCTTGCAGCGGCATATCTGCCCGTAACAGCACCGTCATTAAAAAGAAGAACCTTTGACTCTGCGGGAAGACCCACTTCTTCTGCCTTATAAATAGGCATATCAGTAATCACTGTGCCGGGTGAGTTTTTAGCGAGGTTATAAGCCTCAGCAAGAGATGTCACTTCTACAACATTGTTGCCGTAGAAAGCACCTTCAATGATGGAACGTGTTTTTGAAAAACCAACTTTTCCTTTTCCTATTTCCGATATAGGATAATATGCTTTTGTTGCCATAGTATTAACCCTTTCTGTCGATATATTATGAAAACCCAAATAACTGCGGTTTTCAAGATAAGTATATTTTACTTCCAATACGTTATTTTGTCAAGAGAATAAAACAATCATTTTATCAAATTTCGAAAAAAATATGAAATTCAAATAATGGATTCATTCAAAAAATATATTATTTACGGCAATAAAACATATTTGACCATTATTTTTTATTATTTTTTGAATAATCTCTGATTAAAAAATTCATTTCCGTAATGATAATTTAATTTATCAAACTACTATTCGATTTTTATCTGCGGGAGTCCCGAATTTTCCATATAATATCCATCAACGCTTTCAGTGGTAATGTCCAGATTTTCATCAACATAAATATTATAGACGAGATAATAAATAATCACCGTTCCCGATTTAGATTTGCACATAAGGTCGATCGATGCATATCCGGAACGCAATGCATTGAAATTATAGGTAATGATACCATCGGCATTTTCACTTGCTTCTGTTTCGATAACATTGGCATCGCTCACTTCACATTGCCATTTGCCGTCAGAAATCGTATCTTCGACTGTAATAGAAAAATCTTGTTTAACCTGGTTGATTTCAGGAATTTTTTTTACGAAATACTCGCCCTCGGAAGAATTCACTTCCATATTCAGACTTCTGTCAACGGTTATATCGTATTTCAGATAATAATCTTCTCCGTGATAGGACCGATAGTGAAGGGATAATGTAGAAGAACCCGCACTCAAGGTTTTGATCCGGTACACAAGAACGGTTGCCGCATTAGCAAAATCATATTCTTCCAACGCAGTCGGTTTTGATACTGATATAATATCTTCATCTCCCAATTCACAGCTCCATTGATATGGTGCAAAAAGAGATGTCTTAACATACAGCAGATATTCCGCTGATGACGGTTTTTCGGAATCAACAATCAGGTCAAAATATTTATCGACAGTTTTTGATTTTTTATCCGCTGCTTTGATACAGATTTCAAATTCACCTGTTTTCTGCGGCATCCACGAAATGGTTTCTGCCTTGCCAAAACTAGACAAAATCTGCCATTTATCCGAATTTTTTTCCTTAAAATAAAATTCATACTGATAGTCCGGCGTTCCTCCGGCAGCATTGCCGACCAACGTAATTATATCGTCTTCTTTAATATGTGACGCACTGATAATTGATTGATTTTCAAGTTTTGGTTTTACTTCCAGATTAAACATCTTTTTGTATACCGCATTTGACGGTGAAAGCACTTTGATACAGATTCTGTATTTTCCGACAGATTTCGGTTTCCAGGTATACGATGACGAACTTGTAAAATCCTGCATCGTCGTCCAGGATTGATTCTCGTATTTTGACAAATAGGAGTATTTACATTTTTTTGTATCCAACAAAGCTGCTTTGCCTGTTAATTTGATACTTTCTCCCAAATAAATTTCTTCCGCACTGATGGCAGATTTGTTAAAAACATTGGAATTGATCTCAAAAATCGGTTTCACCGCCGCAAAAACATTGGTACTGCCAATACAACTACATATCATTAGTAAAGTGATGAAAACAGCTGTCATTTTATGAATATAATTTTGTCCTGTCAATGTTTTACCTCCGTTTTTCTCCTACTTTTCTGCAAGCTGTTTCAGTTTCTGCTTATCCAGTATTTTCACTTCCCCTCTGAACAGCTCCGTAATGCCCTGTTCGGAAAATAATTTCAGCATTCTTGATACCACTTCTCTTGCCGAACCAATATGCTGTGCGATTTTTTCGTGAGTAACAGGTATCGTATGATCGTTTGTTTTTTCGCTTTCTTCCAAAAGAAATAATGCGACTCGTTTGTCGATACTCATCATCATTCTTCGTGTGATCTGTGCCATATCCGAAAAAAGTTTTATAGATTCTGCAAGAGCAAAATTTTCGGCATATATGTTTTGCTTCGCAGTTTCTGCATATACTTTTCCACATATACTAAGAACTTTACATTTGCTTTCTGCATCAATCACCGCATCAATATTGACAGAAGGTATGACACACGATGATGCAAGCATACACCACTCTCCTTGACCAAAAATACGCAGTGTTACTTCCCGCCCGTTTTCCGTGAGCAGATAAGCTCTGACATACCCCTCCAACACTACCATCGGTCCTGTACAGGTTCCGTCACCCCCGTGGATATTGACCCCTTTCTGATAGGTAGTGATAAAAGTATTGGCACAGAGTTTCTGCCGTTCATCGCTTGCTGTTTGCTTAAAAAACGGCAGATACTTCTGCAAAAGTTCAGAACAATCATATTTATCTGTTTTTACAATTTCTCTGTTCATATGATATAAAACCACGCCTCATCTTTTTGGAAATCTTCACAGCCAGATGATTTTTTAGGTCCGTAATTATAAATCAGTTCCTGATTTTTAATACTTACTCTGGCACCATCAGGAATGGATGTTGTCAGAAAAACATTACCGCCTATGACGACATCTTTTCCTATAACGGTTTCGCCTCCCAGAATGGACGCACCGGAATAAATAGTCACATTGTCACGAATGGTCGGGTGACGTTTTTTATGCCTGAGCGTCTGCCCTCCTCTTGTTGACAAAGCACCCAGCGTAACACCCTGATATATTTTTACATTATCGCCTATTTCTGTTGTTTCACCAATCACAATACCTGTTCCGTGATCAATAAAAAAGTATTTTCCTATTTTTGCACCCGGATGTATATCAATTCCGGTACAGCTGTGTGCATGTTCTGTCATCATTCTCGGTATTACGGGAACGTTCAGATTAAACAGTTCGTGTGCAATTCGATTAACAAGTATGGCATAAAGTCCGGGATAGGAAAAGATAATTTCGTCCGTATTATATGCCGCAGGGTCACCGTTATAGGCTGCCTCCACATCCGTTTTGATATACTCTTTGATTACCGGCAGACGTTCCATAAACATAAACGTGATATTCTCGGATTTTTCCGCTATCTCTTCATCGTTAAGTTTTGCGTTTTTTTCGTCATATTTTAAAACAAAACTAATTTGTTTTTTCAGATTGAAAATAACATCTTCCGCAAGCATAGAAATGCGATTTTTGATAGTATAGACCCGGTATGAGTTATTCTTGAAATATTCAGGAAAAATAATTTTTCTGAGTTTTGATAATATTTCAACAATTTCTTCCTTCTCAGGATACTGAAAACACATATTAGCGGAATCCCCAAAATCTTTTTTGTAATCATCAGTCAGTATATCGACCAGTTCACTGATTCGTTTTTCTATTTTTCTTTCCATAAAGCAATGCCTCATTTATTAATTTATATTTTAATGATTATACTACATTTATATGAATTTTGCAATCGGAACACAAAAACATTTTGTCTTACCCGAAAAATTACTCTCCTGCCAACCAATAATGGCATTTCCGCCGACCTGTTCTGCGGCGGAAATGCTTTTAAACGCTCTAATCAACCACACATTTTACCAAAAACAATATACTGACAAGTGTGAAGGTAACAAAAAAAGCTACAAAACCAACAATAATCAGCGTGAATATCGGGAAAATGATCGGTGTAGCCGAAATCGCAAGAATGCCCGAAAGAAGTGTACCAATGAACCCGAAAAACAGTCCTCCCAAATTTTGTTTGATGCAGCATCTGAGCTTCGGTCTGTTTTCGGAAAACAACGCTGCCCCCGCAACAACAAGCAGCAGCAGTCCGGCAATAATCAATGCCGTGACAACTCCGAAACCAATGAGTGCCAATTGCCCGAAAATAAACAGCAAAACGGTAACAGCGGCAAACACCAGTCCCGAAATAATGCCCACAAGAACCATAATGCCTGTCATACATTTATTACATTCTCTTCGATCATTTCTTTCGGTACATACGTTATCATAATTACATAACATATTAAATTCAACTCCAAATCAATTTTTGACATTGAGCATTGCAATCCCCTGCTTACATAATATTCCGATATTTTTGATTTGTCATTGATTTTTATTAAATTTTGTATTTACATTTTGGTAATCTCAGTATATAATAAGAACGATTATTAATTTTATATATAGAAAAGAAGGATACCTAATATGAGCAAAAAAATAGGACGCAACGACCCCTGCTGGTGTGGCAGCGGAAAAAAATATAAAAAGTGCCACGAAGAGTTTGACAGCAAAATCGTCCACTATGCAAATATGGGACACGAAGTTCCCGATCACAGTATGATCAAAACTCCCGAACAGATAGAACGCATTAAAGAAAGCTGTAAAATCAATATTGCTGTTCTTGACTATGTTGCCGAAAATATCAAAGCCGGTATGACCACTGAAGAAATCGACAAGCTCGTTTATGAAAAAACAACCGAAATGGGCGGCATTCCCGCTCCGCTGAACTATGAAGGATTTCCGAAGAGTGTTTGTACCTCTATTAACGAAGTTGTTTGTCACGGAATTCCGTCCGATGATGTGATTCTGAAAGACGGAGATATTATTAATGTTGATGCATCGACCATTTATAACGGTTATTTCTCTGATTCCTCCAGAATGTTCTGTATCGGCAATGTCAGCGAAGAAAAAAGAAAACTCGTAGAAGTTACCAAAGAATGTGTGGAAAAAGGTCTGGAAATGGTTAAACCCTGGACATTTCTCGGTGATATGGGACAGGCTGTCCACGAGCACGCTGTAAAAAACGGCTATAAAGTTGTCCGTGAAATAGGCGGTCACGGCGTAGGACTTGAATTCCACGAAGACCCTTGGGTAAGTTACGTTTCAAAGGCAGGAGAAGAAATGCTTCTTGTACCCGGTATGATATTTACTATTGAACCTATGGTTAATATGGGTACGGATAAAGTCTTTGTGGACGAAAAAGATAACTGGACAATCTACACAGCTGACAGACAACCTTCTGCTCAATGGGAAATTATGGTGTTGGTTACGGAAGATGGTCACGAAATTCTTTCTTATTAATCCCCAAACCTCGATTATCCTATCACTTCTTTTTGAAAGCAAAATAACAACGACAGCGGTATGACATTTTTTAATGTTGTGCCGCTGTCGTTGTTATTATTATTTAACGCATATTGCCGCCGGGACCGCCCTGCATACCTCCCATACCGCCGCTTACGTTACTGTAATACAAGCCTGATGAGAAGTCCATATCAGCGGTAGATGAACCTGCTGTTATGGTATAGGAATTTCCTTCTTTCATATCGGGAGAGGAGTACACGGCACTAGAAAAATCTTTCGTTGTCGTAAATGTGAAATCCGAACCGTCATTGACAGAGATCGTTGTTCCGCTTGTTCCTGAAATGCTGACAAGTCCTGAACACTGTGTTCCTGTATCAAAATTGACTGCCATTCCCTCTGAACCTAAGGCGAGTACTGTGCCGCCTGTGATACTTGCAACACAATCCGAACTGTCACCTTTATCCAATGCACCGTTATCATTGGCAGTGGGACCTTCTACAATCACTGTGCCCCCTGTCACATATATAGAACCGTTGCTGTCAAGACCATCACCCGATGCATTCAAATACACATATCCGCCGTTAATAGTCAATTTCGCATCGGTTGATTGGCTGCCCCACGGTGTATCATCGGTGGCAGAGGTATCGGAACCTCCTGCGGTATTAATGCCGTCATCGCTTGATACCAATGAAATATTGCCGTCATTGATCGTAATGTTCTGTGCCTCCAGAGCCTCATAGGACTGTGTTATTTTAATCTCTCCGCCATTAACAGTCAGATCATTCGATGCGGTGATTCCATCGTCACTCGTTGCAACTTCTATTGTGCCCGAATTCACCGTAATTGCCGAGTTGCCGTGAATAGCGTCATCGGCACTTGAAATTGTTACAGACGTATCTGATACGGTAATATTTCCGTCCGATTTAATACCCTTTTGCGATGTTTCGCTGTTTTTGGAATTGGACGAACCTCCGCCTGATGTAACATTGACTGTTCCTCCGGAAAGGGTCAGATTACCTGTAAAGTCGCTGCTGTCATCTCCGGCTATAACCGATATGCCGTCATAGCCCGCATTGACATTCAGTTCGGCCTTTTCAAAATAGAAATAGCTGTTATTATCATCGTTTGATAATTTAATGCCGTCATGACCTGAATCGATATTAATTTTGCCTCCGCCCATTCTTACGGAATCATCTGCTTTGATCCCTACGGAGCCGGAAGTAATACTAATTTCTCCGTCTGTTACTTTAAAATCATTTTTGCATACAACACCATGCAGTTTAGAACTGATGTTCAGCTTTCCGCTTCCGTTGACAGTCACATCGTCTTTAGCGTAAACAGCACCGTCTGTATCAGCTTTTTCATCAGTATTGTTATAAGTAAGCGTGTTTTCTCCTACACACTGTATAATCAGTTTATCACAGTTTTCGACATCAATGCAGGCTGCTGATGCATTAGTCATATTGACATTGTCAAGTATCAGATAAATATTTCCTGACTTGGTACTGTCGTCAACTACGATTGAAACGTCTTCCGAAGTGCCGCTGACTTTATAGATACCCTTTGAGGTGATTTTTACCTCACTGCCGGAACTTCCCCTGGTTGTATCGGATATAGTACCCGAACTGCCTGAAAGTGTTATTTCAGCATCAGCTGTTTCCGACGTAACATCTTTATAATCACCGTCGGCAAACATATCTCCTGATGTTGCGGAAGAACTTTCAGTGCCTGAAGCGGAAGACGAATTTGTCGATGAATCAGATGTGTCCGACGATTTCTGAGAGGACGCCGACGAACTGTTTTTTTCTGATGTATTGTCAGAACACGCTGTTATGGTGCAGACGGACAAAATCAATGCCATCAGAATGACTGCTGTTTTTTTCAACATAGTAATTTTTCCTTTCTTCATTACAATTGATTCTGAGGTTCGGTATAGGGCAATATGGAAATTTCGAGATTGCCATTCTTGGTCCTGAGTTCGTCAATAAAGGCTTTTTCTTCGCTCGGGTCTTTCATCTGTATTTTAAATGAAAGTCGGAACATTGAACCCATACCTGTTGTCTTTACGCCGGCATTTTCATAGTGTTTCAGATAATGTTCAAAAGTATCGTCAAATGCTCCTGAATATTCCAGTGATTCGGGAATGGTAATTTTGAGAAGCCGATCCTGTGACATACTCTTATGTTCAAAAATCGGAAGCATAGAAACTACAATAAAGAAAACTGCCATACAAAGCAAAATTACTATGCCGTAAGCAATATAACCCATACCAAAAGCAATTCCGGAACCCATAGCAATCAGTATAGCTGCAATTTCGTCTGCACTTCCCTGAGCACTCCTGAAACGAATCAGACTGAAAGCACCGCCGATGGCAACACCCGCTCCGATATTTCCGTTAACAAAGGTGATCACGGAAGCCACAACAAAAGGTACAATTGCCACAACGATAAAAAACCTCTTTTTTGACCGTACTTTGAACGACATCAGCCATGCATAAATAAAGCCTGTCACAATTGCCGCAGCAGCCATCATAAAAAACTGACCCGCAGTAACGGTTGAAGTATAAATTGAATCAAACATAAAATAATAGTCCTTTCCTATTTGAAATTTCTGATATTGCCATTAAGGTCTGACTTTGAGCAATTGCTGTCTGTAAGCCTCACCGTATTTGGAAAAACTGCCCTTATATATTTTTCCTTTCGCAAGGATTTCCGAAAGCCACAAAGGAACAGCCTGCTGTACCTTTACTTCAAGAATCGTATAGCCTTCTTTCAGTAAAGAAGTACCTTCCATAGATTTTGTAAGGTCAAGATCGTCATATCTGTAACGGGGATTATGGTCAATCGTCAGCCGCAAATCACCGTCCGGTTCAAAATATGCAATTCTGTCATATATAATCATACATGCCGGAACAAGCGTCTGATAATAATCTCTGAACGTGGTAATCTCTTTGTTGATCTGACCGCCGGCACAAATATCACCGTTTCCGTCAAAAAATTTCTTGACCAGCGGAATTGTTGACTGAACACGCCGTTTATAAACAATGCCGTATGCCTTGCGTTTGAGTTCCAGAAAGACAGGGGAAGTTTCTGTGGCAATCCCGTAGGAACGAAGCCGTATTTTTTCCTTGAAAAGCGGCTTCTCGGCAGATGTTCTGATCAGTCTGTAATTAGGTGTGTCATAATAAAGCGATGCGATAGAAGTAAGACCGAATTTATCTATCTTCATATGTCCTTCAACACTTTTTTTTGAAATAAGCAGTCTGTTCAGGATTGAGAATATATTTCATTTCATATCGTTTCATTACAACAATAGGATTAGATACAACCGACATTATTCCACCTCCGTTACAAATCTATCTGAAGTGTAAAAAGTCCATTGTTTACTTTTGCACTTACTCTGCCATTGTGAGCCTTGACTATATCCTTGACATAGGATAGTCCAAGCCCTGCTGTGCTTGGTATTCGGGCATTTTCCAGCGTTGTAAAACGGTCAAAAATCTGATCAATGCTGCCATTCGGCAAATCTGTATCATTTGTCTGACGAATAATGATACGGTCTTTTTGCTTTTTTAGTTCAAATTCCGCATTAGAAACAGCATATTTCAGCGAATTTTCCGTAAGCTCGTCAAAGATTTTTTTCATTGCTTTTTCATCGCCCTTGATTTTGATATCCGGTTCAATGGTAAAGCTAAGCTGAATCTTTTTCGCTTCAAATTCAGATTTTTTGGTATCTATCATGACATTGAATATAGTTGAAATATCCAAGTTAGCTACGGACATATCCTTTTCTTCAAAAACGGACAGTGCCGAAAGATGTTTGACCAGCTTTGTCATCTTACGAACCTGCTTATTGATGGAGTTTGTCTGATCGTTTGAACCGTTTACTTTTTCGATCACCTCTGTATTGGCATTAATGATTGTCAGAGGCATTTTGAATTCGCTTTCAATCTTGGCAATAAAGCGTTTTTGTTTTCTGTCAGCTTCTTCAAACTGTTTGAAAAGTCTTTTGCCAACAAACATCAATATAAGAAAACTCAGCAGTAAAAACGCTGCTTCTCCGCATACCGATATAATGAGAATTCGGTACGACGGCAAAAGTTCTCTTCCCTGATCAATTACCGTTACATAAGTTTTATCATTTTTTTCATACACACGGTATCTGTATGTAACATTTGTCCAGCCGATGTCTTCATTTTGCAGACTTTTTGCCCATAATTCTGCATCAGATTCACTGACAGCGGAAATTCTGTATTCAATTTTTTCCGCATTGCCGCTGCTGTCAAAAGCATAAGTGAAATATCTCAGCGATGCATTCATTTCCGGCGAATCGGGTCCCATAGGACCGATTCTGTCACGATTGCCGAAACGATAAAATCTCGTGTCGTCACTTTTTTCTTTCATATCATCTTTGAAAAAATTTCCGGACGATTTTGAAATCGCTTCCGTAATCCTGTCAGCATCTTCACCTGCCATTGTAAAGTTGATCATATTAATTACAGCCAACAAAACCGTAAGAAGCACAAACACGGAAATCTCGGCATACAGCACGAATTTTTTTCTTACTTTATTCATCGTCGATCACCAACCTGTAACCTTTATTTATCAAATATTTAATTCTGAGCTTTTGATTCAGTTTTTCGAACTTATTGTTCAGTGCATTGATATAAGGTCCCGCACGCTGATTATCAATGGTTTGATTTGAAATCAGATGTTTGAATATGTTCAATTCTTCGTTTGTTACTTTTACCTTTTGACAAAGTGTAAACTTTGAAACATCAAATTCCACATTGGCATAAGACAGTGTTTCATCAGACTTTCGTTTTTGACAGATGTCATCAATACGCTCAGTGAGTTCATAGGGCAAAAACGGAAGACTGAGATAGGAATTTGCCGTGTATTCACTGCAAAGCATAGAAACATTGATCTTTTTTTCTGAAATGATAATAACTGGAATATTCTCATCATTCGAATATTTTACAATATCCTTACATCTGATACGAGGAATATTTTCATTCAATATCACAATATCATATCGGCTTTCAGCGATTCCTGTTATGACCTGCGTGCCGTCAAACACTGTTTTAACGGCATTACCCGACAATTCCAGAAGGCTCTTGAATGACATCAGAAAATCTCTGTCAGGGTCAGCTATCAATATATTCAAATTCATCACCCTTTCCACAAAATATTTTTTTAAATATACCATATTTTTATCAAGCGGTCAATCTTTACCATTTTAAATATCGACAAAGAAAAACACTAACGGTATTCCGGAATGAAAACAAACCGAAATACCGTTAGTTCTCTATATCAGATGGGTTAATTTTAAAAATTCTTTCTGCGTTTTGGTGCATTATCAGTTCATAATCCGTTTCGGAAACCATTGTTCTGAATTCGTTGAAATATTCCTGATACAATGAACGTTTTCCCTCTTTGTTGCAAAGATAAGTATTTCTGCCGTCAATCGGGTTATCACTGCCAAAAACAATTTTTTCTGCTCCGGCTTTTCGGATAAGCTCTAACGTACTTTTCACAGGAACCCACGTTGTATCACCGTAAAGATTCGGCAGTTTTGATACCAGTTCGATTGCTTCACTGTTATCTGTTCCCAGACCCATATGTACCATCACAAAATCAACATCAGGATAACGCTTTGCCATTTTATACACACGTATACAAGATGCGGCATCTGAACCACCCGTGTGTATGACGGCAGGAAGTCCGCAGTGCCGAGCAAGCTCTATAAACGGAATCGTTTTATCAGAATCGAACGGTTCGTTTGAATGATAAGGATGAAATTTAATTGCTTTAATATATTTTCTGTTCTTATCGACAGCGTTATAAAGTGAAAAATCAGCTTTTTCTCCGTAAGGTTTCACCCATACAGCAGCGGATATTTTCCGAGGATATTGTTTGGCAAAACGCAGTACATCATCTAAACATTCTATTTGGGAATGCTGATATTTCTTGGGTACAGGTTTCAGATGATGGTCAAATTCCGCAGCATTCAGGCTTGAAACGATACTATGACTGATACCGCAGCGTTCCATCGAATCAATGACATCTTCTTCACTAAGTTCAAATCCCAGCATACTTCCTATATGAACGTGTGTATCAATAATCATACTTTTCCCTCCCCGACAATATTATATTATTTTTCGGATATAAGCTTATTGAGTTCTTCCAAAAAACTGTGTATATCTTTAAATTGTCTGTATACGGACGCAAAACGAACATAGGCAACTTCATCCACATCTTTCAGATATTCCATCGCATATTCTCCTACCGCCATTGAGGACACTTCTCTCTCGATTTTACTGTGAATATCCGCTTCAACTTTATCAACAACACTATCAATTTCATCAAGAGAAACCGGTCGCTTTTCGCAGGCACGCAGAATACCATTTTTCAGTTTTTCACGGTCATACGGTTCTCTTGAGTTATCACGTTTTATGATCATCACAGGCGTTGTTTCAACAATCTCATATGTTGTAAATCTCTTTGAACAATTAAAACATTCACGTCTGCGTCGTATTCTTTCTCCTTCATCGGTAGGTCTTGAATCGACAACCTTGCTTTCTTCATATCCGCAATAAGGACATTTCATATCGTTCCCTCCGTTTAACCATCACCATTCACAGAACGGTTTCAAAAAATCATATGCTTGTTTTAATTCGCCTATTTTGTCAAAACTGAATCGGTATACCTCTATAATGACATCTCCGTCAAAACCTGTTTCCTTTACCACAGAAAAGAAATCTTCAAAATCAAATATTCCTTTTCCGGGAAGAACACATTTATTTTCAAAAGTAAAATCACTGATATGTATATGCCTGAGTCTGCTTCCCATTGTTCTTACCATATCCGCCGGTCTGATACCTCCGAGATTGGATTGCTTGGTATCACATACAAAGGCACTGCTGTCGGGAATTGCTTCTTTCATTTGTCTGATAAATACCTGATCGTTGGCAACGAATTGATTGACATTTTCCTGCAATAAAGTTACACCGTAATCACCGGCACATTTCTGCAATATATCGAAGCGGCGGAAATACTCATCGTTTTTCATAGAATAACTAAAATCTTTTCTCAAACCGTGCAGAACCACCTTATCCGCCCCGAGATAATGTGCTGTACGGTAATACTTTTCATATAATCTGACACCGTCAATAAAACGCCTTTCATAAGCTGAGAACAATAAAAAAGATTCGTATGACGACGTAAATGGGTGAATCGATGTTACTTTTGCATGAAATCGATGCAGAATTGATTTTAATTGATCGAGATAGTCATTTTCCAGTTCAGAAAAAGTATTGAAAAAAATTTCAAAGCGGTCAAATCCAAGCTCACAAAGGGTACGTATACCGTCTTCGGTAAGCATAGGATAAAGACAGCCGGTAGATACTCCGATTTTCATAGTCGCCTCCGATTGAGTATATTTTGAAACTTTACTTATTGATACACGGCATAAATTATATATTGATTATACAACTTTCAGCAAATCAAGTCAAATATTTTTTTACACTTTGAATATAATCTTATTTTAGTCCGAATCCCGTATTATCTTTTTGTACCATAATAGACTTTGCTCCATACAAAAAAATTTCCCGAAATCATATAAATTTTTAATAAAAAACACTTGACAATATAATAATTTTAGTGTATTATATAGATAGTTCAAAGAACATTCCAATATGCTTTTTGATACAATGTTTGTAGTTAATAGCAAAGATTGTTAATTTTGATTATTCCTTTTCTTTCCTTTTTCCTTTTTTCTTTTTATTCCTTTAAACAAAAACGCAGAGAGTTTTTCTCTCTGCGTTTTTGTTTTCTGTACATAAAAAACTATTTCTACCCCCAGACATCCACTGCCTTGAGGATAGAAATAGTGTACCGGGATCAGCGTTTATTTTCCCGCCTATCAGACTTATTCCGTTTCAGATAATTGACTGACATTCAATTTTTCGGTGATAGTTGATACCGTTCCCGAACTGTCTTTCACCTTATATCTCAGAACATATTTTCCTGTCTGTGACGGCTTGAATGTAATCGTTTGATTGGTGCTGTAATCACTGATCAGTGTCAGATCGGATTCCGTAGACTTACGGGCATACAGGGCATATTGATACGAACCTGTTCCATTTTTGGCAGAACATTGTATCGTTACGCTGTCCCCAAGCATTATCTCTGTGTTGGAAAGCACCGATGTATTTTCCACTGCTTTATCTCCCACCGTTATTTTTTCCGTGATGGTCGATACCGTTCCCGAACTGTCTTTTACCTTATATCTCAGAACATATTTTCCTGTCTGTAACGGCTTGAATGTAATTGTTTGATTCGTACTGTAATCGCTGATCAGTGTCAGATCGGATTCCGTAGACTTACGGGCATACAGAGCA
>CACYDP010000051.1 GCA_902773135.1 uncultured Ruminococcus sp.
CAGAAATCCATTGATGAACTGGCGTTTGAAGTGTTGGAAGGAAAGTGGGGCAACGGCAACGACCGCAAGCGTGCTCTGATCAAAGCAGATTATAACTACTGGAAAGTGCAGCAGCGAGTGAATGAAATTCTGACAAGGAAAAGCATTGACACCATCGCAAAAGAAGTCATTGACGGCAAGTGGAGCAATAGCGATGAACGCAAACGCAGACTGACATTGGCAGGATACGATTATGCGGCGGTGCAAAAAAGAGTGAATGAGTTGGTAAAATAATATGAGCTGGCAGGGAAATGCATCTGACTTCCTCTGCCGGCTGTGTTTTTATTTGATTTCGTATATATCTTTTTACAATACGGCGGTCCTGATGGTGAATTAGGAGCTTCTCTCAGGTATTTGAGCCAGAGATACAGTGTGCCTTATCCTGAAATTAAAGCCATATTAACTGATATTGGTACGGAAGAAACAGTACCGATAGGTTATCGGTAAGTATTATATTTTAGGAAGTTTAGGATAGACGGTAATGGTGAAATCTTCTTGGTGCCCGTGCCCTCGTGTATTTTTATTGTAATCAATATGATCAATAATCTGTTTCAGCATATTGTTTTTGCTGTGAGCATCTAAAAGCGTTTCATAAGACGTTATAACATTTTGTGTTTTCGGTATAAATTCATTGATGATTTTTTCATTTTCTATTGCTTTGTCAATATTATGCTGTAATTCGATTTTTTTAATGTTGACTTCTGCCAACTGTGATTTCAGTATCTGGCTTCTGCTTTTGAATGTTTCCGTATCGTATATTCCGGTTTCAAACGCTTCGAATGCTTTATTCAGCTGAACATTAATTTTTGATTCCGCTTTCATAATGCCTGACAGCTCTGATTTGTAATCATCAGTGGAATGAATGACGAGTTTGCTGCTGTTGGGAAAATTTTCTATTTGATAACCATTTGCCCATCGTCTTAAAACTTCTATGACGTGTTTTTCGACAAGATGAAGATAAGAAGCGTGGTTATCACAAGTGGGGGCAGAGCATATTAACAAATCGGGGTTGTTGGAGTTGGGGCGACGCTGCATTTTTCGTCCACATTTCTGACATATTACCAGACTGGCAAGAGGATTCTGCGTCGTTTTATCTTCTCGTATTGTTCGGCTTTTGTTTTTACCCATTACATCAGCGGCAAGCTGAAAAGTTTCTTGATCTATGATAGCTTCGTGTATACCGTCAAAAAGAAGCACTTCGGTACTGCGTGGACGCTCCTTGATCATTTTGCCATTTATCATTTTCTTTTTTACCGGTCGCCAGTTCCACCGGATTTTTCCGCAGTAAACGGGATTGATCAGCATATCTCTGATTGTCTGAGCTGTCCATACAGAGCAATTTGCCGGTTTGATTTTTCTGTTGTTAAGTTCACGGGCAATCAGCGACATACCGATACGTTTTTGGGTTCCGTCGCTTTGGAGGATTCCGGCGGTATACCATTCGAAGATGTTTTTGACAATTTCTGCCTGTTCAGGAACAGGGCAGAGTGTAAAGCCCTTATCATTTTTGATTTTAACTCTTTCATAACCAAATGGGGCTTTATTGCTGACATACTTACCTTCTTTTACGCTCGCCGCCCTGCCGCGTTGTAATCGGCGATTGATGGTTTTATATTCCCGCCGTGACATAAACAGCCCGAACTCAAAGTATTCTTCATCAAATTCGTTATTCGGGTCGTATGTTTTTGTCGGAGTAATAATTTTTGTATTTGCATATAAAAAAGTCTGTGATATAATGCCTTGATCGATACTGTTGCCGCGTGCCAGACGGTCAATGTCCATAACAATGACACCGTCCCATAGACCCGCACTGACTTCCGAAAGAAGTTTTTGCATTTCAGGTCTTGCAGCGATTGTTTCACCACTGACGATCTCACGATAAATAGCGGTCACATTTAAGTTTGCTTGCTTTGCAAATTCTGTCAGTGCCTTTTCGTGTCTTGCAAGGGTTTCGCCCTCTCCACGCATTTCTGCTTCTGCATCTGCTCTGGATTTTCTTAAATAAATACAATACGACACCGTTTTCACTCCTTAAAAAAATAGTGAAATGCCTTAACAGATAAAAAATCACAATATAATATACATAACTCATCTTTTATTTTCCTTGGTCATCACCTCTAAATATTTTTTCAAAAGCCGTATCCAACACATCGAGATTAATGTTGTAAAAATTCTTATTACCTATCGTATACATTTCAATTTTAACAAAGTCTAAACTGAAAAGACTTTTTAGAACATTTCGGGTGGTGTTTTCAGATTTTTTCAAATACTCCGCAATTTCCTTTATGGGTAATCCTTCACTACGAAACAAACGATTCTGTATCAGCAAAAAAAGACAATCATTTTGTAAATCGGTTAAAGCTTTTATCGAAGAAAAAATTTCAAGAGAGCTTTTGTAATGTGAGAGTTTTTGCGAAGCAGAAATGATTTTTGAATGTATATTTTCCGAACTTTTTTTGATAATATTTAAAAACATATCGACAAAAGGAGTGAGGTCACCTTTACACTTTGGATTATTGCAGTTATCAAAAGCTTTGTAATATTCTTTTTTGTTTTCCTGAATCGTGTATGCCAAACTTAACCCCGTCAATGTACTGCCAACAGCTTTATTGATATAATAACTGCTGATGATACGGTTTGTACGTCCGTTACCGTCATAAAACGGGTGAATATAACCGAAAACATAATGAAATATTGCTATTTTAATCAACCTTGCTATATCATCGTCACTGTTCATAAAATTCAGTAAAGAAGTCATTTCGGAAATAATTTTTGATTCAGGATAAGTTCCCCTATGTTTTTCTTTATCAGTCACAGTATAAACAGAAACAAACTCTTTTCGGAATATCTGACCGTCAGGGCGGCTGTCGTTCTCAATTTCGTTTAGCACTATATCATCATATAAACTTCGTATATCCTCACAGCTGTTCAATTTCATATTTTTATGATTAAGAAGCAGCTGATATTTTTTAACCAGCCCTTCAAAAGGTCTTATTTTTTTTGATGTTTCATATATAATTTTGTTAATATCTTTACGACTGCTGTGAACTCCTTCAATATTGTTTGTTATAATAATTTCATCTACAAGGCTTTCATTAGAAAATTTCTCGATTGATTTTTGGGGAATGTGACGAAATTCCTGATTAATTTCCAGATTAAAATGATATATGTCTTCTATTGTTTTTGAAAATTCGGGAAGCATTATAAAAAAAGCCGTATGATTGTGTATAGATATATCAGGAATAAGATAAGCGGATTCACTGCCGAATCTTTCTGTATATAACTTTTGATAATCGTTTAAATTCTGATAGTAAACAGAGGAAAGCAGATTGTATTTCATCATTAACACCTCAATATAATAGATAACTTGTAAGACTTTATCTTATTATACGCCTATTCACCTAAAAATCAATACATATTCGCCAATCAATAAATTCGGGTGGGTTTTATTTTGGTGGGGTACTGATTCCTTCAAAAAATACTCTAGATTGTATTGAGTGGTCAGAACAAAAACCACCATCTCTTATAAATTCTATTGGTAATTTGGGATATTTTTGTGTTTGCCACTAATCGAAAATATTTTTCTGTTATATTTTCCGAATATCGTGCAGCTCGGTTTGGTAAATTTCTAATAGTTGGGGTATTTCCATTCATATAATATAAAAATATTTATTAATTATTTTTACATCTTTGTAAACGGGAAGGACCCTCCGCTAATCACTATTATCTTGAATTTCTTGAAAATTATTTTTAAATTCTTCAATTATTTCTTCATAACTACGCTTTTGTGCTGTTAAATCAGATTTTTTTACTCTAAAATAATTAGCTAACATTTGCATTTTATCAACTTTTGGATATTTTTTAGCATTACACCAGTCTGAAACAGTTGAGGCAGTAAGACTGAAATAGTTAACAATATCAGCTTGTGTTTGGTTATTTTCTTGTATTAATCTATTAAGATTCTCCGCAAATATGTTTTTTTGTTCTTGACTAACTTGATTTTTCATAAGTCCACCTCCTAAATCTATAACTATTATAAGTTAAAAGCGTAGTAATATATAATTGTCGCAAGACAAAAATACAAGGAATGGAGGTTTCAAAGTGAATTTTCCTAAAATACAGATTCAAGCGGCAAGAGTTAATGCAAACCTTACCCAAAAAGAAGCTGCCAAAAAGCTGAACATATCGCAAGCAACTTTACAAAACTACGAAAGTGGAAAAATAGTATCACAATATCCAACCGACTATATTTTTTTGGAATCAATTACGCTTTTAGCATAAAATAAAAGGAAACACGATATAAACAATGTAATGACAATCTTTGAAAACGAGCAGTTCGGCAGTATTCGGACGGTGGAAATCGACAGTACACCATACTTTGTGGGTAGAGATGTTGCGGAGGCGTTGGGGTATGCAAAAGCGTTCAAGCACTGGGTAACAAATGAGGTACTTCCCTCAATTCGCAGACACGGTATGTATGCAACGGACGAACTCATCAACAACCCTGATATTGCCATAGCTGCGTTTACGGCTCTGAAAGAGCAAAGAGAGAAGACGAAACAACTTACCGAAATCGTAGCAGTGCAGGAACAGCAGATAGCAGAACTGAAACCAAAGGCGAGTTACTATGATGTGGTGCTGAATTGTAAAGATCTTGTATCAATCACTGAGATTGCCAAAGACTATGGTAAATCAGGCAGGTGGCTGAATGAAAAGCTGGACGAACTGGGAATACAGTTTAAGCAAGGTGGTAAAATATGGCTACTGTATCAAAAGTATGCGAGTAAGGGCTACACAAGCACCAAAACTCAGATCTATAACGGCAGTGACAGTAATGTTCACACGAAAGTACATACTTACTGGACACAAAAAGGCAGACTGTTTATTTACGATCAGCTGAAAGCTAAGGGGACACTTCCGCTTATAGAATGTAAAGCGGTGACAGCGTGAGGAGTGATATACAATCCTAAAATACGAAATAAGTACATAGTAATGTAGCAGAAAGGGGTTGTTATAATGGCAATAGCATTAACCATTGACAGAGGGAAAAATATGGGTATGTCTTTTATTGATGATAGTTGTATAAGACCTCCGGAAGAGGTAAGTCAAATACTCGAGAATTGCCGCAAGATTATTCTTGAAAATGAGATTAAAAGAAGAGGTAAAGAGCAAGAGGCGTTGCTCAATAATGAAGAATCACCTCAATGACCCGAAATAACCGCCGCCAACAAGCAATCAAACTAACGATATGGCTAATTTTATTCAGCAGGCAGGAGGACAAAATATATGCCGGAAGAAAAAGTCATGAAAGGCTATAAAGGCTTTGAAAAAGGTCTTGTTTGCAGAAACAAGCAATACGCAGAAAATACAATTTTTGAAGAAGATAAAGCAGAGATATGTAAAAACGGTATGCATTTTTGTGAAAATCCG
>CACYDP010000052.1 GCA_902773135.1 uncultured Ruminococcus sp.
AGCGAGGGAAGAAAAGGGATTCACTCAACAGACGCTTGCGGATAAATTGTATGTGTCACGTCAGGCGGTTTCTCGCTGGGAAAATGGCTCCCGTTACCCTGATTTGCTGACAGCAAAGTCACTTGCTGTGGCACTCGATACCACTTTAGATAAGCTGTTAAATGATGACGATTTGCGAAACTATCCCGAGGTGAATCCGATAATCGAATATCCTTTATATAAAAGAGTACAAACAGCTATGTTTGCCGCTGCGTTCATTACAAATCTGGTACAGCTGTTATGGTACATTTTTTTCAATCTCACTGAAAACCGTGCCCTCCAAACGAATTATGAGGCTGCTGCTCAGATTGCCGCTGCGATCAGCTCAGGTCTGACCTCTGCTGTTCTGCTTTTTGGCATGGTAAAGTCGGTAAAGGACACAATCAACCCTCGTGCGGCAGCAGAAATTGCGATCATGCTCATAGGAATAGATGGTCTATATGCTTATGCTGACCAATATCTGAATTGGCGAAATAACGATCCGCTATCTGTATGGAGTACAGCACTCAATATAGCGATATACCCGGCATTTATCATCTCGGTCTGGTTGTTTTTTATCAGCAAAAAGCCTCACAGACCGATCGCAGTGTATCTCTGTGCAGGTCTGGTAATTATCAGGATCTTCGGGGCTTACATCAGCAGCTTGATTTCAGTACTAGGAACACCAATACTAACAAAATATCTTATAACCTCTTCACTTCGCTTATTCGCACTCTCGCTGATACCTGTTCTCATTATCTACATGGCGGCAACGTTATACCGCAAAAGACGGCTTGCCAAAAGCTGCATTGACGGAAAAGACGATTCACAAAAGGCGAAAAAGCATGGGGCAGACGTATAAACTGTCAGAATTATGCGGTAATGAACATATTACTTGCTCGAAAAATAAATATAAGGAGGTATATCCAGTGAAAAAATTTTTAGCAATCAGTCTTTTAGCTGTGATGACATTATCATTTGTCGGATGTCAGAATAGTAGTTCCAATAATAGTTCCGAGCCCGCAGAAGTCAGTAATACATCTGTTGTTGCAAGCTCGGATAATAGCCCGACAGATAAATCCGGTGAAAGCTCTGTCAAAAGCTCTTTAGAAAATTCAGAATCAGATGGCAGGTTACATTTTACCGATTACGAAAGTGATGATGTATTTTATATTGAAAAGGTTGACCCTTTCTACGGAGATGCAAGTTATCAAAGCGAACTGGAAAGCAAATGTGAAACATATGAATTCTATTTCACTTCTGACGGTTATCAGATAAAAGCGTATATTTCCATTCCGACTGCTGTTATTGAATCTCAGGAGCCTTGTAAGTGTCTGCTTTACAACAGAGGAGGACACTGGAATTATGGTTCTCTGGATTCAGATATTTTGGCATATATGTGTACTGTTACCGGTCGTGTTGTTGTTGCCTGTGAAATCAGAGGAGGCAATGGTTCCGGAGGTATCGATCAGTTTGGCGGCGATGAGCTGCACGATGTATGCAGGCTGATAGATCTGTGCGAAAATAAATTTTCTTTCATTGATATGGATGATTTTTGTGCTATCGGGGTGTCAAGAGGCGGCATGACAACGTATATGACAGCACGTGAGGATAAAAGAGTAAAAAGAATCGTTGTAGCCGGTGGCATCAGTGATCTGATCTCCGCCTATAATGAAAGGGAAGATATGCAGGAAATGCTCCGTGACTGTATTGGAGGAACACCCGAAGAAAAGCCGGAGGAGTATAAAAAGAGATCAGCTGTGTACTGGGCTGACGAGATAAAAATTCCAGTTCTGCTGATCCATAGCAAAGGCGATCCGAAAGTAAAGTATGAAACGAACGCAGAAGCATTATATGAAAAACTGAAGGACTCAACAGACTGTACGTTTATTTCTCACGATGATGATTATCATGGAATTAATCCGGACAAAAACTCTGAAGATGTTCCCGAAATCAAGAAGTTCCTGAATAACTGACAAAATATTGTAAAGCTGTAATGCATATACAGCATATTCCCTGATAGGTGAAAAACTGCATACTATCCCACAGGTTGTACAGAATGTTTTGTTGCATAAGCATACATGAGCAGATTTGTACAGGCAAACAGAACATTCAGCTTATGAAGATTTTTAGCAATACCACGATAGCGAACTTTTGTAAATTTAACGGCACTAAGACCACATTCAAAGATTTCTTGAATGTGGTCTTTTGTCATTGCTATAAGATGTCTTCCTTAATTGGTTCAAGAAGACTGTCGAATGGTGGTTTAAATGTTGCATCAACACTAAAGCTGTCTTCCGGAGTATTGCTTATGTAAGAGCCTGTTTAATATTCTGTGTCGTATGGATTTTTTGAAGCGTTATTTTTTCGATAACAAGGAAAAAAGACGCAGGCATACTGGCGTATGTCAAGCCTTTTTAACGCAGTTAGCGGAAAAATACGCTAAAAAGACGTACGGTGCTAAGATTTTAAACAGGCTCTAAAACTTCTCAAAATTTGTTCTCTAATTTCGCCTTTGAGCCCATCAAGTTCTATGTCATATTTTTCTTTTCTTCGGTGACTATTTCTTGAATTTGTGACTCAAGAAGAATTCTGATTTCACCGGGTAGCTGATAATCATCATATATACAATATTTTTTGTGAACTTCATATAACTTCTTTTGAAGAATTTTTATAGACAAATTTCGGATAACTCTATTCGATAAAATTGATTTCCGTGTGCCATAAAACGCAACTATTGACATAATAGTACTAAAAATCACCCTTAAATCTTTCAAAAGCGAAAAATGCAGCGAATTAACTTGTATTTGTTAAAGTCCTATTGTATAATCGAGTTAAAATAAAGTTGGTTCGGGAGTGGTGATATGATAGAACTGAATGTCAATGTCAAATCAATATCCAACAAGAAAAATAAGATCAAAACAATCAAAATTCCTTACAATGACGATGTCAGCGATGTGCGTGCATTGATTATGGAAACAGTCAAATATTGTGTGGAAAGTTATAACCAACGTGCCGAAAACGTGGACGTACTCAGTGTTTTTTCAAAAGAACAAATCGATGATAAGGCAATGAGCGGAAAGATTGCTTTCGGGGTGAATTACGGCGAAAACAAAGCCGATCTGCAAAAGGCGGAGGACGATGCCATAGAAGCATTTAATGACGGTGTGGCGGTGCTGTTGATAGACGATGAACGTGCGGAAGATCTGGATCAGAAAATTGATCTGAAAAACATCGGTTCGCTTACGTTTATTAAACTGATTATGCTGGCAGGACGTATGTGGTAAGGAGGAAACTACAATGGATCATCATCAAATTGTCAAGATACTCAAAGAGCAGGATACAGAATTTTTGGAAAAAAATGCCGACCAAGTCAAATCACTGTCACAAAAAGAAATACAGATGCTGAACCATATGATTTATGATATGGATTACGGTCTTTACGGCTATCATAATGATGAGTATCCTGTGAAAATTCCCAAACTTCCCATCAAGCTGATGTCGGATTTTGTCCGCAGCAATTGGGGCAAGCTGGTTTCGCTGGTGATACCGTCTGATCTGATTGATGACTTTTATTACATCATCGACAAAATGAATCAGTTTCAGTATTCGCACAGCTTTAACCGCAGAAGTTTCAGAACTGCCGATTATTTGCCGCATATTGATTATGTGATGCATCTGATGCTGACTTATTATCGTTATGGTGTTTGCGGTTACGGAAAAGAAGATATGAACAAGTATCTCCGAAATGACCTTGATGAGGATGCTGTTTCCATCAAGCAGCATTGTATCAGAGGCGGTTTTGCAGATATGGGATTCTCCTATATGATAGCTGCAAGAATTGACAAGGGAGATACAGCAATCATCGATACCGTAAAAGAAATGATGACAAGCGAAAATAATAATGTTTTGCTCGGTACGAATGTTCTGCGTTCCGTCTTTATGTCGTCCAATACAGAACTGCACAATCTGGTATGCAAACTTCTTATTGCCGCAAGACTGTCCGAAGGTTTAAGACAGGCAATTTGCGAAACTGCTGATTTCGGAACAGCGGAAGGGTTTATCAAAATCCTTCATACCATCAAAGATGAAAATCTGATTCGCTTTTCTTCTGTAAAGCGTGCTGTCGGAACGTGGACAGGATTGTGCCCCTATGAAGACCCCGACCGTCTGGCGAGTAAAATGCTCGATGATATGCTCTATACACTCGACAGCCGTGACCACGCCATTGCATATATCAACACCACCGATCCCGTACATATTTATATGGGACTCTGGAGTATTGGATTTTATGAAATTCTCGATACTAAGGATATAATGCTGAAAGCCGCAGGGATCAGCAGCGAAAAACAGTCTGTTCTGTCAAAACTTTTCGGAAAAAAATCTGATGATACAGTAGAGATTACCGGCAATAAAATACAGCTGCTGACCATGGGTTATTTTTGTCTGAATGGGGAACAGGATGTTTTGTCCGAGCAGATAGCACTTGCGGTGATAGACAGTTATCCCGATGATTTACAGTTTTTCGCCTTGTTTCAAAATTTCTATGTGTTCAATTCCCGAACCTATTACAGCAATACAGAATCCAAATTCAGAAAATCCGCTCAATCTGATAAAAAACTGCTGGAACGGCATTATGAGATAATGCTGCATCTTTTTCATACGATTCCCAAAAAAGAAGTGACATACAGTCCTTTGTTATTCCCGTGGTTCAGTGCTTCTGTATCAAAAGGCTGTATTCTTGGCTGTATGACAAATATTGCCGTAAAACTGAAAGATAACGACAAAAAAGATTTTATCTGCGGATATATTACGGATGTTGATGCGGATATGAGAGAAAACGTTTTTTCAAAACTTCTTGAGACTGCCGAAACCGAGATACAAAGAAGTACCCTCATCAAGTGTATCGCCGATAAGGAAAGCTATACACGTCAAAAGGCTTTTAAGCTTATTCAAAAAAAATCTCTCCGTGATGACGAATACGAAATCATAGAAAACTATGCAAAGTATAAAAAAGAAGATTTAAGAAATAA
This sequence comes from uncultured Ruminococcus sp., assembly GCA_902773135.1. Classification (GTDB taxonomy): domain Bacteria; phylum Bacillota; class Clostridia; order Oscillospirales; family Acutalibacteraceae; genus UBA1213. Next base: position 5,052 of record CACYDP010000052.1, read on the forward strand.
TGTCATTCAGATACTGAAATCACGCAGTGATGAGGGACTTGCTCAAAGTATTGAACGAATGCTCAAAAACAAAGATGAAAACATTCGTCTTGCCGCTCTCGATATGCTGCAATACGGTCTAAAAGAAAGAGATAAGACGTTGTTTGAAAATGCCAAAACGGCTGCGGCAAACATTGAAAATCCAACAGACCGTGAACGCATCTTAATGAACGAAGTAGCCAATGCCGGTATCGCTGTTGAGATCAATGCCGAAAACGGTTATGGACTTTATGACACGAAAGTTCCGTATCCATCGTATCAGATTGAAAAAAGCGAAGAGGAATTGCTTGACAAGATACAAAAATATTTCTCCGTTACCGAAAAAGAAATTGACGAAATGCTGGCGGCATTGCTGAAAATCATAGATGACAACGAAAATCTTCAATATACAGACCAAAGCGGTGAAGAACGTCTGCTCGGCAATTTGTCGGGAGGTTATGCCTATCGTACATGGACTCCGGAAAGATGCGAAAGAAACATTCCTTTTACAGAATTATGGGATCAGTTCTATGAGGACACAGTAAAAACACCTCAGCGTTTGACGGCATTGTATTATTCGCTTTTGAATTCCAACTCTTACAAATTTAATGCCATTACCGAAAATGGTCAGAAACGCTGCAAAGCCAATGAAAGAAAACTGTACGGTGATGCGGCAGAATATTTCTTCAAAGATGACCGTTTCAATCATTATCGTTTTAAAAATGCCGTTCAGGGCATCGTCAGTTATTTAGAATTACAACACGAAATTACCGTACCGTATGATGTTTTAATTGCTGTATTTGAATATATTCTTGCGTATTTCAGGGAAGAAGATCTGTGGTATCAGGCAAAACAAACCAACACATATCTTCGTAATGACGATATGAACTTTTTTGACACCACTATCACCAGTTCTTTATATCATCAATTAGACCGTCACATCATTGATCATTTTGAAAAGGTATTTCTTCTTTGTTTTCATCTTTCTCTCAAGTGCAGCTGTATGACACATGATAGCCGTTTTGATTATTATCTTAACTCTCCGAATATCTCTGCCGTATATTATATCAAGGCGTATCAGCTTGGTATTATGACCAAGGATATGCTGCTGAAATCGCTGTTTGAAATGTTTGATTTCAAAATGCTTATCCGTATGATCAATCCGTTTTTCAGCGGTAAAGCTGCCCATATTTGCATTGATGATTTCAGGAACGTATTAAAAATGGAAAATAAAGAACTCAGCGAGGAAAATGATATACCCACCGACAGTGAGATCTTCCGAACAGGTCTTGCTGTTTCGTCCGAAATAATGGATCAGATTATGGACGTTGAATTGAAACGAGGCGACAGTGAAACTGTATTTTCCAATGCCATTATGAATATCGAAAAGATATACGGAATGGATCGTCTGATCGATATTCTGAAAGCAATGGGCAGCGGAAGTATCGGGAAACATACTTACTATTATTACAGAAACAATGTTCCGAAAACCGTGTCGCTCAGCCATATGCTTGCGGTTTGTTATCCTGCTCCAAGTGATAATGCCGAAAAACTGGCACAATACTTAAAAGATACCAATATCAGCAATGACCGCCTGATAGAAGTGGCAATGTACTCTCCGCAGTGGATTGATATAATTGAAGACTATCTGAAAATTGATGGTTTGAAAAGTGGCTGCTATTACTTTATGGCACATACAGCGGAATATATTGATGCCAAGCGTCAGGCAATTATCGCAAAATATACTCCTCTCAGTCAGGAAGAACTCAATGGAGGCTGTTTTGACGTACAATGGTTCTATGAAGCGTATGACGTTCTGGGAGATAAAAACTTTCATAAACTCTATAAGAGTGCCAAACATATTTCTGCAAGCAATATGCATACCCGTGCCAGAAAATTTGCCGATGCGGCTCTGGGAAAGTTTGATATTGCGGAAATCGAGCAGACCATCAATGAAAAAAGAAACAAAGATTTATTGCTGAGTCTTGCTGTGATTCCGTCAAAGGACCGTTCGGATATTCTTCAAAGATATGAATTTATACAGAAATTCCTGAAAGAGAGTAAACAGTTTGGTGCTCAGCGTCGTGCCAGTGAAGCGAAAACCGTAGAATATGCGATGAAGAATCTTGCGGTTACGGCAGGTTATTCAGACGAAACACGTCTTACGCTTTCTATGGAGACCCAACTGGTAAAAAATAACACCCATATGTTTGAATGGAACAAAATCGGCGATTATGACGTAAAGATTGCCATTTCCGACAGCGGAAAAGCAGCTCTGCAATTTGAAAAAAACGGAAAAGCACTGAAATCTGCACCGGCAGCTATTAAGAAAAATGAAGATTTTCTGGAAATTAAAGAATTCTGTACTAAACTGAAAAATCAGTACAGCCGTACTGTCAGTATGTTTGAGAAGGCAATGGAAGAATCAGAAATATATACGTTTGCGGAACTGAAAATGCTCTGCGAAAATCCCGTTACAAAATCGATTGTGGAAAATCTCGTATTTGTTTCGGCAGAGGGTGACTTTATACACGGTATGATTTCCGATGGAGAATTGGTTGATTTTAACGGTGAAACGGCTCAGATAGAGGATCGTTTTGCATTGAGAACAGCACACCCCTATGATCTTTATATCCATCAGATATGGCACAGCTATCAGCAGCTTTTCTTCGACAGGAATAAAGACAGCGGTACCAAGCAGCCGTTCAGACAGGTGTTCCGTGAACTGTATGTTAAACTTCCCGAAGAAAGGGAAAAAGATCGTTCTCTGATGTTTGCAGGCAATCAGATCCAAACCAAACGTACAGTGGGGGCTTTGAGGAATCGTCGTTGGGTAGCCGATTACGAAGACGGTTTGCAGAAAATCTATTATAAGGACAATGTCATAGCAAGTATTTATGCGGTTGCGGATTGGTTCTCACCCAGCGATATAGAAGCACCGACATTGGAAGGGGTTATTTTTGAAGACCGCCGCACTTATCAAAGAATGAAAATCGGCGATATACCGGATATTATTTATTCGGAGGTAATGCGTGATGTTGATCTTGCAGTCAGTGTTGCCCACGCAGGCGGAGTAGATCCTGAAACAGGTCATTCTACCATTGAAATGCGTAAAGTCATACTGGAATTCAATCTTCAACTGTTTCATATCAAAAATGTCACTTTTGATAAGAATCACGCATTGATAGACGGCAAACTGGGTAAATATTCGATTCACTTGGGAAGCGGTGTGATACATCAGATGGGCGGCAAACAGATCAATGTTGTCACCGTATCCAGCGGCAAAAAGAGTAAAATTTTCCTGCCCTTTATTGATGAAGATCCCAAGAGTGCGGAAATAATGACAAAAGTACTGATGTTTGCGGAAGACAAAAAAATCAAGGACCCGTTTATCCTCGAACAATTGACTTAATGTAAACGACTTTTATCTATTGCGGGTGAAGGGGCTCACAGCTCCTGCCGAGGTCCAGGGCGAGCAGTTCTGGTGGGGTTTGGGGCAAAGCCCCAATTTCAGAAGTCAAAATAACGCTGTACAGTGATAAGTCTGTACAGCGTTATTGATTTTACAAACTGTTTTAATTACTCGTCAATGGTAATTTGTAAAAAATCACGGCTCTATCTCCAAAAGAGGTAAAGCCGTGATTTTGCTGATTTAGGTTCTAGTCGGAATTAACTGACGTTGATTTGAACATATGCCGCAGCAACTGTTCCATCTGCATCTTTTACATTCAGTTTGACGCTGTATGTACCGGATTCCGATAAGGTAAATGTTTTGTTTGTGGTAGTATTGTAGGCTTTGGCAGTAACCCATTTAGATGTACCGATTTTGAGGTAGCTTATCTGATAGGTATAATCGCCGCTGCCGCCTGATGCCGAGCCGGTGATTTTAACAGAAGAACCTGCCGCAATATTGGTGGAACTTGCTTTCACGGACGCTGTCAGTTCATTTGTCACGTTGACAGTGAAATTTTTGCCGACAACCGTGCCGTTGCTGTCTTTTACACGTACTTTTATGGTATATTTGACAGCTGCACCGGGTTTGACCGCAATAGTGCTGTTGGTGCTGTAAGCCTGCTTGGTAGCCCAGTTAGTGTCGGTGGTTTTTTTGTAGGTAACTTCATAGGTATAAGAACCGCTGCCGCCGGAGGCTGCTGCCATTACCGTTACTTTTTCACCGAGTTTGATGGAGCTTGCAGAAATCTGAGAATCGTTTGTCAGTGCTTTGGTTACGTTGACAGTGAAGTTTTTGCCGACAATGGTGCCGCTGCTGTCTTTTACACGTACTTTTATGGTATATTTGACAGCTGCACCGGGCTTGACTGCAACGGTTTTGTTGGTGCTGTAAGACTGTTTGGTAGCCCAGTTGGAGTCGGTGTTTTTCTTGTAGGTGACTTCATAGGTGTAAGAGCCGCTGCCGCCGGAAGCTGCTGCTGTAACGGTCACCTTGTCGCCGAGGTTGATAGAAGTCTTATCAATTGTTGAAGTGTTTGCCAGTGCCTTGGGTTCAACTGTAACGGTAAAGTTTTTGCCGACGATGGTACCGTCACTGTCTTTTACACGTACTTTTACGGTATATTTGACAGCTGCACCGGGTTTGACCGCAACGGTTTTGTTGGTGCTGTAAGCCTGTTTGGTAGCCCAATTGGAGTCGGTATTTTTCTTGTAGGTGACTTCATAGGTATAAGAA
>CACYDP010000053.1 GCA_902773135.1 uncultured Ruminococcus sp.
CTGCCTCCTCAGATAACAACGGATTCTTCACGTACCGTGCTGTTTTCAAGCAAAAATGCTTCATCACCTTTTGTGACAAAGATTCTGTAAATAAAGACTTCCACCGTTTCTCCGATCGATACCAATTCTTCATCAAGTCCACGCCTTGCACTGATCACCGTACCATTCACTTTGACACGGAGTTCCAGTGTATTGCCTCTGAACAGTATATCTTCAATGACACCGTGCACGGCGGATTTTTCATAAAGCTGTTCTTCTTTCAGCTTGGTGATTTTCACAAATTCCGGACGTACAAAGGCTCTTTCAATATCATCTCTCGATTCAAACGTATTGAACAGTCTGTAATCGGGAAGCTCTGTCGGCTGACCGAAAAACGATGCGGTAAATGCCGTATTCGGATTCTGGTAAACATCGAGCGGCGTACCTTTTTGTTCGATCCTGCCCTTGTTGGTGATGATAATTTCATCGGCAACTTCAATGGCTTCGTCCTGGTCGTGTGTGACAAAGATACTTGTGATATTCAATTTTTGTATCATTCCCTTGAGCCAGCTTCTCAGTTCCTGACGTACTTTGGCATCAATTGCGGCAAAAGGTTCGTCAAGAAGAAGCAGTTTCGGATTTGGTGCTAAGGCACGTGCAAAGGCAACACGCTGTCTTTGACCGCCCGAAAGCTGATTCGGATAACGTTTTTCCATTCCTTTCAGACCCACCAGTTCGATCAGCGAAAGCACTCTCTCTTTGATCTCATTATCAGGTACTTTCTGTATTTTTAGTCCGAATGCCACATTATCGAATACGGTCATATATCTGAAAAGTGCATAACTCTGGAATACAAAGCCTATGCCTCTTTGGGAGGCGGGAATATTGTTGACCACTTTGCCGTCGATCAGAATTTCTCCCTCATCGGGATTTTCAAGACCTGCTATCATACGGAGGATAGTCGTTTTTCCGCTTCCGCTCGGTCCGAGCAAAGCAACCAGCTTACCCTGTTCTATTCCGAAATTTACATTGTCACTCGCCTTAAAATCACCGTAATATTTCTGAATATTCTTTAACTCAACATACATAAAAAACTCACCTGACCTTACTGTTTAGTCTTTTGCCTTTTTGTTCTTTGCTCTGAACTCAAAGATATTTCTTGCCACAAGAACCACAACCGCTATCAGCACGAGAAGTGATGATACCGCAAATGCCGCTGTAATGGAATCAGCCGATCCTGACATATACAGTGCATCAATTTCCAGCGGAAGTGTGAAGGTTCCTCCTCTTGTTTTCGACAAGGCACTTACCGCACCGAATTCACCGAGTGCTCTTGCCGTACATAAAATTACTCCGTAAACCAAAGCCCATTTGATATGCGGGAAAGTGATCTTTCTGAAAATCGTAAAGCCTTTTGCACCCATCAGAGCAGCAGCTTCTTCCTCATCTTTTCCCACTGCATTGAGCACCGGAATCAATTCTCTTGAAACAAACGGGAATGTAACAAAAATGGTTGCCAGAATAACACCCGGTATGGCAAAGACAATCTGAATATCAGTTCCGAGGAATTCATTGATCGAATCAATAATGCCGCTTGCCCAGCCAAGTCTGCCGAATGTCATAATAAAGGCAAGACCTGCAATAACGGGCGAGATCGAGAATGGTATATCGATCAGTGTGGAAAGGACGTTTTTGCCCTTGAAATCGAATCTTGTCAGCAGCCACGCCGCCACCAGTCCGAAAAACGTATTGACACCTACCGAGAAAAGTGTTGCAATGACGGTGACACCCAAAGCGGAAACCACATACTCCGTCGAAAGTGAATTGAAATAAAATTCGATTCCCTGTTTAAACGAGTTGACAATGATGGATACCAGCGGCAAAACAAGCATTAATACGACAAATAGCAGACTGATGACGATCAGAATGATTTTGGTTATTTTTTTAGCTTTCAACTGTTTTTTGTCAAGTATTTCCATTTTAACACCGCCTTATCTTACGCTGATACGTTTAGAACGTCTGAGCTGTATCAGATTGATCACGAACAACAATACAAACGATATGATCAGCAATACAAGTGCAATAGCGGTTGCGTCCGCATAGTCAAGTCTTTCGAGCTTCTGCATAATGACATAGGATACGACCTGTGTACCGTCTTTTAAGCTGTTGCCCGAGATATAAATAACGCTTCCGTATTCGCCGATTCCTCTTGCCAGCGAAAGTCCGAACCCGGTCAGAATTGCCGGAAGAATTTCAGGAAAAATGACCTTAAAAAATGTTTTTCTTCTGCTTGCACCAAGAATGTAGGCTGCTTCTTCATACTGACCGTCCAGTTTTTCAAGAACAGGCTGCACGGCACGTACCGTAAAAGGTATGCCGATAAAAATCAGAGCTGCCACAATACCGATTCTGGTATAGGATATATTAATGCCGATACCGGAAAAGAAACTGCCCGGAAAGCCCGTATCCGAAAACATCTTTGACAGCGTAATGCCTGCTACTGCTGTCGGCAGTGCAAACGGCAGTTCGATCAGACCGTCAACGATTCTTTTTCCGGGAAAATCATATTTTACCAGCACCCAAGCAAGAATTACACCGAATACGGCATTGATGAATGCTGCAATCAATGAGCATAAGATGCTGGTTCCGAAAGCACTGAGAACATTTTTAGCCGTTATCAGTTTCCAGAATTCCGCCGGTGAAAGCCGGAACGAATTGACGAGTACCGACAGCAGCGGAATCAGTACCAACAGCGACAGCATTGCAACTGTGATACCAAAGGTGAGTTGAAATCCGGGTATGACCCTTGTCTGTTTACTTCGTCTTTTTACTGTTGCCATTTCACATCCTCCTGAAAAAGAAAGAGCAGAGGAGAACACCTCCGCCCTTTGTCAAATGTTATCCTTCGTAGATTTCGTCGAAAATTGCACCGTCATTAAAGAATTTTTCGTATGCAGCATCCCAACCGCCAAAATCATCGATCTTGCAGAGATTGATATTCAGATCAAATTTATCCTTAAAACTTTCGAGTACCTTTTCATTAGTGGGTCTGTAACCGCTCTCGCCTATAATCTTCTGAGCATCTTCTGTGTAAAGGTATTCAAGATATTCTTTTGATGCGTCAACCACCTTGTCTTTTTCCGCATTGGTATCAACAATGGCTACACTCGGCTGTGCCAGTATGGATATACTCGGGGTCACAATTTCATAATCATCGGGATATTCGGCAACACTGTTGATCGCTTCGTTTTCCCATGCGATCAGAACGTCACCCTGACCGTTTTCAACGAATGTGGTGGTGGCACCTCTTGCACCGGAATCCATTACGGTTACGTTAGCGTAAAGTTTTTTAACAAAGTCTTTTGCCTTTTCTTCATCATTATTGTTATTGTTGAGTGCGTACTGCCATGCAGCAAGGAAGTTCCAGCAAGCACCGCCGCTGCTCTTGGGGTCGGGATTGATAATTTCAACACCGTCTTTGATCAGATCGTTCCAGTCTTTGATATTTTTCGGATTACCCTTGCGAACCAGAAATACGATGGTCGATGTATAGGGAGAAGAATCCAGTTCAAATTCCTGTAACCAGTCCTTTTCGATCAGACCTGCTTCTTCTATCAGGGTAATATCGTGAGCAAGTGCAAGCGTTACCACATCGGCACTTGCACCCTCAATAACGGAACGTGCCTGTTTGCCCGAGCCGCCGTGCGACTGAACCACTTCGATCTCCTGACCGTGTTTTTCTTTGTAATGTTTTTCAAAAAGTTCGTTGTACTTCTGATAAAGTTCTCTGGTGGGGTCGTAGGACACATTGGTGATGGTGATCTTTTCGCTGCCGGACGATTTGCCGTCCGAACCCGAAGAAGATGCCTGATTTCCCGAGCAGCCTGTCACCGATGCTGCACCTATAAAAATGGCAAGAACCAAACCCAAAACTCTCTTTTTCATATTTCAATACTCCTTTGCAAAATGCATTATGATTCATCAAAATCAGCGATACGTATACATCGTATACACATTCGGCCGTTTCTCCAATTATGCCTGAGCAAAGCGACAAATTTTTTCATTCATTACACCGTCTTTCAGCGAAGGATTTGCATTTATTAATACCTACTTTGTTAGTATGTTTAGTGGGTATTAACTCTGTCAATATTATATTCCGCAATTTTCAATTTGTCAAGCAAAAAACCTATAATATTTGTATGTTTGATATGTTTTGTTTGAATTCACAATTTTAACAACCATTTGGGAATCTTTATAGATAACATTAATGCAAAACAGCAGTCCGACCGCATAAAGCCATCGAACTGCTGTCCCTCCCATTGATGCTATTGCCGCTTACCGCCCAAGCTGATTTTTTAAAATATCAATAAATGCCGAAGTCATAGCGGACGGTTTGATGCCTGACGGAAGGATATAGCCTATTTTCATATAATCGTCTGCTTCAAGAGGACGGGCAATGATATTCGTGCCGTTCAGCTCCTCGCTGATGATACCGCTGCAAATCGTATATCCGTCAAGTCCCACCAGGAGATTAAAGAGCGTTGCCCTGTCGCATACAAAAATATCTTTCCGGCTGTCCGCTGTACTTAATATCTCTTCCGAAAAATAAAAAGAATTGTGATTTCCCTGTTCATATGACAGTCGGGGATAGGGTTCCAGATCTTTCAGACGAATGGTTTCCCGGACGGCAAGAGGGCTGTGTTTTCCGATAAAGACGTGGGGTTTTGCCGTAAAAAGTTCGTGAAAGGACAGTGCATTATCACGCAGTGCCTTCATCATAATCTGTTCGTTAAACGGATTGATATAGATAACACCAATTTCGCTCCTGAGCCGGGAAACGTCTTCTATGATAGAGTAAGTCTGTGTTTCCCTCATATGAAATTCGTATTCATTTCCGCCGTATTTTCTGAGCAGTTCGACAAAGGCTTCCACCACAAAGGAATAATGCTGAGAGGACACACAGAACCGATGTTTCCCGTGGAATTTGCCTTTGTAGCGTTCCGAAATCAGTTTTGTCTGCTCCAGCACCTGTCTGGCATAGCCTAAAAATTCTTCGCCGTCTTTGGTAAGACTGACACCTTTATTGGAACGCGAAAATATAGTGATGCCGAATTCTTCTTCCAGTTCGTGAATGGCTGCCGTCAAGCTCGGCTGTGCGATAAATAGTTCTTTTGCGGCTTCTGTGACAGAACCTTTTTCGGCTGTCACTGTCACATATTCCAGCTGTTTCAACGTCATATGATCACCTTATCAATAGATTTTTTTATCATTATATCATAAACCATAGAAAAAATCTATGGTATTGGTGATGTTTTTTATATTTTACATAGTGTTCCGGTAGGTTTATAGTAGATACAGTTTGATGAACCACAAAATATTCCCAAAAACAGAAAGGACAGGATCGTATGAAAACAACCATTATCGGCTACCCCAGAATCGGAGAATTGAGAGAACTCAAATTTGCCGCTGAAAAATATTTCAGACAGGAAATCACCGAACAGGAACTGCTCGAAACAGCCAAATCCCTGCGATTGAAAAATCTGAATGAACAAAAAGACAAACAGCTTGATCTGATTCCGTCAAATGACTTTTCGTTTTATGACGGCGTATTGGACACAGCATTCCTTCTCAATGCCGTACCGAAAAGATACCGTGCCCTCGGCTTATCCCCCCTCGATGAATATTTTGCAGCCGCAAGGGGCTATCAGGGAGAAAATGGTGATGTAAAGGCTCTTGCAATGAAAAAATGGTTCAATACCAATTACCATTACATTGTCCCCGAAATTGACGATGATACGGAAATCAGACTCTCGGATACAAAACCCTTTGATTTATTTTCGGAAGCTCTTCAAAACGGTGTCCTCACCAAACCTGTTCTGACAGGACCTTTTACTTTTCTTGCACTGGCAAGATATACGGGCAAAAAAACAAAATCCGATTTTGCACAACGCACCGCCGATGTGTATATTGAAACGATTCGTCAGCTGTCACAGCTTGGTGCAGAATGGATTCAGATTGATGAGCCTTATCTTGTCAAAGACCTCTCCGCAGAAGACATTGTCTTTTTCAAGACGATTTATCAAAAAATCCTTGCTCATAAAAACAATGCCAAAATTCTTCTCCAGACATATTTCGGCGATATACGTGACTGTTATAACGACATCTGTTCACTGGATTTTGACGGTATCGGTCTGGACTTTATCGAGGGAAGAAAAACGCTGGAACTGGTTCGCACAAACGGTTTCCCGAACGGCAAAACACTTTTCGCCGGTATTGTCAATGGTAAAAATATCTGGAAAAATCATTATCAGAAGTCTGTTGACATCATCAGCGAGTTAAAAACATTCACACCGAACATCGTAATCAATACTTCCTGCTCCCTGCTCCACGTTCCCTATACGCTCAGAAATGAAAGCAAACTTTCACCCGAATACAAACAGCATTTTGCTTACGCAAGTGAAAAACTGGACGAACTGAACGAACTGAAACAGATTTTGTCTGCCGAAGATCCCCACAGTGCAGCAGCCTATCAGGCAAATGCTGCTGTTTTCTCACAGCCCAGATACGAAAAGAATCATTCTTTGGCGGAAAAAATTGCTTCCTTAACGGAACAGGATTTTACCAGACAGCCGGCATTTGCTGAGCGTGAGAAAATACAGAAAGAAACATTCCGCCTGCCCCTGCTCCCCACCACGACGATCGGCTCTTTCCCCCAGACAAAAGAAATCCGCCGTGTACGCTCCGATTACAAAAAGGGAAGCATTTCCCTCTCCGAGTATGAATCCTTCCTGCGTGACAAAATCAAAGACTGCATCGCACTTCAGGAAACAATCGGTCTTGACGTTCTTGTTCACGGTGAATTTGAAAGAAACGATATGGTAGAATATTTTGGCGAATCGCTTGACGGATATATCTTCACCGAAAAAGCGTGGGTACAGTCCTACGGTACACGCTGCGTCAAACCGCCGGTGGTATGGGGTGATGTATCACGTTCCAAACCGATGACGGTACAATGGTCAAAATATGCCCAAAGCCTTACCGAGAAAAACGTAAAAGGTATGCTGACAGGTCCCGTTACCATACTGAACTGGTCATTCCCGAGAGAAGACATTTCTCTTAAAGAAAGCACTCTGCAAATTGCACTTGCCATTCGTGAAGAAGTACTCGACCTTGAAGCCAACGGCATTCAGATCATTCAGATCGATGAAGCTGCTCTCAGAGAAAAACTGCCGCTGCGTAAAAGCGACTGGCACAGCGAATATCTTGACTGGGCCATTCCTGCTTTCCGTCTTGTTCACAGCGGTGTCAAAGCCGATACACAGATACACACCCATATGTGTTACAGTGAATTTTCGGATATTATCGAGGACATTGACAATATGGACGCTGATGTCATCACCTTTGAAGCAAGCCGTTCCGATCTGACCATTCTTGATGTCCTCAAAGAAAACAACTTCCGCACAGAAGTCGGACCCGGTGTCTATGATATACATTCTCCCAGAATCCCGACCACTGAGGAAATCATCACCGCACTCCAAAAAATGCTCAGCCGTATTCCCGCTGACAAATTGTGGGTCAACCCCGACTGCGGACTCAAAACCAGAGGTTCGGAAGAAACCATACCAAGTCTGACTCATCTTACAGAGGCTGCTAAAAAACTCCGAGCTTCTCTGTAAAGAGAATGGGGCGTTGCCCCAAACCCCACCAGGACTGCTCGCCCTGGACCCCGGCAGGAGCTGCGAGCCCCTGCACCCGCAATTTTTCCTGCACCCGCAATTTTTCCTGTGCTGCTGCAAAATTCTCTATTGACAAGCAGAAGAAAACATACTATAATAATTCATATCAAAATAGTAGGAATTATCAGGAGTGATACTATGTCAAAAAAGGAATTGGAAAAACAGCTGGGATTTCAGACATTATCTGTTCATCTGGGAAATGCTCCCGACAGCGAAACCGGTGCCATTCAGCACCCTATCACGATGGCAAACAGCTATCTGCTGCCGTATGACCCCACTGATGTCAACTGGTCAAGTTCATCGGGTCATCTTTACACCAGAAACGGCGGTGTCAATCAAAAATATCTGGAAGAAAAAATAGCAGCACTGGAAGGCGGCGAAGACTGTGTGGTTCTCGCAAGCGGTGTGGCGGCTCTGTCAGGACTTTTCTTCGCTCTTCTGAAAAGCGGCGATCACGTTATTTTTTCAAGTGTCACCTATATTGCCGTTTACAGACTGCTCAACGAACTTTTCAATACAAAATTCAATATTGAAACCACCATCGTGGATACCTCCGATCTCGATGCCGTTCGTGCTGCCATTCAACCCAATACCAGACTGATTCATACCGAAAGTCCCGGGAATCCCACTCTGGGAATCACTGATATTGCCGCACTTGCTGAAATTGCTCATCAGAATGATATTCTTCTTTCTGTGGACAATACCTTTGCCTCACCGTACAACCAGCGTCCGATCGAACTCGGTGCAGATTTTTCCATCGAGAGCCTTACCAAATACATCAACGGTCACGGCGATGCGATGGGCGGCTCGATTACGGGCAAAACAAAATATCTGGACATTATCCGTGCTCAGTCACAGGTCAATCTCGGTGCTACGATCAGCCCGTTCAATGCGTGGCTGATTATGCGTGGAAGCGTGACACTGCCGCTGAGAATGAAACAGCATAACCGGAACGGTCTTGCCATTGCCGAATGGCTGGAGCAGCAGCCTGCTGTCAGTTTTGTTGCCTATCCCGGTCTGAAAAGCAGCAAAGGTTATGATATTGCCCAAAAACAAATGACAAACGGATTCGGCGGAGTGCTTTCCTTTGGTCTGAAAGCCGACCATGATACGTATAACCGTTTTGTCAGCAAACTGAAATTAATTACCTCTGCCGTTTCTCTCGGCCATGATGAAAGTCTGATCGTCTTTATCGGAGAAAATGATGAACGTCAGTATCTTTATCCCGATGAATTCCATCACGGATTTTTCCGCCTGAGTATCGGCATTGAGGACACCGAAGACCTCATTAATGACCTGAAAAACGCTTTTGCCGAAACAGGACTGCAATAAAAAAACAGATCTGTATGATACACTTTGTTATCGTACAGGTCTGTTTTTTTGCAGGGCGGACGGTGTGAACGGTTCAATACCGTTCACGGAGATTTTTCTTGATTCTGCTGAGAGATTCCGGATTGACACCGAGATAAGTCGCAATGTAGGACTGCTTGATGGTTCCGATAAGATGGGGATATTCCTTTTTGAAATGAATATATCGTTCAGATGCACTTTTGGTCAAGAATTCGCTTTCCCTGAAAAGTTTATAACGCATCGCATTTTCAATCATCAGTACCGATTTTTTTGATTTTCTTGGTTTTTTTGCTTTTTGATTTTTTCAGTCTGTTGGAAACGGATGCCGAAAAACAGATGCCGCCGCTGCCTGTTTTGGCTTCAATACTGCCGCCGTGAAGAACCGTTATTTCTTTGGCGATAGACAGCCCTATGCCGTGTCCGCCTGTTTTGGAGGTTCTGGAGGAATCGGGACGGTAAAATCTGTCAAATAATCGGTTGACATCAATCTTTTCATCAATTTCACAGGAATTAAAAACACTGAAATTCGTATAGCGTATGCCCTTTTTCAGTGTGATGATGACCTTTCCGTTTTCCGAAACATACTTTGATGCGTTCTCCGTCAAAACGGAAACCAACCGCCTGAGCTGTTCTTCATTGCCGTTGAGTATGACATTTTCTTCTATGTCAAGTTCCGGCACGGTGTTTTTCTTTTCAAAGACTTCCATAAAACTGTCGCAGACTTCCGTCACGATATGGCTGAAATTGACTTCCGTGACAAAATGCTCCGTATCAATTTCTTCCAGCTTTGTCAGTGTCAGCAGTTCATTGATGAGCTTGCCCATATATTGGACCTGACCGGTAATATTTTTCACCCATTCACTGCCGCCGTCTTTATATTCCAGTACTTCGGCATTGGCGGAAATGATTGCCAGCGGTGTTTTCAGTTCGTGGCTGGCATCGGTAATAAACTGTTTCTGCTTTTTGGCATTTTCTTCAAACGGCTTGACGACCTTATTGGAAAGAGCCGCAAAAATCAGCATTACCAGCACGGTAAAAAATACACAAACCGCTAACAGTATCAGTATAATGGAATTCAGCATATCATATTCATTGGTACAATCGAGAAAGATAATATAATGATCTTGGGTTGTTCTGTAACGGAAATCATTGCAGTACCCGACGGTATCATTTTTGGAGAGGACTTTTTGTGCCATTTTTTCCGCTTCCGTTGCGTTGACGGAGGCGATATGTTCGATATTGATGTCGCTGATATTGTGATCATCATCAAAGTAAACCAGAAAATATCGGGTTCTGAACTGTGACTCATCATCAATTTTAATAAAATACGACTTGCCGCCAGAATCCGACTGTTCAAACACTTTTCGTTCGGGAACATTGCCCCCGTTGTTTTCAATCACGGCTGTCATATCATCTGCTCTGCTCGTGTTATACATTTGTATTCCCAGACCTGTAAAAAACAGTGTCATCGAAAACACAATAATCAAGGCACACAAAGCGGAGGCAAGAATTTTCCTTTTCAGTTTTTTCATTATCGTACCACTCCGTAGCAATAGCAATGATGATGGAAAGTAATATTTTCATTGGAACCGATACGTGCCAGTTTGTTTTGCAGATAGGAGGTATACAGTACCACACTGCTGTCATCTTTTTTTCCGTTCCAGACGGCATTGTTAATATCATCAGAACTGTATTTGACATCTTTGTTTTTCAAAAACAGCGACAACAGTTCCACTTCTCCTCTGCTGAGAATCAGGCTTGCCTTATCCGATTTCAGTTCTGATGTCGCACAATTCAGCGTAATATTGCCGCTTTTCAGCACGGAATGTTGATACTCTCCGGTTCTTCGCAGCATCGAATTCAGACGGGCAACCAGTTCTTTCATCGAAAAGGGTTTTCCCAGATAATCGTCTGCCCCCGTTGAAAGACCTTTGATTCTGTCATTGACAGTTGTTTTGGCGGTGAGCATCAGTACGGGGGTAAAGATCTCATTCAGACGCATATTTTCAAGCACTTCGATACCGCTCATACCGGGCATCATAATATCCAGTACAACGGCATCAAAGTATTCCTTTTGAACCGTGTTCCACGCCTGTTTGCCGTCATAAACGGGTGTCACTTCAAATCCTTCCATTTTCAGTATTTCGGTAACAGCGGAGGATAACTGCTGTTCATCTTCGGCATATAATATTTTCATTCGTTTGTTACTCCTGACTTTGATGTTTGATAAGATCCCGTATAGTCTGCATTGAAAGGTCTGTCGATGCCATTTCATCAGCACAGCGTTTCAGTTCGCTCACAATGAGATCGGTATTGCCTATATTTTTCTTATATTTAAGCTGATGTTCAAGACTTGCCCAACAGTCCATTGCAATGGTACGCAGCTGAATTTCTGCCCTTATCTCATTCAGTTCCCCATACGCAAACGGAACCGAAAGAATGATATGCAGACTTCGATACCCGTTGGGTTTGGCATTTTCGATATAGTCTTTGACATTAACGACCGTCCATTGATCACTTTGTTTAATTTGATGGAGAATGGTATAAACATCTCCCACAAAATGAACGACCACTCTTAAACCGATAATATCCGACAAATATTTCAGTCCTTCTTCCGCTGACGGCTCCAGTCCTTTTTTAAGGAGCTTTTCACACATACTCGAAGAACTTTTGATTCTGCTTTTGAGATGTTCTGCCAGAGCTGTTTCCGAATCTGTACTGATACCGTCCAGTATGGCTCTTACTTCCCCGAGAATCAATGCTTCTTTTTGAGAAAGAAGCGGTGCCAGTTCTCCGTAAAATTCTTTATCCTGTTGTGTCATATCAGAATTCCATCCTTTTTCAGATAATCACATACTTCCTGTAATGTTAGCAACTGCATTGCCGTTTGGGCGATTTCATCTGCCTGCTGTCGATGAATTCGTGAAATATATTTTCTCACCTTCAGTACAGACGGAGCAGAAACACTGAATTCGCTCAGTCCGAACGACATCAGCAGCGGTATCATCATCGGGTCGGCAGCGGCTTCTCCGCACATTCCGACAGGGATTCCGCACTGTTTAGCACATTCAATGGTTCTCTTAATCATTCTGAGAACACAGGGCTGAAACGCCGAATACAAATCGGCAACACTGCGGTTTCCCCTGTCGCAAGCCATCATATAGCCTGTCAGGTCATTCGTTCCGATACTGAAAAAATCACATTCTTGTGCCAGAATATCAGCCGATACAGCCGCCGCTGCGGTTTCGACCATGATTCCGATTTTAAGATCCGGGTCAAAAGCAATATGTTCCTCGGACAGTTCCGCCATTACTTCCTTGACCAGTTCCTTGCCTTTTCTGAGTTCCTCAACACAGCTGATCATCGGAAACATCATACGGATATTGCCAAAAGCAGATGCACGGACAATCGCACGAATCTGTGTTTTGAATATTTCCCTGTTTTGCAGACAATATCGGATTGCCCTCAGTCCCATAAACGGGTTATCTTCCTGATCAATATGCAGATACGGCAGATCTTTATCTCCCCCTATATCCAGTGTTCTGATGACAAGAGGCTTGTCTTTGAGGAGCAGAGCCGCTTTCTGATATTCGTGAAATTGTTCTTCTTCCGTAGGAGCAGCCTCTTTCTCCATAAACAGAAATTCCGTTCTGAAAAGTCCTGCACCCTCACCGTCAAATGCGGCGATTTTTGCCGCATCTTCTGCACTGCCTATATTACAGAAAACGGCAAAGGGCGTTCCGTCTGCGGACAGTGTTTGTTTTCCGCGAAACATTTCATTTTCCCGGCGTTCCTGTTCAGCCGCCTTTTGTTTTTGCCGATAATGCTCCGTCTGTGCCTCACTCGGCAGATGTATCACTTCACCGATAGTACCGTCCACAATGATAACATCTCCGTTTTTCACTTTGGATACCACACCGGCAGCACCCATCACGGCAGGGATTTCCATTGCTCTTGCAAGAATGGCAGTGTGCGATGTCATACTTCCGCTTTCCGTCACAATGCCGACAACACGTTCCTTATTGATTTCAGACATCATCGATGGTGTCAGTTCTTCGGCAACAATCACGGTTCTGTCCGGCAAGATTCCTGTTTTCATCTGATCTGCTCCTAATAAAATGCCGATGACTCCCGATTTAATGTCACGCATATCCGCTGCCCTCTGTCTGGTCAGTTCATCGTCTGCCGCCGAAAAAATCGATATAAACATATCACAGATACTTTCAAACGCCGCTTCGGCACACTGTCCGCTGCGGATCGATTTTTCGGTTTCGGCGATGAGATACGGGTCACGGACGATATGGATATGTCCTGTCAATATTTCCGCTTCTTTTTTTCCGACAGATACCTGAAGCATTTCCGCCTGTTTTTCTGTATTGGCACAAAAAACGTCCAAGGCATTTTGCAGACGTTTGATTTCCGCTGCGGTATCTGTCACCGTTTTTGATACATACTCCAGCGAATGTTTTTTGATCACAAAGGCATTACCGATTCCGATGCCTTCGGAAACACCGATTCCTTTCATATTATCACCCCGTCATTTTTATCCGTAAAGCTGACGATAAACATTACTAATGGTTGCAGCCGAAGCAAAACCTTCCGAAAAGGCTGCTGCATTTCCGCAGGCAGATGCCAGTCGGAACGAATGTTCCGCATCATAATTTTGTTCACAGCCTGCGATAAAACCTGCCACCATCGAATCGCCTGCCCCTACCGTATTTCTTACTGTTTCTTTCAGCACACCCGAACCATAAACTTTTCCCGATGTGTCCACCATCACAGCCCCCTCACTGCCCAGGG
The DNA here is from genome assembly GCA_902773135.1 of uncultured Ruminococcus sp. Classification (GTDB taxonomy): domain Bacteria; phylum Bacillota; class Clostridia; order Oscillospirales; family Acutalibacteraceae; genus UBA1213. The sequence continues at coordinate 13,866 of CACYDP010000053.1, forward strand.
AAACAATGACATTCTGTGCTCCTCGCTCCTGCAATTGTTTAGCGTAGAGTACGGCATCGTTGTGGTCTTTGACTTCTGCCGAAAAGATCTCGGAAAGTTCCTGGCGGTTCGGCTTAATCAGAAAAGGTCGGTAAGGCAGTGTCCGCAGCAGCAGATCTTTTTCGGCATCGACCACGGTTCTGACCATTCTGCCGTCCAGTTTTTGAAGAATCATTTCATATATATTGTTCGGCAGTGTCCCCGGAATACTGCCTGCCATCACCAGTGTATCACCGTTTTGGACAGCATTGATTTTTTCCATCAGGCGATGCAGTTCTTGGGGGCGTATTGCCGGTCCTTTTGCGTTAATTTCGCTTTCCTGTGCAGTTTTCAATTTGATATTGATTCTTGATATACCGTCTTGCAGCCTGATAAAATCCGTTTTCACTCCGATGTCTTTGAGCCGTCTTTCGATTTCCTCACCGGTAAATCCTGCCGTAAAACCTAATGCTGTACTGTTGAAACCGAGTTCACGCAGTATCACAGATACATTGATACCTTTTCCCCCTGCGGAATATTCCTCAGCGGACGAACGGTTGGTAAGCCCTTCGGCAAAACGGTCAAGATGCACCGTATAATCCAAAGACGGATTCAGTGTCAAAGTATAAATCATAGAATCGTCCCCCTCTCTGCCTGAAAAAACCTATGGTTTCGCTTGTCTTTTTCTCATTATAGCACAGACAACATAAAAAACAAATATATAAAGACAAAAAAACACGGAAATCAATTTTGTCGGGCAGTTTCCCGGGGAAAACCCTTTTCCGGCGGAAAAAGGGTTATTCCCCGGACCCCTTTCCTAAAA
>CACYDP010000054.1 GCA_902773135.1 uncultured Ruminococcus sp.
GCTTTTTCTTTCATAATGTTCTACCTCCTGAAATTTTTGAATAGTATAAATTACTGTTAACCAAACAGTAATGATACCCTTGGTCATATCAATCCGTTGCTTCACTGCTGTCATCAGCAACTTCCGGAGCATCTTTTTTTGATGCCAATCTGACAATCAAAGAAATGAGTATAATGACGATAATCACTGAAATCGTAATTACCATACCCTGAAATGTTGACAGCCAAACCATAACATATCCTGCAAGCGGTATGCTGTACCATACCTTGCCGACCACGTTTTCATAAAATGTCGGTGTATCGGGAGTATTGTTAGCAATCCCCTGTGTTATAATTTTTTTCCCGGCATCATTTTTTGCAATCACTCTGTGCGTCACAAGCGTTAGATTTTTATCACGAACAAAAGTGATGTCATCTCCGACTTTAATATCCTCATAATCAACAGGCAGTATGACCAACAAGCTTCCCACAGAAAGCTCCGGCTCCATTGACGAAGTAAGAACCGCCTTAAATTCTGCCTGATAAGCAAATTTCAATATAAGCACGGCTGCAAAAACAATCGCAAGAATAAATATAGTCACAGTGGAAAGTATATTCCCCAATTTTTTCAGATAGCATCACCGCCTTTACATACGACGGACATTCCGTTCCGACATATTAACACGATATAGATCATCTTTCAACAAATATACAAACTTCACCATTGTTTAGTTTTATTATATAATAATACAAATGTATTGTCAACAATTTTTTAATATTATTAACATTTTTATATCGATTTAAAAAGCAGATAAAGATCGGATGAGTTAATGATATGATTATGGTCCATATCAGCAGCCACTAAATGCAGCTCGTTAAAAGGATAAGAACCGATAAGATATTTTGCCATAGCGGAACTATCACGGCTGTTAGAATGTCCTTCTCCCGTTACATCACCTGTCACTGCGATTTCAAATGTTTGCGAGTTGTCAAACACTGCCATCCAACCTGTGCCAACGGTTCCGGTTGTGACCGGTTTTCCGTTGTGGTTGAAAAATGATACTTTACGATCACCGTAATCAATATTTCTTTTAAATTCCGCAATGCTGGTGTTTGCTTCTATATTGCTGATAATACCGTTTTCAATAATATAATGATCGCTTGTAATATCATTTTTTTCAGAGATAAGATTGGTTTCCTGAGGGACGTGTACATTTGTATTCTGACTTGAGGAGGTTGTTTCAGCCGATTTGACAGATGTTTGTTCTTTGGAACTTTTAATAGCTGAAGAAATACCGGTATCCGTTTGTATGGAATTTTCTACGGCGATAAAATCGCTTTGATGTAAAAGTGTGATATTTCCGTTTCTTAGTACTGCAAGATTGCTTCCGGAAGCGACAATATCATCAGCATCAAATCCGCAGTCATATTTTGCTTTGATTTTGCCGCTGTTATCGATTTGTAAAATTTCGTTTCCGTCTTTGGCATACACAATGCCTTGCATAACCGTAAGACATTCATAATCCGTTGATAAAGCAAGACGAAATCCGTTCATTTCGTCAAATAGGTATACATTACCATTGGCATCGGTGCAATAATTTTCGTTCAATCGAAGAGGTGCACAAGGTATATCACAAGAAGTTGTTGTTGAGGCATCTATATCAGTAATTCCGTTTTTGCTCAATGCATAGACTCTGCCGTTTTGTCTGCTTGTAAACAGGGCTGTAATTTCGGCACCGATATTTAGTCTGCTTTTGATTTTCCCTCCGGAACTTATTACGTTGACAATGCACGGATCTTCCGCAGCTATTCCGTAAATACGTCCGTTCTTATCCGATGTGATGCCTATATTACGTGGATCTGTATCATCAATGACAGCAGTTTTGAGCGTAGTTTCCATTACAAACACAGGAGTATCAATCTCCGTTTCGGAATAAACGTAAATTTCGTGATAGCCATAACTGAAATTGGCAGAGGGAAACCGTTCGTGAACATTCGTACTTATATTTCCCGAAGAATCAATATAATACAATCTGAAATCGGCATCACTGTATTCCAACATACAAAACCTGCCGTCTGAAAGTGAAATGATTTTATAATAATATTCCGACGCTTGTCCCGGTATCATATTTCTATGAAAGCAAGCAATGAATATCATCAATATACAGAAAAATATTTTGATTATTTTTGTTGAATTCACTAAAATCACCTGTCGAAATTTGTCGATATTTATATTATACAACAAATTTATCAATTGGTCATTATAAGTGACTAATTATCATAAAATATTTTGTTTTCTGATGATTCATTTCGTAAAGGAAAATAAAGTTCATTATCAATCAATTCAGATTGTTTCAGAAAAGAAATATATCATACTGTACCCTTTTTGAAATTGTTATCCTTATAGGCATTGCCATCAAGCCATTTATGATTAAACATATGCTCCGTGAAAATAATAGACTGGGACTCAGTTTCTGTAACTGTTACAGAATTTTTATCAGGTGTACCCTTATATCTCCATGACCAATCCGTTTGTGTAATCTCATAATTTCCAACAGGAAGGTCTTTGATTGTCTTTTGATTGTTTCCTTGAATACACACTTTAAGTTCAAGCCATTTGTTGTTTTCATCTTTACCATTGATAACAAATTCAAAGCATTGATTTTCATCATCGCTGTCAGTCACATTTAATACTAAATCACCTCGTTTATAATCATATTTTGCATAATAAGTAACATCAACATTAGACCCCTGTGGTTTTAGTTCATTACTTTTTTCTCCCGAAAGAATATCTGCATTGACTACCTGCTGTGTGCAATCTTCGTCAGTATACCAACCAATAAAATGATACAAGTCCGTTTCAGTTACCGCAATGACGGTATTTTTTGGTCTTACTCCTATTTCACTGATCTCCTGATTAATAGAAAGAAGTTTTGGATTGTTCGGATCAGCTACTTTTATACTGCTGCCGTCCGGAATAACTGCCTTATAATAGAACATTATATCTTGAACTGCGGTATAGACAAATTCTATTTTATTTTTTGTAAAAGAATCGTCATCCTCCGAAACGATCACGCTTTTTTTATTGCTTCCCGATATTCTGAAACCGCCAAGTGCCGGTGCCGTTTCCGAAAAAATCGTATTATACTTTTGATCACTTTGTATTCTGTAAAACTGCTTATAATACATTTCTCCGTTATACTCTATGGTTTCGCCTTCTCCTATCAGCTCACTATCATATGTCAGAAGGGTTTTGTTCCATTCAGCAATTTTTTGACTGCCGCCATCTGATATTTTATAGACCACCTTAACGGGATAATCTTTTTTCAGGTAGTAAATATGGACTTCCTTACTGTCAAAAACAGAATCTAAAAAAATGCTGATGTGGTCTGACTGGTTAGAAATTTCTTCCAAATCACCGTCTGTTCTCTCATCATTAACATAAGTGATTACTTTGTAAGCATTGACCTCATAGCCACTATAACTATTCAGCTGAATTTCTTTCATAGAGTTTTTCGCACCAATACCGTCTATATAGTTCATCTCTTTAAATTTGACAGTATTACCGTTTATTAGTACTGCCTCTTTACCGCTGTCATCTTCTATCATATACTTGATATGATAGGGCATATTCACATGGTCTTTCGTATAGTAGAATGTGATAACATTGTTTTTTGCATCTTCATTCGGATCATCTGAAACAGTAAGCGTTAGTGAAATATAATAGGATACCGGCACATACCCGTCAATCGGAACATATTTTTCAGAAACAACCGAGTAGATATTATCTTCCACGACCTTTTCTTCGTGCAGTTCTTTTCCTGCGTTTTCACCGTCCAATACAACATACCGCACTCTGTAAGGTACCTTGTCTCTATAAACATAATAGAATGTTTTGACGTTCTCTTCATTATCAGACTGCATAAGAATTGACGTACTGCTCCTGTCAGGAAAATAATTGGTCTTGTAACCGTTATTCAATTCATTATCGACCTTTGCCTTGAATGTACGTGTCAGTCCCACAAAAGAGTAGCCTGTCGTATCAGTTGCCACCTCATCTGTCGTACCTTTTTTATAATAATGTACTGTAAATGTTGTCGGAACAGTTGATGACCATTTCATAAACAAGTCCATATTACCTGTGACAGTCATTGTGGCAGGATCAAAGGCATGAAGCATACCGTTGCTGTCATAGTAATACCAGCCCGCTTTTGCAGCATTATAAGTTCCTGTGGAAGTCGTTATAATCGGGGCATTCAGCTTATTTTCTGCCTCGAAAGTATCAATATAAGTTCCATAATCATCAGAAGACTTACTGATATAAGGATGATTATTGTGGTACTCGCTCTCATCGTTATAATATCTGATGGTATAGGTCTTAGGCTTCCAATAAGCATAAACGACTACATCACGATCGGGCATTGTGGTATCCCAGTCAAACTTCTCATCATAGGTATCCGAATCGTACCAACCGGCAAACTCATATGCACCTTCATGAAGATCATTCGGGTAAGGCGGTGTGCCCGGATCATAGCCCGAAAGAGAAAGACCGTATATCAGTGCCGCAGTATCAGTGCCTGTGTCATAAATTGTATTGTAATTATAATATGTCAGCTTATGTTTATTTCTTCTGTAATGATATTCTGTGGTCCAGACTCCATCTTCGGTATTCTGATATTGATATGTACTTGGGGTATTAGAACTTTCATATCCGTTTTTTTCACTTTCAAGAATCGTAAATCCTTTATATTCAAACGGGTCGGTTCTTGTTGTACGGTTATGTGCTGCAACAAAATTAAGTGTACGGTCAAGTTTATACCATATACCGTCTATCTCAATATCTCCTGTTTCATCAGGCAGCACTTCATAGTAAATTTTGTACCGATGTTCAGATATATTATCACCGGTTCTGCCCCACCAAGCATAAAGATTCTGTGCCACTGACTCGGTATCGTCGGGATTATAAACATTTTTGGAATCAACAATCATTTCTGCCGACATATAAGGATATTCTCCTAAAATATTAGCGTGCGTACTGTTTCTTGCACGATAGCCGGAACCATATTCCGTACTCCATGAACCAAAACGGTATTCACCGACCGGTTCCAGAATATCAGACGGCCAGAATTCCTCTATATCAGCACCATATTCTGCCACAAGCTCCACATACGGCATAGTATATGTTGTTCCGCCTATTACCTTATCCACAGTTCCGGTCGTCATATGACAGGAACTTTTGAGTTGAGGAATAGAGGGAATATTGGAGTACCACCTGAATCGGTCGAGATTACCGTTTGCCGTACCGCTGGCAAGACCGATCCGGCTAATATCAGTAACATCCTTATACTCCACAGAACCGTCATCAGCAGCAGGATAGAACCAACATGCATTTCCGGCATCATCAGCAGCAGTAGTGGGGGCACTTGGACCCACATACACTCGTGAATCACTCTTGTTATTTAAGTAATGATTTCCATTATAAGACTGCATAATTGTCCATTGATCCGCAGCAGAGGGGAATTGACCGATATAAGATGATACAGGCGTATTGGAAACCATCGCTTTTTCATCGGTAAGCGTCAGATACTTTCCGTCAGCAGATTTGATATAATAACCTCCGCTGCCGTCCTCTTCAACTGTCCATACATTATCCAAACCTTCAGAAAAATCCAGCGTAGCAAGATAGTTTGAGTTAGACGATGAAGGGTTTGGTGTGACCATTTTATTGGAACGTTTATTAATAATATAATATTTTCCGGACGTTATTTGTGCAGCTTTAGAAATTGTCCGCTGTGTATCTGCAATGTATCTCGCATAGATAAACCGCAGCTTATACTGATTGCGTGAATAATACAGCTTGATAATAGTTGAACCATCGCCCTTTACCGTAACAGTATCATCGTTGTCCGCTTTGGTTTTATCTCTATCAAATGTGAAGTATTGATAATCTGTAAGTTCTGTATTTTCCTGATGGTCAGTCATAATATCATCTATGCTCAATTGGGTATCGGGGGCAGCATAAAGAACTTTTGTGCCCCAGTAGCTGTAACTTGTATTTCCGCTGCCGTCGCTGATATCCGCATTTTTGTAAATGATAGTGTATTTAACTTGTTCTTTTTCTTCCCATTTTGCCGTATATTTTATATTCTCTGTAACCTTATCAGCAAGTTCAGGTTCCCAACCTTTGAAGTTATATCCTGCTCTTTTTGGCGTATTGACAGAAAGCGGATGTTCATAAGGAGCATAGATCGGCTCAACACCGTAACCGCCGCTTCCGAGATCAAAATTAACAAGATAATAATTTCTGTCATAATAACACTCGAATTCGGTCGAACCATCTGCCGCAATCACCTCCGGGACATGATACATCAGCGTATAGCCCTCAAAAGCATTTTCAAGTGTTTTGCCCAGTTCTGAAACCACATAATCGCTTTCAAATTCAGCCGGCTCTGTTCCTGTAATACCTGTTCTGTTGAGAATGTGGGCAAGTGTATAACCATTGTTGTCCAGATTCTGCTTGTACAGTCTGATAACATAGGGAACCTCTGACGGAATATAAAAAACATCCTCTGTACTGTCTGAACCAAAGCCGACTGTAACCGTTGGCAAAGGTTTCTTATCTGCACTTACAGGCGTAAAACCGGGAACTGTCGGACATTTTTCTGTGATGTCCGGTGATCCCTTCGGCATATTTGCTACAAAGGCAGGAAACGGTCTTGATCCTTTATGATCAGACAGACCTTCGTCATAATAATAGTAATTGATCGTAGCTGTGACCATATTGTCAGTTGAACCTGCATACACGATCAATCCGAAAATCAACAGTGTAAAAACGAAAACAGCCGTTGTGGACAGCAGTACGGCTTTTCGCAGGAGTTTATTCATCTTGACCCCTCCTATATCTATTCATTTTCAGGCTGCACACCCCAAGCATCCATCACAGCTGTTTTATTGTCCGATGTCTTGCCCAAAGCTTGTATTGTTTCAGCAATCACCTCAACGTGCATTGTATATCCGTCAGGGGCTTTTCCAGTCTGTTTTAACTTCTGATCAGCATTTATCAGCGGCTTAGTTGAGCCGCCGCTTTGTACAATATGATTAAAATAATAATAGCCGTCTGAACCAAGTGTCCAGTCGGTTTTATTATATTCTATGGTATAGTCCTTCTCAGGAACAGGAGGCTGTCCGTAAACCTCTCCGCTATCATTTTGCCACGTTATCACAAGATTGGCTCTTACAAAAACGGGATAGTCATTGGAACCCACCGTAACCACCACGTTGCTTTTATAGAAGCTGCTGTCGGTGTCTTTCTCAACGGTATCGCTGATCATCGGTGTATCGTATACTCCGGGAGTAAAATTATTTTCAAGTTGATTGGAACTATTAAAGTATTTTGCAATGACCGCTGCTGAAATGGCTATCATTGTGAGAGTAATAATTGTGACGAGTGCGACTTTATGTATCCGTATTTTTGATTGCTTATTTTTCAACTTTCCAGCCTTCTTTCAATGATCACAATATCAGTCATCCTGTGTCAGGTACGCATAAAAGTTAATAGAAAAGTCGTTTGAGTTCTGACCGGAATTTTTCTTATCTTTCAATGTATCACTGACAGATATTTTATTTCCATACTCGTATGCGGATATAGTGTTTCTTGATATTTATATAATGTACCGCCGTATACAGGTTGAAAATCGTCTTCAGCAGTAACTTTTCTCCAGTTACTACTATCAATATCACAATTCACAGCATCGGGAAAATTTGCACTATTCACAACTTCTATATATAAAGAACAAGAAACATCATTTTTCCCGTTCAAAACAATATATGGGTCTTTAGGAATTTCTGTACCGGGCAGCACCGTATGATATTCATTTGAGGTAACTGTTGTACTGCCAAGTGTGTATATTCTATTCCATTGTTATATTCCACCTTGTGTTCGAGTATGGCAACTTCACCTGCACCTGCTGTTCTTGCCGAATCCGACCCGGTGTCAGCTACGATATACTTTGCAAAAAGACCACAAACCAGCCAAATTGAAAACATCGTCAGCAACAAAAGTACTCCTGCTGCCCGGAAAAAAATATTATATGCAAAATGATGCGGTTTTGCCACAGCAGAAATCTTTTCTTTCACAAAACCACACCCTTTCCGAATTTATTCGCCTTTTAATTTCCTGATTTCTTCTTTGATTTTTTTCTGCTCATCGGCTGTTTTTTTTCGTTCTTTATAATATGGCAATTCAAATATCACCATTGCCAATATCAGCACAACGAAAAATCCGATCGGGGATTTCAGAAACCTCACCACAGCACCCAAAAAGTGAATATGTCCTGTTTCTTTACCCTTGATACTTTTTATATTAATGGGAGGGTCTGCAACATTATTTGCATCTCCCTTTGTCACGATAGTCTGACCGTCTACACTGATAATTCTGTGTATCACAAGAGCATTACGTTCCTGATAGACTACAATATCCCCCGCCTCATAACTATCTTGTGTTGGTTTACAATTGATATGTTACAGTCAGAAAAAAAGAATAGCAAATAGGAAGAATCTGTGTTACAGTTAATTTGCCACAACAAACAATAACAAAGGAGACTCCTATTTGCTATGAATACTGTAACACAAAAGATGAAGTTTCGTCAATCCCTAATCAAATATTCTGAAAAGCACGGAGTGACTAAGGCAACAATTAAATATGATGTTACCCGTCAATATATCTACTTCTGGAAAAGAAGATATGACGGGACACTTCAATCGCTGGCAGATCGGTCACATAGACCGGAGCATCATCCTAAACAGCATACAGAAGATGAGATAAAGCTAATAAAGGATATGCGGAGAAGAAACCCTCACGCAGGACTGGTAGTGTTCTGGGTCAAGCTGCGATTAAGAGGATATAAAAGAAGCATAACAGGACTTTACCGTATGCTCCGGAA
>CACYDP010000055.1 GCA_902773135.1 uncultured Ruminococcus sp.
AACGTGAGCGTATGAAAATCTTACTTTACCGGTTACTACCTTTGTGTCATTGTTTGTGTTTGCCATTTTCATTTCTCCCTTTATGTAATTATTTTTGGATAGCGTCCTTAAAATCATCAGCTGCACTGTCTGAGGAGCCTATTGCGGGACGCTTATCATCAATTGGTACAAGTGTTGGTTTACCCGGAGGCTTGATCACGCAATCTTTCAACAGCTTTGAGAATTTCGATTTCCCCATCAGCTTCTCCATCTCTCCGATACCCTTTAGCTTATGCTCATACAGTTCTTCTGCCTTATAACCTTGTTCTGTCAGTATACATTCAATTTCCTTATCAGATTTGCAGTATTTACGATTACTTTTACCCTCTACAAGTTTATAACCGGGGATTAGCATATGATGGTTTACTGCTCTGTCCAATGCATAATCCGCAACAAGTTTTGCCCATTTGCTAAGGCTTTCCGACTGTTCAATGATCTCTGCTATTTCTTCTTCACTGAGTTTAGATGGCTTTGTAAATTCATATTTTGCAAGCTCCGTCTTTTTGTCTGCATATGCCCTGCAAATTGCACGTGCTTTACAAAACCCACTGTCACAGTGACCGCCCGCTATACGTTCTGTTATACTGTCGTCTGCGGCTTTTTCTGCCCTTTCCGCTATTGCTCTGCCCCAATCGTTCAGATCCTCCAAACTCAGATTTTCAGAACTGATATTATCCATTCTCGGCTGATAGATCGTTGTTCTAACCACTTCGATGTCATAAAGAAAATCAAACAGTTCCAGAGCCCCGAGAGCATAAAGCCTGAGCTGAGGATTATTTTCAGCAGGCACTTTTACACCCGTACCGTATTTCAAATCGATGATCTCCAGAGCACCGTCCCCGACGATCACTGCATCACCTGTTCCGAATCCTCCCGGCACCCATCGTGAAAAATCAAGCCGCTGCTCTATCAGTAGCTTGGCATCAGGGGTTGTTCTTAGAACTTCATTATACCTTTCCATAACAAAATCACGATACCCCTCTGCATATTCTGTCATATCGGCGGGTATTTCTCCAAGTTCGGTTAATTTATCAGAGTACTCTGCGGGCTTGATCCTGTTAAGCTGTCGTTTGATTTTCAGCTCACCGAGTGCGTGGGCTTTTGTACCTTCTGCGGCAAACTCAGACACTTTATCCTCAAACTGTTCTTCCATCTGCACTGACCCCGGGCAATTAATCCATTTTTTAGCCCCTGATGCCGAAAGTCTTGCATGTATTTCCGGCATATTATTCCCCCCTGATGTCCTGCATTACCGCTTGATAGTCCTTAGAATTGATAGCTGTCACTTTATTGGCACCGTACTTTGCAAGAATCGCCTTTGCCTTATCCTTACCTCTTGCCTTTGCATAATCGCTGAATGCCGCTCTGACATCTTCAATACTGTACGTAGTACTTTCGATCTCATCTGGCACTTCCTGTTTTACAGATTCCGCTTTCAGCTCCTGTATCGTTTCAACAGATTGTATATTATGCTGACCGGTACAGATGGCTGATGCCAGATGGTTCAATGCCTCCACAAGTTCAGGTGCTTCAATCTTAATGGTTATTGTGTTCATCGCTTTTCCTCCTCGTATGTATGTTTCAGCAGCCACGCTCTTGCGGACTGAATCTGCTGCGGTGTCAGACCAACATATTGATCTTTGTTTATCGTCGTGATTAAAACAGTGCCGTATATTCTGCCCCACAGGGTTTTCAAATTCGGCTTGCCTTTTCTTTTGCTGTGAATGTTCATTGTCAGTTTCAGCCTATTTTCAGGGATAGTAACGACCGTCGTCGCTCCTCCGACAATATCGTGCATCGCCTCGATCGTGTTGTTGATCTCAACGATTTCTGAGATTACGCCCGGACGTTGAATAACACACTTGATTTTTTCACGTTCATCGGGTATACTATAATCAATAACACTGCTAATGTTATTTGTCTTTTCCGTTGCCGGAGTGCTATCTCCGACAGCGGATTTTTCTTTGCTGTTATTCATCTTGCACCTCATAATTCATAATAATTTGTAAAACTTTTTCATAGGTATACATATTCTTATCGTTTCTTAGCGAGAATACAGCGGCAATCGGAAATCTCAACTTCCTG
>CACYDP010000056.1 GCA_902773135.1 uncultured Ruminococcus sp.
ATCTATTATACCAAAAAAGCAACCGACTTCCAAGTCTCTACTTGGAGGTCGGTTGTCTTTTTTCTTGGGACTTTTTTCACAGCCCCGAGCAATTCATCCCATCGCCTAAGAGGCGGGGGACTTCTTGCCCATTTAGGTTAAAATACCATATCTTATCAAAAAACAGTACTGTCAACAATCGGCAGTACTGTTTTTGATTTTTTCAGGTCAAATGCCAAGTCTTTGGAAAGGTTTTCCCCAAGGAACAACGGACGAATCAGATTGCCGCCGTGTTGCAATGAAAGGGGAAATATGATAAAATTACAATGGTTAGCCATAGGTTGCTGTATGGTGTCAATGACATTAAAAATTGCGGGTGCAGGGGCTCGCAGCTCCTGCCGGGGTCCAGGGCGAGCAGTCCTGGTAGGGTTTGGGGCAAAGCCCCAATATTCAGAAATGAGGGACAGGACAATGTTAGAGGATTTTATTGAAATGTCAAAATGTACGGGAATGATTCCCGAATGGATACAGGCGGCAGGAGGAAATACTTCCGTGAAGATCACAGACGAACTGATGTTTATCAAATCTTCGGGGGTGCGGCTTTGTGAAATGACGAAAAATTTTGGCTATTCTCTGGTCAATTATCAGATGATATTGGATTATATGAAAAACACAGATGAACAGACCGACGATGCGGAGGGAGAAATTCTTGCCAAAGCATTGATCAGCGGCACCAGACCGTCCATTGAAACTTTTCTCCATTCTTTTACGGGGAAATACACGGTTCATACACATCCGGCTGCTGCCAATATATTGTTGTCAACATCGGGAGGTACGGAAGAACTGAAACAGCTGTTTCCCGATGCGGTGATTGCGGATTACTGTACACCCGGTTTAAAACTGGGAAAAGAATTGTATCGGACATGTATGGAACAAAATGCCGATTTCTCTATTTTATTTTTAAAGAATCACGGTCTGATCGTCAGCGGCGATACGGCAGAGGCAGTTTTGGAACAAACAGCAGACGTGATTGAAAAAATCAGCCGTTATACGCTGTTTCCGACGGCTGCGAGCAATATGACAATGAAAATTTATCGTACTTTAAAACAATGTACTGCGGAGTTTAACGGAATAGTGTATCACAGCGAAAATCTTTACATTCATAAGATGCTGACAGAAAACGGCGGAAAAATGTGGAATTATGCATTTTGTCCGGACTGTATTGTCTACTGTGGAAATGCGATTCCCGATATAGACGGCAGTATGGACTTGTTGACAAGATATATGACGGCGAAAGGAATTCCGAGTGTGCTTGTTTCCGACGGCGAAGTATATATCATCGCCTCCGATATAAAAAAGGCGGCTGATATTGAAGCAGTGCTGGCTTTCAGTGCGAAAACAGTATTGTATGCAGGAAACAGAACGATCGAATCGATCGGAGGAGGAGAACAGGATTTTCTGATGAACTGGGACGCCGAAAAATACAGAAAACAAATGAAATAAAAAAGCAGGTGTAAATATGAAAATTATTATTCCTATGACGGGTTACGGGTCAAGATTTGCAGCGGCAGGCTACAAGGACCTGAAACCCTTGATTAAGGTCAACGGAAAACCGATGATAGAATGGATTGTAAAAGGAATGTATTCTCAGGACGATGATTTTTTATTTATCTGTCGTGACGAACATTTGAAGAATATTCCCGAAATGCTGCCGACTTTGAAACGGATTGCCCCCGACGGAAAGATCTTTTCCGTCACCGATTGGAAAAAAAAAGGTCCTGTGTCAGACGTTTTGCGTGCAGCGGACGAAATAGACGACAACGAACCGTGTATTATTAACTACTGTGATTTTTATATGTCGTGGGACAGAGAAAAATTTTATCACGATATCAAAGAATGTGACTGTGACGGTGCGGTTCCCTGTTATACGGGCTTTCATCCGAATCTGGAACCGAAACAAAATCTTTATGCATCTTGTCGGACCGATGAAAACGGTTATCTGATAGAAATCAGAGAAAAATATTCCTTTGAAAAAGATAAATATCAAGCACTTCATTCTCCGGGTGTCTATTATTTCAAAAGCGGAGCTATTATGAAAAAATACAGCAGACAATTAATTGACAGCGGTATGACCATTAAAGATGAATACTATGCCAGCCTGATTTATCATTTCCTTGTCAAAGACGGTTTGAAAGTACTGGTTCCTGCCAATGTCATACATTTTTGCCAATGGGGTACTCCCGAAGACCTGAGGGACTATTGTTTCTGGATTGACACGGTAGGCAGTGCTTTCTCCAAAACCAATATACTGATACCGATGGCAGGCGAAGGCAAACGCTTTGCCGATGAGGGTTATTCCCTGAGCAAACCGGCTATACCCACCACCAGTCATCTGACAGGCGAAAAACTGCCAATGGTGGTATGTGCCGTGAAAGATGTACCGTTTGTCCGAGAGGACGGAAGCAATGTTATTTTTGTTGACCGTACACACCATCAAACAAGCGGTGTAGAAGACATTATCAGACAAAGTTTCCCAAAAGCACAGTTCATCACACTTGATCATCTGACTGAGGGACAGGCAAGTACCTGTCTTACAGCGAAAGAATGGATCAATAACGCTGCTCCGCTGATGATAGCAGGCTGTGACAACGGAATGGTATATGACAGGAATCGCCTGAACGCTGTGATGAATGAAGCAGATGTGATTGTTTTTACATACAGAAATGACCCCAGAGTACTGGATAATCCGAAAGCATACGGATGGATAAAAGTTGATGAAAATGACAATGTTACCGATGTTTCTGTCAAACAGCCTATTTCCGATACCCCGATGAACGACCATGCGGTTGTTGCGACTTTTTGGTTCCGTCACGGCAGCGACTTTGTGGAATGTGCCGAAGAGATGATAGCTGCCAATGACCGGATCAACAATGAATTTTACGCCGATCAGGTAGTGAAATATGCCGTGAAAAAGGGATTGAGAACCAAGGTATTTGAAATTGAAAGATATATCGGCTGGGGAACACCAAAAGAATATGAATATTATGAAAAATGTTTTGAATACTGGAAAAATTTCGCTCAAAGCAAGGACTTTTTAGGATAAGAAAATGAATATCAAAACTATTATCAAAAAGAATCAATTTTTATTTGTCTTCGTTGCAGTGATGACGATTTTTAAAATTATAATGGCAGGTTTGTTTTCTTCGGATTATCAGAATCGGCTTTTTATGCCCTTTATACAGTCGTTTCTGAACGGCGGCAACCCTTATACCCATTTTTATGATGCGGGAATCACCGATGCATTCCCTTATCCGCCCGTTATGCTGTTGGTGGTATCAATAGGCGGCTTATTGTCGGAGTATCTTTCATTTGACATACTGTTTTTGAAGAATCTGTTTTTTAAGCTGCCGCTGCTGTTTTTTGACATTGCAATGCTGATTTTTCTGAACAAAATGTTTCCGAAAAAGGAAAAAACACTGACCTGTTTATATTACAGTTCGCCGATTGTGATATATGCGGTATATATGCACGGACAGCTGGATATTGTACCGATGACGTTTATCATAGCGGCAATGTACTTTTTATTCGGCAAAACAAAATATGATGATATAGGATTTATCGTGCTGACGGCATTTGCCATACTCAGCAAACAGAGTATTCTGGCAGTTACGCCGCTTTTGTTCTATTATTATTTCAGAAGAAAAAAAACAATGAAAACGGTCTTGTCGGTGATTTTGTTTTTAACGGTCGTCATAGGATTTATCGTCCCTTTTCTCAATGACGGTTTTATCAATATGGTGCTGTTCAATAAGGTGCAAAATTCCGTTACAAATGTCTATATTACATTCAGCAGTCTGCATTTATACCCGTCGATATTTGCGATTGCTGCAATCTATATTCACATTTTGAGTATTAACAAAATCGGCAGAGATCTCACATTCAGTTTCTGCGGGATTATCTTTGCAGTCTTTTTGATTTTTGTTTCGCCTATGCCGGGGTGGTTCGTATGGATTGTTCCCTTTGTCAGCGTGATAGCCATAGGAAAAAAACATAAAAAAACAAAATTTGCACAGTATTTTATCCTCAACGGTATGTATCTGTTATACTTTATGTTCTGCCATAAGACACAGATGACGGATTTGTATTTTCTGGACAGTTCTTTGGATTTTATCAAGACGGATAATGTCTATCTCAAAAATGCAGTGTTTACGGTACTGTCTGCGTCACTGATGTTTATGATTATGATGATATACCGTTACGGAATCGGAAACAATGCAATGTACAAAAGAAGAAATCTCCCTTTTACAATAGGCATTTCGGGCGACAGCGGTACGGGAAAATCTTCACTGAACAGCATTTTATCCGAAACATTCGGAAACGAAAACATACTGCTCATTGAAGGTGACGGCGACCATAAGTGGCAAAGAGGAGAGAAACAGTGGGAAACCTATACGCATCTGAATCCCAAGGCGAATTTTCTGTACCGTCAGGCACGTGACATCGCCACGCTGCGTAACGGTGAAACCGTTGAGCGTGTTGATTACGACCATAAAAGCGGTACGTTTACCCCCAGCAGAACGATCATTCCGAAACGATATATTGTCATATCGGGTCTGCATTCACTGTATTTGCCGCAGATGAGAAAAAATATCGATCTGAAAATTTTTCTTGATACGGACGAAAAACTCAGGGTTTTCTGGAAAACCAGACGTGATACCGGCAAAAGAGGTTATTCTCCCGAAGCGATACGTGAGCAGATCAGAAGCAGACAGCCCGACTTTAAAAAATATATTGCTCCTCAGAGAGATTATGCCAATCTGATCATCGAATATTATGATAAGGAACTGGGCGATGATTTTGAAGCTGATTATCAGGAAAAAATCAGTATGAAAATCACGCTGAGTTCGGAGATCAATATAGAACCCTTGCTGCAAAGACTGGAACAGTACGACATACGCACCGATTACGATTTCTGTGACGATCCCGATATGCAGACCATATTGATCGACGGTGCAAGCCTTGATGATAAAAGTGATGTTCCTTTCCGGCAGATAGCCGAGGACATTATTCATAATTTTGATGAATTGGCACCTGATTTCAGGCAGAGTGACAGGGTGCATAACAATATCCTTCAAATTATGATTCTTATTATGATAGACAAAATGATGGAAAGTGGAATGTAAATGATAAAAGCAGTAATTTTTGATTTGGACAATACACTTTACAGTTATGACGACTGTAACCGATATGCCTTTGAGGCACTGAGCGGCTATATGGCAAAGTACGGTGTCATACCGGAAACCTTTCAGCAAGAATTTTATGCGGCAAGAGAAGAAGTAAAAAATCGTTTGCCTTATGATTTTGCCGCAAGACATAACCGTATCTTATATTGTCAGAGATGTGCGGAACGCCTGGGACTGAATCCTTTTTCCTGTGCTTTAGATATGTACCGTATGTATTGGGACAGTTTTCTGGCAAAGGCAAAACTCTATGACAATGCAGACAAAGTGCTGCACTATCTGAAAGAAAACAGTATCAAGATCGGTATCTGTACCGATATGACCGCACAGATACAATTCCGGAAAATTCAGCAGCTCGGCATTGAAAAGCTGATCGACAGTATGGTGTCCAGTGAAGAAGCCGGAGCGGAAAAACCATCGGGAAAAATATTTTCTCTGATGCTTGAAAAATTGAATGTTTCGCCCGAGGAATGTGTGTATGTGGGTGATGATTATCACAGAGATATACAGGGGGCTGATGCGGCGGGAATGAAAACCGTTTATTTTTCGTCCGACTGTACCAAGGACACTTTCCGCTGTCGGAATTATGATGAAATGATGGATTTTTTGCGGCAGCTGCTGCGGGAAAGGAATACAAAATGAAATTGTCAGATTTTAATATCAAAGAAATACTGAAATTTCTTGTCGGGGGCGCCAGTGCCGTTGTGACGGACGCATTGGTCTATTTTCTTCTGCAATCTTCAGGAACAGATCTGTTTTGGGCAAAGGCAGTTTCTTTTGTATGCGGTTCTATCGTGGGATTTGTGATCAATAAATTATGGACCTTTGACGCTAAGAAGTTTTCTGTCATTGAGATTCTGAAATACTGCCTGCTGTACGCCTGCACCGCTTCGATCAATGCACTGGTCAATTCGGTTGTTCTCAACATTTCGTCCTATTATATTCTGGCGTTTTTGTGTGCAACAGGTGTCAGTACCGTGCTGAATTTTCTGGGACAGAAATTTTTTGTATTCAAAAAACCAAAGGAGGAAGAACATTGAACCTTTCTGTGATTATCCCCTGCTATAATGAAGCGGAAAATATACCGTTGATTCTCCAACGCTTTGCGGAATGTATCAAGCCCGGCGTGGAGGTTGTTCTGGTCAATAACGGTTCTTCGGACGATTCTAAAACTATTCTGGATCAATTGCTGCCCGAATATTCTTTTGCGAGAGTGGTTGATGTGCCGATCAATCAGGGTTACGGCTATGGAATACTGGAGGGACTGAAAACAGCCAAAAGTGATTATATCGGCTGGACACACGCTGATATGCAGACCGACCCGAAAGACGTTATCAAGGCCTTTGATATTATCAATGAAAAACAGCGTGATGACCTTTATGTCAAAGGAAACAGAAAAAACAGGCCGCTGGCGGACAGGTTCTTTACCTTTGGAATGGGTGTATACGAAACACTTCTGCTGCACAGAAAAATGTATGATATTAATGCCCAGCCGAATATTTTTCCGAGAAGTTTTTTTGAACAGTGGGAAAATCCGCCTTATGATTTTGCACTGGACCTGTATGCTGTGTATATGGCAGATGTAAAAGGATTGGAAATCATTCGATTCGATGTACTGTTTCCCGAAAGAATACACGGCAGTTCTCACTGGAATACGGGACTGAAATCAAAAATAAAGTTTATCAAGAGGACACTGGATTTTTCACGCAAATTAAAGAAAGCAGGTATCAAATAATGGAATTTATCTCTCACAGAGTCAACAAAATTGACGAACTGATGCAAACCCCCGGGGAATACGGTGTAGAGCTGGATGTCAGGGACGACCTGAACGGAAGGATTTATATGGAGCACGACCCGTTTTGTGACGGTGAAGATTTTGAGGAATATTTAAAACAGTATCATTGCGGTACGATGATTATCAATGTGAAAAGCGAGCGTATTGAACTCAAGATACTGGAATTGCTGCGGCAATATCAGATTGAAAATTATTTCTTTCTGGATAGTTCCTTTCCGATGATCAAACTGCTTTCCGACAGGGGCGAAAAAAAGATCGCCCTCCGCTTTTCAGAATTTGAGGGAATGGATACGTTAAGGAATATGCAAGGCAAAGTACAGTGGGTATGGGCAGATTGTTTTACCCGTTTTCCGCTTGATCGCTCTCAGGCGGAGGAGATCAGAGGAATGGGCTACAAAATGTGTTTTGTATCTCCCGAACTGCAGGGACAGGAAGAAAAAATAGAAGAGTATGCAGGCATCATCAAAGACAATCAGATTGTGTTTGATGCGATATGCTGTAAATCAAGAAATATCGACAAATGGAAAAAACTTCTTACGGGAACACCGACAGAATCTTAACATACAGTTTGTCTGCACGGAAATCAATTTTTAACAATCTGACATCAGAGAAGTTTCTATATTTCCTTCCCGATAATTTCGCTGTCCGTAGGATAGGACAAAATTCAGTGATTTTAGGAAAATTCAGCGGTTTTAGGAAAGGGGTCCGGGGAATAACCCTTTTTCCGCCGGAAAAGGGTTTTCCCCGGGAAACTGCCC
>CACYDP010000057.1 GCA_902773135.1 uncultured Ruminococcus sp.
GGATACTTCTTATACACTCGGTCTATTTGCTGGGTGTTTTTCTTTTGCTTAATCATTTTTCTTGATATATGCGGTGTTGCCTTAAGTTAAAAAAATCTCCACTTATGAAACATAATCTGCCCATGCACCTGCAGGATATTTGTACTTAACTTTTTCTATACCCTTGCCTGCCTTTGCCTGCTGAGTCATATCTATTTTGTATACCTGACCCGGATTAAATTTTTGATCGTATGTTATATCCTCTGTTTGATATGCTTCGTTTCCTTCTGACATTTCATCATCACCGACACCATTGTCAAAAATAATACCTGCGGCACTGCTCGGTGCAATCACTCTGTATATATCAGTATTTCCGATTTTTTCCATCTCTATACCTGGCCATTCCTGGTCATAATATTCATTTGAGGTAATCTTAGTGGTAGAAGCACCATACGGTCCCCACCAATATGCACAGACCTTTTTCCATTTGGTTTCACTTCGGGAATAGGAACAACAAAACCGTTTTCCAAGGCCGGGACATTTCGCTCATACATTGCGTGCAGAAACTCCGGAAACATATTCTGCCAATAGACATTCAGATGCTCACCGGGCAAATATATATTGCAAGTAATCCTGTTTTTGGGATAGCCCTGCTGTATTAGTGCGTTGTTCATAAGTATTGTCACTGCACCGTTATCCAGCTCATACTCGCCGCCATAAAGATAGATATACGGCAGATTTTTACCGGACAGCTTAGGGGTGAGCCTCTCTGTCCAAGTCTTTGCATCATAAGCCCAGAAAGAAGGAGATATAGTTCGGCTCATAACCGACCACATAAGGCTTAAGTAATCCATTTGTCAGATACCAACCGCTTACATACTCATTAAATGCTACATCCAGTGTCGGCTTATCGGCACCGTAATCAAGATGTACCATATTGTACTTGCTTGCATCAGCTTCACATGAATAAATGAAATAATCAGTATCCTCATCTGTTTTTGTCATGGATATTTCTTTACTGGCTCCGCTCATAGTGTTAATAAATTGAGCGATCATTTTATCGCTTTTTCCACTGTCTCTGATAGTCAGTGTATGTATTTTTTGTTAGCCTGATTGTCCATATTGCTTTCCTCTGCCTTGCTGCTCTATTCAGGCTGTGTACTTTGTTCTGCCAATGTACTTGATGCTGTTTTATTTCCTTCTTTGGAACTGTCCTGTCCACCTTGCGTACAGGCAGTTATTAACGACATAGAGACAGCCACTGATAAAACACTTGCGATGATAGCTTTTGATTTCATTGTTACTCCTCCTTGTGATATTATTATATTGGTATTTTACGGGAGAATAACAAATATGTCAAACAACAATTTTTACATCAATTAAACATACCATGAAATAATCAACCAGACGATGAATTATCGCTTATTCTATCACCAATTAAAACAACGGTATATTTCTGTCAAACCAAATACCCCAATGAATCACCTTTCTATCTCTAAGCTCTTTGGCACTGCAAAGTATTGGTATTATAACAGTCTCGTTATAGTAAGTGTAGGACTTCATTTCACCGTTTTCGGTTTCGATAGGCATACAGCACGCAAGATTATTTCTGCAAAGTTTTTCCATAAGCTCTTCCCAAATTGACATTAACAGCTATCTGTGACAATGATACCGGAAGGTTGATACGTGTGTACATATAAAATAATATATTCAGAACATTCTTTTCCGCTAAAACAGAAAATATTTCCGATAATTCCTCTTTATCAGTAAAGTATTCTGCATAACCATTTTCAGGTTCAGGCATAAAAAAACAGTAACTGAAGTCTGAATCCATTTTTGCATTTATCATTCCATCATCAAAGCTGGCTCTTGCATAATAATGATAACCACTCTTGTCTTTAAGTTTGCCCGGTGCTCTTCCGTCATCTACAAAGCCTTTTTTAGCAGTATCAAGTCCGGAAAAACCCAACATTGTCTTCCATACAAATGGAAACAATCTGTTAAAAACCTCTTTACACCTTATTTCAACAATTTCATCAATCAGTTCATCTTAAAGGGAACATATCTGTTCCTGTTCATAGAGCATATTAATAGTTATTCCAAGAGCATCTGCAATCTTTGGCAATAATTCTGCATCAGGTGAACCACCCCTTTCCCATTTTGAAACAGCCTGAGTTGTAACGCCGATCATATTGCCCATTTTTTCCTGTGTAATTTCTTTTTTTAAACGATATTTTTTTATTTGATCACCTATCATTTACAACATCTCTTTTCGACTTTTTTATATTATATCAAAGGATAAAATTTTTATCAACTAGGTTAAGTAAGGTATAAGTCAAAAGATGTCAGACGGATAAAAATACCAAATTCAAGCGGAAAAAGATGTTGAGAAAATATAATTAATTAAAAGTTAATTTCTGAAGTAGATCATCAATCACTTCTCCCACATCACGATTGATACATACTGATTGTTGTTCAATTTCTATCGGACAGCAGCTTTCACCAAAGTTAATACAAACATATAATGCACCAGAATTTTTTGCGGTCATTTTCCAGAAAGGATATTTGATAATACCGGGAGTATTCGCCCCTACTCCAAGTTCCAGGAACAAAATACGCTTATACTGATATTTTTCAAGAAACGCACTATATCGTTCTGCTGCTTTATGCCAACCATCGTCCTCAACAAATGTATCATCACTACGAAGATTTATTGTCATTGGTTTTGCACAAATTGGACAGTGCGGAACAAGTTTAGCAGGAATTTTCATATTTTTTTGTTGTTTCACCATTTGGATAATAATCTCTTCATTGTCATATGTTTTATAATGGCACGGTTCAGAACATTGAAAGAGTCCATAATCTCCCTGTGTATAAAAAAGACGTTCTTTATCAAATCCTGCCATTTGAAATTGATGATCAACATTTGTCGTAAGAACAAAATAATTTTTATCTTTGACAAGTTGATATAGATGATCATATACCGGTTTGGGAGCTTTTTTATATCGATTGATCAATATATGTCTGCTCCACCATGCCCAGAATTCTTCAAGTGAAGGAAATGGATAAAAACCTCCCGAATACATATCGGTAATTCCGTATTTATCAGCAAAATCGAGAAAATATTTTTTAAATCTTTCACCGGAATATGAAAATTCTGCCGAAGTAGAAAGTCCCGCACCTGCCCCAACAATAATGGCATCGGAATGGTTAATAACTTCTTTTATTTTATCAATCCGTTTTTCGTAATCTTCCGTAAAATGTGTTATCAATCTTGAAAACATTTAATCACCTACTGTTATAATAATGGCTGTTATAGAAAAACATATGTCATTCCGGCAATAATTCAATACACTCATCAACTCTATGCAGTATTTTCTATTTTATACTTTTTTAATGATAAATTATTTTCTTACAACGCTGATTCTTTGCTGAATATGATTTCCTTTTTCGATTTCATCAACCATAGCAACAGCATAGTCGGCGTAGCTGATAATACTTTCGCCCTTATCATTCAGAGTTAATTCTTCGCCTGCAAGAATATATTCACCCACTTTTTCGCCATCTGCCTGAAAATCTCCTGCGGGACTGATAAAAGTCCATTTAACATCATTTCTTTCCCTGAGTTCTGCAAGTGCTTTACCCTGTGCTAATGCAAGCGGTTTGAATATTTCAGGAAAATCAGGATCGTCCATTACTTGAACAGTGTGTTCGGAATTAACATAAAGACTTCCTGCACCGCCTACAACTACAAGACGTATATCTGTACCGGAAAGAATATCACACAGATGTTTCAAAGATGTGCTGTGTTTAGGCAATTCTTCTTCAGCCCATACACCAAAAGCATCAACAACTGCATCAAAATCTTTTAAGTCATTAGTTGTCAGATCAAACAAATCCTTACGGATAAACTTTTTGGCAACTGTTTTATTTTCTCCTTTGACAACTGCTGTTACATCAAAACCCCTTTCTACTGCCTCTTTGGTAATCAGTTTTCCTGCTTTTCCGTTTGCACAAACTATTGCAATTTTCATGAAATAACCTCCGTTATTATATATTTTGTTTTAGTTGTAACTTTTTTTGTTACAATCATATAATAGCACAGTTTGGTTGTAATGTCAATAGTTACAATTAATTTTTTTTAATCGTATTATAGCGTAACGGCATGAAAATCTTATAAAAATTTGTCAAAATAACATCAGCAAAGAATTGAACGTCAAAAGAGCATTCTAAAACGTTTTTCTTTCATTTCTACTTTTAGCTCATGCTAAAGCACCCAAAAAAACAAGCGATAGACAAAACTATCGCTTGTTTTCCATTTTAACTTTTAAGCCTAACTATGGACAAAAAACTGATAGCCCTACACCTGCGATGTAGGGCTATCGAATAAAGCAAATGCTATAAGCAAAATTATTTTACCATACTTGCAACTTCTGCTGCAAAGTCATCGTTACGTTTCTCAAGACCTTCGCCCTTTTCAAAACGAACATATTCAACAATACTAATATTGCCGCCGAGAGCTTTAGCTGTCTGAGCAGTATACTGATCAACTTTCAGCTTGCTATCTTTAACAAATACCTGGTTTACAAGGCAGTTTTCTTCATAATACTTACCAATTTTACCTGCAACAATCTTCTCTGCAATATTAGCAGGCTTACCGTCATTGATAACCTGTTCAGTCATAATCTTCTTTTCGTGTTCAATTACTTCTGCCGGAACCTGATCTTTATTGAGATAAGCCGGAGCTGCTGCTGCAACCTGCATAGCTATATCCTTAGCGTAAACCTTAAATCCGTCCTGAGCAGCAACATCTGTATCAAACTTAACCATTACAGCGATTTTACCGCCTGCATGTATATAAGTCGCAACTGTACCCTCATAACGTGTGAAACGGCGAATAATGATATTTTCACCGATTGTCTGAATCTTCTCACGAAGAAGATCTGCAACTGTCATTTCTGTACCTACTGCTGTTTTTGTAAGAAGTTCATCAACATCGGCAGGATTTTCATTCATAACAGTTTCAGCAACGGTCTTAACAAATGCCTGGAAATCAGCATTCTTTGCGACAAAGTCTGTCTCTGCATTTACTTCAAGAGCAACACCGGCTGTGCCCTCTTCGTTTGCATAAGCATATGCAACACCTTCAGCAGCAATTCTTGAAGCCTTCTTTGCTGCCTTTGCAAGACCTTGTTCTCTAAGAACGTCTATTGCCTTGTCCATATCACCGTCAGTCTGTGTAAGAGCCTTTTTGCAGTCCATCATACCGCAGCCTGTTCTTTCTCTCAATGCCATAACATCTTTTGCTGTAAATGCCATTTTAAAATACCTCCGTATTATCAATATTTTGTTATATTCCTTGAAAAAATACCCGCAAATTACTTGCGGGTATTCTGTTATTTATTTGCAAAGACCCAAGAATTATTCCTCTGCTGCATCCTCGGTCTCTTCTTCAGCCGCAGCACCCATTCTACCTTCGTTGCCTTCTATAATAGCGTTAGCAATAGCGGTAGAAATCAGTTTAACTGCACGAATTGCATCATCATTGCCGGGAATCACATAATCGATTTCATCGGGATCGCAGTTTGTGTCTACAATAGCAACGATCGGAATACCAAGTTTCTTAGCTTCTGCTACTGCAATTCTTTCTTTGCGGGGATCAACGATGAAAAGTGCTCCGGGAATTTCCTGCATATCTTTGATGCCGCCAAGGAACTTTTCGAGCTTTTCGATTTCAAGATTGAGCTTGATAACTTCTTTCTTAGGAAGAAGATCGAATGTACCGTCTGTTTCCATTGTGCGAAGCTGTTTCAGTCTTTCTATTCTGCGGCGAATCGTAGTGAAGTTAGTCAGCATACCGCCGAGCCATCTTGCGTTTACATAATAAGCACCTGCACGGAGTGCTTCTTCCTTTACTGAATCCTGAGCCTGTTTCTTTGTACCTACAAAAAGAACGGACTTGCCTTCTGCCGAAAGATCACGAACAAAATTATATGCCTCTTCCAGTTTCTTTACTGTTTTCTGAAGATCGATAATGTAAATACCGTTTCTTTCAGTAAAGATGTAGGGAGCCATTTTAGGATTCCATCTTTTTGTAAGATGTCCGAAATGTACGCCTGCTTCCAAAAGCTGTTTCATTGATACTACTGATGCCATTTTTAAATCCTCCTTAGGTTTTACCTCCGTCGGTATGAATTTTAACATATTTTCGTATGCACCTAACGAATATGACCGACGTGCGTTTTGCAGAAGTTATTATATCATATATATTTTTTTAATGCAAGCATTTTTTGACAAATTTTAAAAGAATTTCAAATCAATTTCTGAAAAAGGGATTTTTAGATTTATGATGTTTCTGCGGATAATGGCAGTTATCCACCAGTATGGTATCTTCCCCTATCAGTTTGATATTCTCCCATCGTATAACGATGTCGTCACATCTTCCCAGCAGTCCGAAAAATTTTGGACGTCCGTAAATGATAATCGCTGTAAGACGTGCCGTTTCGGTATTGACTTCTGCATCATCAACATAACCGATTCTTCTACCATTATGGTTATTGATTACCTCTTTGTGTCTTAAATCTGTAATTTTACAGCAATTCAAAGCAATAACCTCCGATATAAAATTTTGGAAGTACCTTTTTTATTTTATGCTGTATTTTGTATTTTTATTTTCAAAGTTTGTGAAAATTTTTGTTACAAGAAAAGTACATAACAAAAACGCAATCAAAGAAATTACAACAAGCACTGCAAATATAATAATCATTTTTTTGTCCATATAGGCAAAGTTAAAAAAATTAACACCCATAAAATCTCTGAAACAAAGCACGCCTATTGTAAGCCCTGTTATCATTACAACAAACAATGCGGTACGAAGTATATTAAATGGCATAGAAACTTTAAAAAGAATCATCAGAGCTGTTGCTGCTGTCAAACAAACCGCAAGAGTGGAATACTCATCGTAAGACAACGAAAACAGTTCCATTGCAAATATGCACAGCACAATATCGATGACCGTGACCAAGCCCGCAGGTATGGAATTTTTCATAATATTATAAAAGAAATGTCCTTTGATTCTTTCTTTATTCGGTTCAAGTGCCAGTATAAATGACGGTATCCCTATGGTAAAGGCATTAACAAGTGTAAGCTGTATGGGTTGGAACGGATATTTTACATTGATAAATACAAACAAGAACGCCAATATGGTTGAAAAAATCGTTTTCACGATAAAAAGCGTTGAGGAACGCTGAATATTATTAATCGAACGCCGTCCCTCTGCAACAACTTTCGGCATAGACGAAAAATTGGAATCAAGAAGTACCAATTGAGATACACTTCTCGCCGCATCGCTTCCTGCTGCCATTGCAATACTGCAGTCTGCTTCTTTAAGAGCAAGTACATCATTGACACCATCTCCGGTCATCGCAACTGTATGTCCTTGTTTCTTGAGAGCAATGACAAATTTCTTTTTCTGTGCCGGCGTAACTCTGCCAAAAACCGTATAATTTTCTACGGCACTTTCAATTTCTTCATCCGTTATCAAAGAAGAAGCATCAATAAATTTGTCATAATTTTTAACATTTGCTCTTTTAGCTACATTTGACACAGTTATCGGATTATCTCCCGAAATAACCTTTATTTCAACTTTTTCATCCGCAAAATATCTTAATGTGTTCGGTGCTTCTTTCCTGATTTTATCATTCAGCAATATAATTCCTATTACTGTCATATCATCAGGCAGTTCGCTGCCTTTAAAATTTTTTCCAGAATGTGCAAGAATGATCGAACGATAATTTTTAGAATATAAATCCAACTTTTTCTTTAAATCATCAGGGATCTTTTTAAGAATAAATTCCGCTGCCCCCATTACATATGTTCCATAATTCTCAAAATGTACTCCTGACCATTTTTTTTCAGAGGCAAAGGGTACAATCTTCTCTGCCTTCATTTTTGTTGCATCATTAAATTTTTCTTTTAGGGCAAGAAATGTTGCATTGTTGTCATCAAGTGCAGAAACCATACCGCACATAATTTCATTGATATTTTCTTTTTCTGCATTTTGACCATAAGCGACATAATCGGCAACTTCCATACAGCCTTCCGTGATAGTGCCTGTTTTATCAAGACACAGTACATCAACCCGTGCAAGAGTTTCTATACAATAAAGCTCCTGAACCAGAACTTTTCTTTGTGCCAAGCGTATCACACTTACTGCAAGAACCGTACTGGTAAGAAGAATCAATCCTTCCGGAATCATACCTATCACAGAGGCAACAGTATTAACAACTGCAGATGATATGTGGGTATCTACCGTTCCAAACAATGTTTTGATTTCTTCGACAGTGATGTCTCCGGGAACATAATATTGTTTTAAAAATAATATGATAGCCAGAGGAAGTATAATAAAAGTTAATATTTTGATAATACTGTTGAGAGTCTCCATGATTTCAGAATTGATTTTTTTTATGTATTTTGCTTCAGCAGAAATCTTTGAAGCATAACATTCTGCCCCTACACGTTCGACCCGGGCATAGCATTTACCGCTAACAATAAAACTTCCCGAAAGTATCTCACTGCCGGAAGTTTTATGTATTGCGTCGGATTCGCCTGTAAGCAGTGACTCGTTTGCATCACATTCCCCCGAAATAACTTTGCAGTCAACGGGAATCTGATTGCCTTGTGAAAATTCCAGTATATCGTCAAGGACAATATCATTAATACCGATCTGACATTTTTTACCATTACGAACAGCCGTAACTTTTGTCGCTGAAACGATTGAAAGTTTATCGATTGTCCTTTTCGCTCTGATTTCCTGAAAAATTCCTATTGCTGTGTTAAAAAACATTACTCCAAGAAAAAGCATATTTTTATAGGAACCGACATACAAAACAGCAAGCCCAAGAATAATATTCAATACATTAAATAAAGTGACAATATTATCAAAAAATATCCTTTTAATACTCTTGGTTTTCAGCTGAGTATTGATATTATATAAACCGCTGTCCATACGCTTTCTGACTTGTTCATCATTCAAGCCTTCATCTACCTCGGCATTAATTCTTTTTATGTCAACAGAAACCTCTTTTGTTTTTTCCATTCTTACACTTCCTTGTAAACCCTAAAAATCAATTTTAATTATATAGTGAAATTCCAATTATGTCAATTCAAATTCTTTAATGTTGACATATTTCAAAAAAGCACTTATAATTTTACTATCAAATCTGTTTCACTAATATTTTATGAATTTAACTCACTCAGATTTGTTCAAATCAATAGCAAAGGAGTCTTTTATATGAAAACAAGAATAGGTATTCTTGGCTACGGAAATCTCGGAAAAGGAACGGAAATCGCTGTAAATGCTGCAAATGATATGGAATTGGCAGCAGTATTTACCAGAAGGAATCCGGCTGATGTCAACATTCTTTCTGAAAATGTACCTGTTATCAACATCAATAATGCAAATGAATGGTATGATAAAATAGATGTACTGATACTTTGCGGAGGAAGTGCAACAGATCTCCCGGTTCAGACCCCGGAATTCGTAAAACACTTTAACGTAGTTGACAGTTTCGATACACACGCACGTATTCCCGAACATTTCAGCAATGTAGACAAAGCAGCAAAAGAAAGCGGAAAAATCGGGCTCATTTCAGTAGGTTGGGATCCAGGGCTGTTTTCACTTAACAGAGTATATGCCAATGCAATCCTTCCCGATGGAAAAGACTATACTTTTTGGGGCAAAGGTGTCAGCCAGGGTCATTCTGACGCTATCAGAAGAATTAAAGGTGTTAAAAATGCCAAACAATATACCATACCCATTACATCTGCTCTTGATTCCGTCAGAAACGGTGAAAACCCCGAACTGACAACACGTCAGAAACATATCAGAGAATGCTATGTCGTTCTGGAAGATGGTGCTGATGCTGCTCGTGTAGAAAATGAAATCAAAACAATGCCGAACTATTTTGCTGATTATGATACAACCGTTTATTTTATCAGTGAAGAAGAACTTCTCAAAAAACACAGCGGTATGGCTCACGGCGGTTTTGTGTTCCGATCAGGAAAAACAGGTGTTAATAAAGAAAACAACCATATTATCGAATACAGTTTGAAATTGGATTCAAATCCGGAATTTACTACAAGCGTCCTTATCGCTTATGCGAGAGCTGTGAAACGTATGAGTGATGAGGGAAAAACCGGCTGCTTTACCGTGCTTGACATTCCTCCCGCTTATCTCTGCGAACAGAATGGCGATGAATTAAGAGCAAAACTGCTCTGATCATAAAATTAAATATCGTTTATTTGCTAATTCAGCACATTGCATCATTGATAAAAAATGTGATGTGCTGAATTTTTAAATAGATCTCAAAGCCTCGACCGGTTTTAGACTGGCTGCTTTTAATGCCGGATAGATGCCGAAGATAATTCCAATGACAACAGAAAATAGTAATATTACGATGACTGTATAAAAATCAAATGCAAATACAAATCCTAATATAGAGGCTCCTATAACCGAAATCAACGTTCCGAAAATAATTCCTATTATCCCTCCGGCTAACGTAACAAGAGCCGATTCAAATAAAAATTCATAAACAATACTGCTTTTTGCCGCACCAATTGCTTTTTTGATTCCTATCTCCCTTGTTCTTTCTGTTACCGA
Source organism: uncultured Ruminococcus sp. (assembly GCA_902773135.1). Classification (GTDB taxonomy): domain Bacteria; phylum Bacillota; class Clostridia; order Oscillospirales; family Acutalibacteraceae; genus UBA1213. The sequence continues at coordinate 10,640 of CACYDP010000057.1, forward strand.
TACCAACATTACATTCATAATACTTAATCCTGCTACCAACAAGGATATGACTCCTACGGAAGTAATGACAAGAGAAAATATATGAATTATATTTCCTATATTTTCCTTTTGTTTTGCCATATCGGTAAAGGAATAAGCATCTTTCATATTGGTGGTGTGCTCTATGGCTTTAATAATATTTTTTCCGGCAATTTCATTGTCATAATTTTCATTTACCTTGATTGCTATTTGGGAAAAATTATTGCTGTTTAAATTTTGCTGCATTGTTGTATATGGTATATAAATAAACTCGGGAATATAAGCCCCCATTACGTTTTGCAGCAGTCCGCTTCCTGTTTTTAAAACACCGATAATTTTATATTTCGTGCTTTTTCCGCCGCTGTTGATGACGATTTCTTTCCCGGTAACATTATCTGTTCCGTAATAATTTTGAGCAAATGTCTTGTCAACAATGCAGTTTTTTGAATGAGATGACAAGTCGCCTGAATTAAAAAATCTTCCGCTCAGTATTTTCAGCGAAATAACATCTTTTGCATAGTTGTCAATACCCCATAAATAGACCGGATTTTTTTTTTCTTTGATATAGGCATCGGTAGATTCAAACATTATTGGCATTGCATCATCTACGTATGGCAGCAATTTAATGGTTTCAAGCTCATTATCCGATAGAGTTGCCGATTGATTTTTGAGACTTACGGTTAGTCCGCCCATTCCGAGTCCGTCTATTTCATCGGTAAAGGCACTGCTGCCACAGCTGCTGATATTATTGATAATGACAACCGAGGCTACCCCTACCGCTATTCCAAATAAGGTCAGAAATGTCCGTCCCTTTTTCCGTAATAACATTTTAACAGAATTGATTATCATATCTATCATTATTTTACTCTCCGATCACTTTGATTTTTTGTCCGTCATATACATTATCACATTTTTTAATAATTTGATCGTTTTGATTGATACCCGAAATAACCTCTGCCCCACTTTTATATTCTTTGCCGGTTTTGATATACACTTTTTTTGCTTTTCTGTTTTTATATAAATACACGTAATCTCCGTCATCATCGGAGCGAATATATTCATACGGTATAATTAAAATATTATTGTCAGTCGATGTGATCACGGAACAATCGGCACTGTAACCGACTCTGACTTTTTCATCTAATTTATCATCGGGTTTTATTACAACTGCTACCGTTACCTCTTTTCCTGACAATCCACTTGTCTGAGTGGCTTCATCAGCAATTTCTGTCACCGTTCCTGTGTACTTTTCATTTGGAAAGGCTGTGAAAACAATCTCCGCCTTTTGATTCTTTTCTATTTGTTCGACGTAAGACTCGTTAATATTGATGGGTATTTCAAGAGCATTTTCATCGGATATTTTCATTATCACACTACTTTGATCTATCACATCATTTTGGGAATATTTAATTTCTCTTACTGTTCCTTCTTTTTCAGCATATGTTTTTTTTACTCGGGAATTTTTCTTTACTTCTTCCAACATCTGTTTTTTCAGCGATGAATCACTCAGCATCGATAAAACACTCTGTATATCACCATATTGTAATATCATCTGTTCCGCCTCTTGATTGAGTTCATAATAAGTGAACAGCAAATCTCCTTTTTTAACTTTATCCTTTTGTTTTACGTCTATGGACTTTACCACTCCTATGCCACCGGGTTTTACTTCATATTTAGATGTATATTGCAGTTTTCCGCTTGCTGTCACCGTATTATCAACGCTTTCAGCACGTAAGGTAAACAGTTCTGTTTCTAATGCATCATTTACAATGATATTGCCAGACATTAGAATGACAGAAACCAATAGTATTGTTGCCAAAAATAAGTAAACATATTTTTTCATAAACCGTCATCTCCCTGTGTTAGTATTTGAAACTAATCATTATTTTATCAATGACATTTTTATGTAAAAATTTGATACAACAAGCCAAAAGCCTGCCAAGGAAAAATTGGCAGGCTTAGGAGAAATATTTATAATCTGTTATTGTATACTTATTAATCAAGTGGATCAATCTACACATTTTCCGATACAACTATCATCGGTACTATCGATAATCTGCACATTAATTATATGATTAATAGCCGATTCGTCGGTATCAACATATACAGGTGTATAATTTGCCGTATAACCTTCATACAAGCCGTTTTTGTTTCTCGATTCAATCAGAACTTTTTCAATTCTGCCTACTTGGGAAGCAAGAAAAGCTTTTCGTGTTTCTGCGGCAATTTTTGCCATCGATGCAGCACGTTCCTTTTTAATATGCTGAGGAATCTGGTCGGCGGCTCTGTCAGCAACGGTTCCCTTTCGTCTGGAATACGGAAAAATATGTACCTTGGCAAAACCTGTTTTGCGTACAAATTCCAACGACTCGTGAAATTCTTCTTCTGTTTCTCCCGCAAAACCAACCATAACATCAGTGGTAATGGACGGATTATCAAAAACTTTGCGTATATTATTAACTATTTCGGTATACTCTGCGGTCGTATAATGTCGGTTCATACGTTTTAGAGTAGCATCACATCCGCTTTGGAGCGAAAGGTGAAATTGGGGACAAAAATTGGGATACTGTGCAAAAATTCGTAAAGTTTCAATATCCATTGATTCCGGTTCCAAAGAACCAAGACGTATGCGAACATTGGCACTTTCGCAGGCAGTTTTCACAGCATCGGAAAATTTCAATCCGTTATCACTTCCGAATGACGAAAGATTGATACCTATAATCACAATCTCACGATAACCGTTTTCTGAAAAAGTACAGACTTCTTTATGAATATATTCCAGTGAACAGGAACGCACTCTGCCTCTTGCATACGGAATGATGCAATAGGAACAAAAACGATTGCAGCCGTCCTCTATCTTCAAAAAAGTTCTTGTACGATTGATAAATTGATCAACCGACAGACTTTCATATATGTCTTTTTTGGCATATTCTTCTACATATGTAAATTTTTCTCTGTCTTTCATATATCTGTTAATCGTAGGAATAATATCCGAACGCCTTTTATTTCCGAGCACAATATCTACTTCAGGAAGATCGTTACCGGATTCCGGAAAAGCCTGAGCCATACATCCTGTCAGAATAATGACCGTATCAGGATTTTCACGCCTTAAACGATGTATGAGTTTCACCGCTTTTTGTTCGCTTGCCTGCGTAACAGCACACGAATTGATAATAGATATGTCAGAGTGTTCATTATCTTCAACCAATGTGAACCCGTTTTCGGCAAGATCTTTTAACATGGCCTGTGATTCAAATTGATTTACTTTACAACCCAATGTGATTATTTTTACTTTCATATTTCACCTTTCCTTTGGCAAAAAACACTAAATTTAAACTGCTGTTTGATAAAATATAGTTTGACAAACAAAGTTTACAGACACTTTATTATTTTTTAAAAAGTTGTTGACCTTCATTGAAAATGCTGTTAAAATTAAGTTATACTCAGTACTTCGGGTATAAGTCAAAATATATAACGGAGGCTTCAAAATGTACAGAGCAAAAATTTTTCTGAAAGACCTTGCAAATGTAAAAGAATTTGTAGTGATGACTGCAAAATACGACACATTGAAAATCAATCTTATTTCTGATATATATACGATTGACGCTCATTCTTTGATAGGGATTATCAGTCTTGATATTTCTCAGCCGATTATGCTTGAAATTCCGAATGACGATGCACCCGAAACCTTTAAAGAAGACATAAAACCGTATCTCTATACAGAAAAAGAAAATTAATTTTAACAACCTTGCAGCACACCGTTTTGCCGGTGTGCTTTTTTATTCACTTAAAAACTCTGAAAGCTCCTCCCATTCTTCATACATAGCATCAAGAAGATGATTAGCGGCGTCTATTTCAGAAGTAATACCAAGCATTTTTTCATAGTCACAGGAATTTTCAGGATCGTTCAAACTGTTGTTCAGCTGTGAAATCAGATCTTCCTGTTCTGAAATTTCAAGTTCCAATTTTGACAATCTTGCCTTCGCTTTTCTGCGTTTAGCATCATTTTGTTTTTTATTTTTGTATTCAGTTTGCCCAGAAGTATGATGTTCCTTTATTTTTTCAACTTTAGCAAACGGATCATATTTTTTCACAAAATCATCATAATTTCCGTCAAATACCTCTATGCCCTGCGGTGTAAGATAAAATATTCTGTCAGCTAAATCATTAATCAGATAACGGTCGTGAGAAACTGCCAGAACTGTTCCGTCATAATTTTTGACAGCATTTTGAAGTGCTTCACAGGAATTAATGTCAAGATGGTTGGTAGGTTCATCAAGAATCAACAGATTGGCACCGCCGAGCATCAATTCCGTCAACAAAACTTTTGCACGTTCACCGCCGCTGAGATCGGAAAGCTCTTTAAATACGTCATCATTTTTAAACAGAAATTTTGCGAGTGTGCTTCGTATTTCGGTATTTGTCATAGAAGGAAATGTATCAGATAATTCTTCAAATACTGTTTTATGACTGTCCATACCGGTCTGTATCTGATCATAATATCCTACCTTTACTTCTGTACCAAAACGAATTCTTCCATTTTTTGCCTTATACAAACCGAGAATCGTTTTCAGTAAAGAGGTTTTTCCGCAGCCGTTCGGACCAAGAATAAATATTCTTTCTCCTCTGTGTATTTCCATAGAAATATTTTCAAAAATAGTATTTTCATCAAAAGCAAGTGAAAGATTATCAACCATCAATACATCTTCACCGCTCTTTTTTTCTGTTTTAAATTCAAATTGCATTGACTCGGGGGCACTTTCAGGTCTGACAAGATTTTCTGTCAGTTTATTGATCATTTTTTGTTTGCTTTCTGCGGTTCTGATATTTTTTTCACGGTTCCATCTTCTCTGCTGCTCAACAATTCCTTCCAGTCGATTGATTTCCTTTACGGTGTTTTCATATTCACGCTGCAATGTGAGATCGTGCATTTCTTTCTGGGGAAGATATTCGCTATAATTTCCTTTATAAACAGTCATTTTTTTATTTTCAAGTTCAAAGGTTTTATTTGTGATTTGATCCAGAAAATATCTGTCATGCGATATAACCATATAAGAACGTTTGGATTCTGCAAGAAATTGCTCCAACCATTCGATTGCCTGTGCATCAAGATGGTTGGTAGGCTCATCGAGAAGCAAAAAATTTGCATTGCATAACAGCAATTTCGTCAGCTGTAATTTGGCTCTTTGTCCTCCGCTGAGAGCTTTGATAGGAAGATTCATTTTTTCATCATCAAATCCGAGGGCAAGCAGTGCTGCTCTTGCTCTAGAACGACAAGTCAATCCTCCGTTTTTGGTAAATTCATCATTTAAAAATACCTGTCGTTCTATCAGCTTATCACGCTCAATGCTGTCTTTACCGCTGTATGCATTAATTTTTGCATTCAGAATATCAAGTTCACTCTCCATATCCGTAAGATAAGAAAATACTGTCATCACCTCATCATAGGCGGATCTTTCAAGGTTACGGCAAACGTGTTGCTCCATATAACCAATAGAAGTGTTTTTTCCGATAATAATATTGCCGTCCGACTGAGAATACTCCCCTGTAAGCAGCTTAAACAATGTAGTTTTTCCGCAGCCGTTGATACCTATCAGACCGATTCTATCTGATTCATTAATCTCAAAATTCATTTTATCAAACAGCAGTCTTTCTCCGAACTCCATAGAAAGATTGCTTACATTAATTAATGCCATTCAATTCACCGTCACATATATCATTAAAAAATTACAAATCCTGTACCATATCATATCATCTTTTCGCTGTAATTGCAAGATAACCAAATACGATTGACAGGGTTTTTGAATGAGTAAATAAATTATGAACAAAGCCAGTTATCAAAGTAAATTGTAAATTGAACGAAAGTTAAAAAAATAAGAAAAAAAGAGAATTCAGAAGAAAAAAACAGTTTATCTTAGATATAATTTATTTTTTAAGACTTATTTAACTTTTTCTGACTTTGACCTTTTTTGACTTTAAGAATATAATATTGTCATAAAGTCAAAGAAAGTCAAAGTTAAATTTAATAAGAAACAGTAGCAGGAGGTGGTTCAAAATGAAAATAAGTGATCTGGTTGCCGAATACATTTCAAAAATGCTTGACGAGAGTAACGGCAATGCCGAAATAAAAAGAAATGAACTTGCGGGGATTCTCGGCTGCGTTCCAAGTCAAATCAATTACGTTATTACGTCACGTTTCACGCCTGAACAGGGGTATATTGTAGAGAGCAGACGAGGCGGCGGCGGTTATATAAGAATAACGAGAATTACAACCGACAGAAGCGTTGCCATTATGCACATTGTAGGTTCCATAGGAAATAAAATTGGTTCTGCCGAAGCACAAACTATACTGGGCAATATGACAGCAAGGAATATCATATCAAACTATGATTATCTTTTGATTTCTTCAGCACTGTCAGATAAAGCATACAGTGCGGTTCCGCAGCATCTGAGAGATAATATCAGAGCATCTGTTATGAAAAATATGCTGATGACCATTATGATAAATTCATAGTATTCAAATTTAAAGGAGGTTTTTCTTTATGCTATGTCAATCATGCGAAAAAAAACAGGCTACTACCCATATCAAAACTATTCTTAACGGTGAACTGAAAGAGTTTAATCTTTGTCACGAATGTGCTCAAAAACTCGGATACGGATCATTTTTCGGAAATATCGGACTTGATCTGAATAAACTGTTCGGAAGCTTTATGCTTGGTTCTTCCGAAAAAAATACTAAACTCTGCAAATGTTGCGGCAGCAGCTTTTCGGATATTGCGAAATCAGGACAAGTCGGCTGTGCGGCCTGTTATGATACATTTTTTGATGAACTGATGCCGTCTATTCAACGTATTCACGGAAGAACAACACATATAGGCAAGCTTGCTCATTCTGCCGGAACAGAAGCCAGAATCAAAAATGAGATAATGAAGTATAAAAATGAACTTGAAGCTGCTGTAAAAGCTCAGGAATTTGAACGTGCCGCCGAAATTCGTGACCGCATTAAAGAACTCGAAAAAGGTGCCGCACAAAATATTGATAACAAGTGAAAGGAATGATGGTGATGAGTGAAAAAAAATATAACTCTTTAAAAGATGTAAGTGATGTAATCATCAGTACAAGAATCAGATTCGCAAGAAATCTTCGTGAGTTTCCTTTCCCCTGTCGTTTGAGTATTGACAAAAAATGCAAAATTGCCGGTATTGTAAAGGATGCTGTGCTGAACGGTAATTCTGCCATTTCAGACAGATTTCAATATATCCAAATGTCAGAATTGACTCAGGAAGAAGCTGTTTCTCTGGTGGAACGCCACCTTGTCAGTCCTGAATTTATCTCCGACAGACAAGGCAGGGGTCTTCTTCTGCTTGATAATGAATCCGTCAGTATTATGATTAATGAAGAAGATCATATCCGTATACAAGTCATCAAATCTGATATGGATCTTGACGGTACTTATAGTCTTGCAGATAAAATAGATACTCTCCTTGACGAACAGCTTAATTTTGCATTTAATGATAATCTCGGCTACCTGACACAATGCCCCACCAATATCGGCACCGGTATGAGAGCTTCTTTGATGATGCATCTCCCCGCCTTAAAGGAAAACGGTGCAATGGGAAAAATCAGTGCTTCTCTGGCAAAATTAGGACTTACTTTGAGAGGTATGTACGGTGAAGGAACCGAACCCGGCGGTGCTATATACCAGCTTTCCAATCAAGTAACTTTGGGTATATCTGAACAGGAAGCTATTAAAAATTTACGGGATATTGCTGTACAGTTGATAACACAGGAACGGGAAGCAAGAGATTCTCTGATTAAAAATATCAATATTCAAGACAGAATTTACCGTTCATACGGAATTTTGCATTATGCAAAACTAATGAACAATAAAGAGTGTACAGAACTACTGTCTAATCTGCGTTTCGGAGTGGAAGCGGGTATTTTTGAAAATATCGATCTGAGTACCATCAATCGTCTTTTTATTGAAATACAGCCGGCAACTCTAATGAAAAATATTGGAAAAAAGATTTCCCCTTTGGAACGTGACAGTATCCGATCGGAACTGGTAAGAACGGCATTGCTTCAACAAAAAATTCCCGCCAACAGAAGACTTGAAAATTAAAAATATCAATGGAAAAATCATTCTTGAACGGAGGTATATATTATGTATAAATTCAACGGTTTCACTGAAAAAGCAAACAATGCTATTAATAATGCGATTCAATCCGCACAACAAATGGGACACACTTATGTAGGAAGCGAACATTTGCTTTTGGGTCTTATCAAGTGCGGTGATGGTGCAGCATATACCATTCTGACAAAATGCGGTGCTGATGAAGATACACTCGAGCAACTCATTCAAACTGAAATCGGAACAGGCGAATATACCAAACTCACCCCCGATGATTTTACACCAAGAACGAAAAGAGTGCTTCAAACAGCCATTATGAGAGCTGCTAATATGGGGCATAATTATGTAGGAACAGAACATATATTAATTGCTGTTATATCTGACAGTGAAAGTTATGCCGTTCGTTTTCTTGAAGAAATGAATATTCACCGTCAGGATCTGATCCGCTCTATTAACAACGCTATCGGTAATAACGACGAAGATGATGATTTTGAAGAGGTCCCTTCTATCAGTTCAGGCGTTAAATCAAGAGCCAACGGAAAAACCAAAATCCTTGATAAATTTGGACGTGACCTTACCGAAACGGCTTCAAAAGGCGGTATTGATCCCGTAATCGGCAGACAAGAAGAAATTCAGCGTGTGGTTCAGATACTTTCACGCCGTACCAAAAACAATCCTTGTCTCATCGGTGAACCCGGTGTGGGCAAAACAGCTGTTGCCGAAGGTTTGGCATTGAAAATTGTTTCGGGTGATGTTCCCGAACCGCTCAAAGACAAAAGAATCATTGCCCTTGACTTGACAAGTATGATTGCCGGCACCAAATACAGAGGTGATTTTGAAGACAGAATCAGTACAGCAATTGATGAAGTGAAAAAAGCCGGAAATATCATATTATTTATAGATGAACTTCATACCATTATCGGTGCAGGTTCGGCAGAAGGTTCATCAGATACCGCCAATATTCTGAAACCCTCACTTGCCAGAGGCGATTTTCAGGTAATCGGAGCAACTACCATTAATGAATATCGTAAGTACATCGAAAAAGATGCGGCTCTTGAAAGACGTTTTCAGCCTGTTACGGTTGGTGAACCCACCGAAGAAGAAGCGGTTGAGATACTCAAAGGACTCCGTGACCGTTATGAAGCACATCACAAAGTAAAAATTACTGACGAAGCTATTAATACAGCTGTCAAACTTTCTTCACGCTATATTGCCGACAGATTTTTGCCTGATAAAGCAATTGATCTTATTGACGAAGCATCATCAAGAGTTCGTCTGAAAGCATATACTGCTCCCAATGATTTGCAGGAACTTGAAAATCAAATTAAATCATTAGAAAAAGAAAAGGCCGAAGCGGTCAATACACAGGATTTTGAACGAGCAGCCAAAGTTCGTGATGAAGAAAAGAAATTACATGAAGAATTGGAAGCTAAAAAGAAAGCCTGGAAAGATAAAAATGAACACAAAAACGGCGAAGTAACTTCCGAGGACATTGCTGAAATTGTCTCTAGTTGGACCGGTATTCCTGTTGTGCAACTGACACGGGAAGAAAGCGAACGACTTCTGAATCTCGAAAAAATACTCCACGAAAGAATTATCGGTCAAGATGAGGCTGTTTCTGCTGTTGCAAAGGCAATACGCCGCGGCAGAGTAGGGCTGAAAGATCCCAACCGACCGGTAGGTTCATTTATATTCTTAGGTCCAACAGGTGTAGGCAAAACTGAACTTTGCAAAGCTCTTGCACAAGCGATGTTCGGTGATGAAAATGCAATGATCAGATTTGATATGTCGGAATTTATGGAAAAACACACCGTATCCAAGCTGATAGGTTCTCCTCCCGGTTATGTTGGTTATGACGAGGGCGGTCAGCTGACAGAACGGGTTCGCCGCCGCCCTTACTCAGTACTTTTATTTGATGAAATAGAAAAAGCTCATCCCGATGTATTCAATATGCTTCTGCAAATTCTCGATGACGGCAGATTGACTGATTCTCAGGGCAGACACGTTAATTTCAGAAATACAGTGATCATTATGACTTCTAATGTGGGTGCCAGATTGATTACAGAAAAGCAAAAAAATCTCGGATTTTTCGGCGGTGACGAAAAGTCTGATAGTGATGCCGAAAAAATGCGTGAAAATGTTTTAGGTGAACTGAAACAGGTTTTTAAACCGGAATTTCTTAACAGAGTGGACGACATCATTGTATTTAACAAACTGACAAGCGAGGATATACAAAAAATCGCCTCTAATCTACTGGAAACACTGAAAAAACGTCTTTCAGATCTTGGCATTAATACAGAATTTACTCCCGAAGCAATTAAAGCTGTTTCGGAAGCAGGATTTGACGAAGTTTACGGTGCAAGACCTCTCAAACGGGCAATTCAGTCAAAGATTGAAGATGCCATATCTGAAAAAATGCTTGACGGTTCTGTCAAGAGCGGCAGCAAATTGATATGTGACTTTAAAAATGATCAATTTATTTTTACAGAAGAATCATAACACAAAAATAAAACTGCCTTTGTTATAATAAAGGCAGTTTAAAGGAGAATTTAAAATGTCAATAAGAGTAGGTCACGGATATGATGTTCATCAATTCGCCCCCAACCGAAAACTGATAATTGGCGGAATAGAAATTCCTTATAAAATGGGGCTTTTAGGTCACAGTGATGCAGATGTGCTTCTTCACGCAATTTGCGACTCGTTGCTCGGTGCCGCAGCTCTCGGAGATATTGGAACGCATTTCCCCGATACGGATGCAAAATACAAAGGCATTGACAGTATGAATCTGTTAAAAGAAGTTTGCGAATTACTTTCAAATAAGGGATATAGCATAGGAAATATTGATGCAACAGTTATTGCACAGGCTCCGAAATTAAAAAGCTATATTCCTGAAATGCGGCAAAAGATAGCTTTGGCTATGGGAATTGATATTGACTGTATCAGCATAAAAGCCACTACCGAAGAAAAACTCGGCTTTACAGGCAGAATGGAAGGCATTTCGGCACACTGTGTTTCACTGATTTCAAAATAAATTTTAATAAAAATCAAGTATAAACTGTACACCAAAGGTTTATGCTTGATTTTTTATATTTAATACAAATTTGTTACATCGGCAAACACCCATTATTTAAAAATTAACAATCAACAAACTTGATTTTCGTGTGTTGCTTTTAACGGATATTGACACAGTATTAACTTCGTGTTAAAATAATGTTGCTCAATTATGTTTATGATTACAGGAGGATTTTTTATATGTCAGGACATTCAAAATGGAGTACCATTAAACGTAAAAAGGAAAAAACAGATGGTGCAAGGGCAAAAGTTTTTACAAAAATCGGACGTGAACTTGCTGTTGCGGTTCGTGAGGGCGGCGGAGCAGACCCTGCTTCCAACTCTAAACTTCGTGAATGTATTGCAAAAGCAAAAGCAAATAATGTTCCAAATGACAATATTGAAAGGATCATCAAAAAGGCCGCAGGTTCAAATGATGCAAGCAACTATGAATCTATTACATATGAAGGATATGGTCCTTGCGGTATTGCGGTAATTGTTGAAACACTTACGGATAACCGTAACCGTACAGCAGGCGATGTCCGCCATTATTTTGATAAATTCGGTGGCAACCTTGGAACACAAGGCTGTGTATCATTTATGTTTGAACAAAAAGGTGTTATCATCATAGAGAAAGAAGGCAACGAAGAGGATAAAGTAATGGAAGATGCTCTCGAAGCCGGTGCAGCAGACTTTTCTGCCGACTCCGATGATGTCTTTGAAGTTTACACCGAACCTTCGGATTTCGGTGCAGTTATGGAAGCTCTTGAAACAAAGGGATATGAATTTGTTTCTGCTGACGTTTCAATGGTTCCATCTAATTACACTAAAATCGAAGACCCTGAGGCAGCAGAAAAAATGCAGAAACTTCTTGACATCCTTGATGAAAATGACGATGTTCAGAACGTTTATCATAACTGGGATATGCCTGATGAGGATTGATTAATGAATTTGAAATCCGTATAAATACAGGCTTTTGTATTGTAATTGTGATATACTGTATAAATATCATAATTTGAATTGTGAATTATGTCATTGAATAATGATATACGATTGTTATATTTTTTGATGTGTACATCAAAGTATATCACAATACAGAATATATTAATCCCCCTTATTTCTTTGATTTTTTCAAGAGAGATAAGGAGGGATTTTTTTGTTATTAAAAGCAGTCTTGAATGAATTTATTTATGAATGTAAAATTAGAAATCTAACACCACAGACGATTAAAAGCTATCATAACAGTAATAACTTGATGATTCAATGGTTAATTGATAATCAAAATATTACAGATATTGAACAAGTCAAACTAACAGATTTAAAAGCGTATATCTTTTACAAATTCGACAATAACGCAAAAGAAACTTATATCAACGGTATTATCAAAACAATGAGAGCGTTTTTCAAATATGCCGTCGATAATGAATATATTGCTAATAATCCAGCATTGAAAGTTAATTGGGCGAAAGAATCAAAACCGCTAATTAAAACATTCACAGATAAGCAAGCTGTACAGTTATCTAATGCGTTCTCAAATGTAAATTACATTGCAAGCAGAAACAAGACAATTATAATAATGCTACTTGAAACAGGTATACGGAACAATGAATTGTGTATGCTGAAAGACATTTCTATATTTGATAGTGTTTTAACAATTTTTGGGAAAGGTAATAAAGAAAGACAAGTTGGAATAAGTCCTATTTTGCAAAAGCAGTTAATCACTTATAACAGAATAAAGAAAGCATATTTTGACGATAAAAAAATACACAATGATTTTTTATTTTTATCAAGAACAGGACGGAAATGTACAACAAACACCATAGAAAACATTATGCATGAAGCAGGAAAAAAAATTGGTATTGATAACAATATCAGATGTTCGCCGCATACTTGTAGACATTTCTATGCACAGACTATGGTAAAAAATGGAATAGATATTTACAGCTTATCAAGACTGTTAGGACACGGCAATATAAGCATAACACAAAGGTATCTTGAAAGTATGCTTGATAAAGATATTGTCGAACGAAGTATAAAAACAAGCCCCCTTATGAATGTTAATAAAAGTGAATGTTAATAAAAGAAAGGATAATTATTATGAGTAACGCAAACACAACAAAAGTTAAAAGACCTTTTGAAAAGAAAGCCGCCTACAATAGAAAACTCTTGAATAACTTCTTCTGTAATAATCCCGAAGAATACAGAACATTGATAAGTGCTTTACTTTCTTTTGCTGCTGATAGCGAAGAAAAAGAAACAGGATATATTAATATTGCAGTCGGACAGAGAACGGATAACGGATTCAATGTTATGCTTAATTCATTCACGGATAAGCCAGTTGTTAAGTTGGGTAATTGGAATAACATAGAACCTACAATGGCTATTTTTACAACCGAAAGAAAGATACATAACATAATATGTAGTCTTAATTTGACATTGATTAGTGACTTGGAAACGGAAGTGCAAATAACCGAAAACTATGATAGATATGTGCTTACATTCAGATATGATGATGCTATTGATTATCAGATAATAGTAATGTGTACAGAGTTTACTACTTTCTCTATGATGAGATATATAGTAGAATGATAATAGCTGATACTTAATAACAGCCCACAGCCGAAACGGAAACAGCAACAGACAATAGAATAACAATACAAGGTACTATGCTATACTTCATTGTGTGGTGTAGTACCTTATTTTTAATACTTTTATCAGTATCAAATTTAAGGATATATTAAGAATAGGCTTGACAAGGGTTAAAATGGGGTGTATAATAGTATCAAAGCTAACGAACGATAGTTTTAATACCAACTATACTGAAAGGGTGTTAAATATGTGTAAAGTATATGGTTATGCAAGGATAAGCACACAGACACAGAACATTGAAAGACAAATAAGAAACATAAAGGAATATGACGAAACAGCGGTAATATATGCAGAAGCCTATACAGGAACAAAAGCAGATAGACCCGAATGGATAAAACTATTGAAACAGATTGAAAAACAAATAAGCAAAGGTGAAAAGGAAATTACAATCATTTTTGATTCTGTTTCCCGAATGAGTAGAAATGCCGTTGAAGGTGTAAAACAGTATGAAGAATTGTATAATATGGGTGTTTCACTTGTATTCATTAAAGAACCACATATTAACACGGCGGTATATAAAGATAGTCAGAAACAGCAATTATCATTAACAGGAGATAAAATTGCAGACGAATATATAATAGCAACGAATAAAGTATTGATGATACTTGCAAGAAAACAAGTTGAAATAGCATTTGAACAAGCCGAAAAGGAAGTACAAGACCTTCATAAGCGTACATCAGAAGGATTAAAAACAGCTAAATTAAACGGTAAGCAAGTAGGCAGACAAAAGGGTTCAACATTTACAACGAAGAAATCCGAAAGAGCAAAACAGATTATCTTAAAACATTCTATTGATTTTGGCGGTACTCTTACGGATAAAGAATGTATGCAGATGATAGGCGGTATTGCAAGAAAC